>NZ_QTPW01000006.1:0-308110 GCF_003857965.1 Burkholderia sp. Bp9031
CCCGTCCGCTCCGCCAGAACGAAGCCCGTTCAAATGAACGCTTTGAGCGGGCTTTTGTATTAAAGATGTAAGCAGTGCGTTGTCCCCTTCGTCTAGAGGCCTAGGACATCACCCTTTCACGGTGAGTACAGGGGTTCGAATCCCCTAGGGGACGCCAGATTTCGGCGTCGTTCGAACAAACGATGCGCCGGCAGGAAGTAACCGACGCCTGCCAGGCAAGAAGCAAGACTGGAGCGGTAGTTCAGTCGGTTAGAATACCGGCCTGTCACGCCGGGGGTCGCGGGTTCGAGTCCCGTCCGCTCCGCCAGAAAATGAAGAAGCCCGCCTTGTGCGGGCTTTTTCATTTGTATTTCCGTTCGTGCCAGTTTGCGGGCGCGTGACTGCCGAGTGGAGGAAGCCGCCTGCGCGGCTTCCGGCGGGACTCGAAGGGCTGCGCGTGCACGCTCAGCCGCGGCCTGCGGGATGTAGGCGAGTCCCGTCCGCTCCGCCAAAAAATGAAGAAGCCCACCTTGTGCGGGCTTCTTCATTTGCATCGTCGGGTTACGCTCCCGCAGTCGCGTCGCTACGAGAAATTCGCGATTGCATCCTCCCGCGACTGCGCTATCGTGGCGGAAAGCGTTCTTGACCCCCGCGCGATGCTCGATCCGACCGACCTGCGATTGCTGTATCAGCTCCGGCCTGCGGAGCCTGGCGATTTTCCGTTTGCCGAGGCGCTGACGCACGGCAACATGGGCGGCTATTACAAGCGCCATGGACTCGTCTGGCGCAGCGACCTGTTCTATGCGAGCTGGCGCGAATCCGAAAACTTCATCCTGGAAGCCGACGGTGAACGCATCGGCGTGCTGCGCGTGACCGAAGAGGGCGATTCGCTGCATATCCGCGACGTGCAGATCGCAGCCGGTCATCGCGGGCAGGGAGCCGGCACCTACATGCTCGACATGTCGCATCGCTGGGCGCGCGCCCGCGGGCTGCACGAACTGCAGTTGCGCGTGTTCGTCGACAATCCGGCCGCACGGCTCTACCAGCGCATGGGTTACCGTGTCACCGGGTCGAGGCTGGCGCAACTCGGTTCGATTCGCCACATGGTGCGCCCGGTCTGAGCGCGTAACGGTGCGGCACGGCGACGGTCAGCGGGCGGTGCCGATCACGTCGTCGTCGAGGCCATCGTCCACCGCGATGCCGTCTTCGGTGCTGCGGTGCTCGTAGCCGCGTAGCATGAACGCGCGGGGGCTTTCGCCGAACGCGCGCCGGAACATCGCCGAAAACGCGCTCTGGCTCTGGTAGCCGAGTTCGCGCGCGATATGCGACAGCGGACGCCCCTGGTTCAACAGCGGGATCGCGCGCGCGAGCAGCGCCTGCTGTCGCCACTGCGAAAAACTTACGCCCAGTTCCTGCTTGAAGAGTCGCGAAATCGTGCGCGTGCTCGCGCCGACCTCGCTCGCCCAGTGTTCGAGCGATTCCGCATGCGCCGGTTGCGCGAGCACCGACTCGCACAGCATGCGCAGCCGTTTCTCGTCGGGCATCGGCACCGCGAGCGGCAGCGGTTCGGCGTGGCTCAGCTCGTCGAGGACGAGCCCGCACAGCAGCCGTTCGCGCGCATCGCTCAGGTTGCGTGCGTCGAGCGCGACGATCAGCTCGCGCAGCAAGCCCGTCACTTCAACCACCCGGCATGCGTCCAGTCCGTCCGGCACGATCGACTCGTCGATATACAGCGTCCGCAAGTACGCCTCCTCGACGATCACGACTTCGTGTGTGACGTGCGGCGGCACCCAGATCGCGCGGGACGGCGGCACCATCCACGTCGTCCCGGTCGTTGCAACGCGCAGCACGCCGCGCGACGCATACGCGAGCTGTGCCCACGCGTGCGTATGCAGCGGGATCCGGCGGCCGGCGTCCACCTGCCGCGCCCGGACGCGCATCGGGTGAACGCGGGTCGGTGCGAACTCGGGCGGGATGTCGATGACGTCGTAGGGGTTCGATGCGTCGGCTTGGGCGGGCGGATTCATGGACGATTTGGTCGGCGCGGCGGCGATGCCGTTATTCTAGAAGGTGCCGCGCAGGCGCATGCGGCGGTTTTCGGCCGATAATGCACCGTTCAAATGAACTTTGTATGGAGCCGCACGCGCTTCGGCCGGAATGAGCCTCGGCGTCGGTCTGCCCGACGCGTCGTGTGGAAAAGAACCATCGGGCGGCCAGCGCGGTCTATCGATGCGGGCGCTTTTTATCGCGCGAACGGCGCCCCGACGACGCCGGCGACCGCGACCGCGACGGCCCGGCACGGCAACACCTGAATCGAAGAGGAGAACCACAATGCGCTACGTATTCGTCTACGGCACGTTGAGAGCGGGGGAGGCCAACGACATCGGCCATGCGGCTGCGCGGTACGGGATCGCGGCACCGACGCTGCTCGGCGCGGCCGCGCTGCCGGGCGAACTGTATGATTTCGGCACGTATCCGGGCATGATCGCCGGGGCGACCGGCCAGTCGATTGTGTGGGGCGATGTCTACGAGATCGATGATCAGCTGGTACCGGTGCTCGACGAGATCGAGCGCGTCTACCCGGGCGTCGATACGCTGTTCCGGCAGGAGCCGGTGACCATCGAGCTCGGCGGCCGTACGTATGCGTGCGTCTACTATCCGGTCGCCGCGCATGCGGCGGCCGACCGTCCGCGCATCGCATCGGGCGACTGGGTTCAGCACCGGCGCGAGCGAGAAGCCGCCTGAGTGCGGCGCGGCATATCGCCCGCGCCGCAAAAGAAAAAGCGCCCTGCGGGGCGCTTTTTTCATGCCGCCGTGTCGTGCGACCGGCGGCGAGCGGGAGGGGGCGAACCAGGTCCGGCAGGACCCGTCCGCGCCGTCAGATTTCCTCGTACAGCGGCAGCGTCAGGAATTCGGTGAAGCCTTCCGACGTCGACATCTGTTCGAAGATCGCCGCGGCACGCTCGTACGGCTGCGTGTTGCCGCCGACCGAACGCTTCACGTTGTCGAGCTCGGCCTTCGCGAATTCGCGCACGAGTTCCGCCGTGACCTTGCGGCCGTCGTCCAGCACGCCCTTCGGCGAGCGGATCCACTGCCACACCTGCGAGCGGGAGATTTCGGCGGTGGCCGCGTCTTCCATCAGGTTGTGGATCGGCACGCAGCCGTTGCCGTCGAGCCAGGCGCCGAGATAGTGGATGCCGACGTTGATGTTATTGCGCAGGCCGGCTTCGGTGATCGGTGCTTCAGGCTGGAAGTCGAGCAGGTTCTTGCCTTCGATCTGCACGTCGTCGCGCTGCTTCGCGATCTGGTTCGGCTTGTCGCCGAGCACCTTGACGAACTCTTCCATCGCGATCGGCACGAGGCCCGGGTGCGCGACCCAGCCGCCGTCGTAGCCGTCGGTCGCGTCGCGCTGCTTGTCCGAGCGCACGCCGCCCATCGCCTTGTCGTTCGCTTCCGGATCGTTCTTGATCGGAATCAGCGCGCTCATCCCGCCAATCGCCGGCGCGTTGCGCTTGTGACAGGTTTTCAGCAGCAGCAGCGCATAGGCGCGCATGAACGGCACCGTCATCGTGATCTTCGAACGGTCGGCCAGGCAGAAGTCGCGGTCGTTCTTGAACTTCTTGATTGCCGAGAAGATGTAGTCCCAGCGGCCGGCGTTCAGGCCCGAGCTGTGTTCGCGCAGTTCGTACAGGATCTCGTCCATCTCGAATGCGGCGAGGATCGTCTCGATCAGCACCGTCGCGCGGATCGTGCCGCGCGGCACGCCGACCGCTTCCTGTGCCGCGACGAAGATGTCGTTCCACAGGCGCGCCTCGAGATGGCTTTCCATCTTCGGCAGGTAGAAGTACGGGCCCGAGCCGCGCGCGATCAGTTCCTTCGCGTTGTGGAACAGGAACAGCGCGAAATCGAAGATACCGCCGGATACGCGCTGGCCATCGACCGTCACGTGCTTCTCGTCGAGGTGCCAGCCGCGCGGACGCACGATCAGCGTCGCGACCTTGTCGTTCAGCTGGTACGACTTGCCGTTCTGCTCGAGCGAGATCGTGCGGCGTACCGCGTCCTTCAGGTTGATCTGTCCGTCGATCTGGTTCGTCCAGCTCGGCGCATTCGAATCCTCGAAGTCCGTCATGTACGAGTCGGCGCCGGAGTTCAGCGCGTTGATGATCATCTTGCGCTCGACGGGGCCGGTGATTTCGACACGGCGGCATTGGAGGTCCGCCGGCAGCGGTGCGACCTTCCAGTCGCCTTCGCGGATCGCCTTCGTTTCGGCCAGGAAATCGGGGCGTTCGCCGGCATCGAGGCGCTTGGTGCGCTCGACACGGGCTTGCAGCAGCGCCTGGCGGCGCGGCTCGAACGTGCGGTGCAGTGCCGCGACGAGTGCGAGTGCGTCAGGCGTCAGGATCGCTTCGTAACCCGGCTTGATTTCGCCGGTGATCGCCATGCCTTGCGGCAGCGTGATCGGGGTGCTCATGAGTCTCATCTCCTTGGTCGGTCAGTTGCGGTTTCGGTGAAGGGGAAAGGCGGCAGCGCTGCGAACGTCATGCGCCCGGGCCGGGGCGCGCGCGGTTTGCGGGTCTGCCGGACGGAGCCGGGGTGGCGAGGAATGCGAGCAGATCGGCCATGCCGCTGCCGGTGCCGTCGGGTGGCACGCCGAGTTCCTCGGCGGGCGCGCCCGTGCGGTTGAGCCAGAACGTCGTGTAGCCGAACCAGGCGGCCCCCGCGACGTCCCAGGCGTTCGACGACACGAACACGATGTCGCGCGGGTTCGCGCCGAACGCGGCGGTGCCGAGTGCGTATGCGGCCGGGCTCGGCTTGTACGCACGCACTGCATCGGCCGACAGCACGCGATCGAACAGGCCGGTCATGCCGGCGCTCTTGATTGCGATGTCGAGCATTTCCGGGTTGCCGTTCGACAGGATCGCGAGCGGAGGCCGTGGTTGGAGCGCGCGCAGCTTGCGCAGCGCTGGCACCGTGTCGGGATAGGTGGACAGGCACGCGTATTCGTCCATCAGCCGCTTCTCGGCCGCACTGTTCAGTGCGAGGCCGAGCAGGCGCGCGGCGAACCGCAGTGCGTCGAGCGTGATGTCGCGAAACGGGCGATAACGGGCGCCAGCCGGGTCGGCGAGCGTGCGCAACTGCGAGTATTCGATTTGCTTGCGTCGCCACAGCTGCGACAACCTGTCCCCGTGACCGGGAAACATCTGCTCTGCCGCGGCCACGACCGCATGCACGTCGAACAACGTGCCGAATGCGTCGAAGAGGATTGCGTCGGGAGAGGAGAGTGTCGTTGTGGCCGACATAGCCTTGCGCTCCAGTTTCAGAGGTCAGGTCGATTCTATTCGTGATCACATGTACTAAAAAAGACGCTAATCATCACTTGATCTTTTACTTTCATATACCTAATCTTGAGCGGCTCAAGCTATTTGAAGGGCGGGATGGCCGCCCTTTCGAGTCATGGACCGGTTCAAACAGATCGAAACGTTCGCCGCGGTCGCGGCGAAGGGCAGCCTGTCGGCGGCTGCGCATGCGGAGGGCGTCGCGCCGGCGATCATCGGCCGCCGCCTCGACGCGCTCGAGGAGCGGCTCGGCGTCAAGCTGCTGGTGCGCACGACGCGCAAGCTCACGCTGACCTTCGAGGGTTCGGCCTTCCTCGAGGATTGCCAGCGGATCATCAACGACATGCAAAACGCCGAGGCGAGCGTGTCCGCAGGCGGCGTGAAGGCGAGCGGCCACCTGCGCATTTCCGCGCCGGCCGGTTTCGGGCGGCGCCATGTCGCGCCGCTCGTGCCCGAATTCAGCGGCGCGCATCCGGACGTGTCGGTCACGCTCGACCTGTCCGACCGGATGGTCGACCTCGTCAACGAAGGGTTCGATTGCGCGGTGCGGCTTGGCGAGCTGCCCGATTCGTCGCTGGTGTCGCTGAAACTCGGCGAGAACAGGCGCGTGTGCGTTGCGTCGCCAGCCTATCTCGAGCGGCGCGGCACGCCCGCCACGCTCGCCGAACTCGCGCGCCACAACTGCCTCGCTCTTGCCGCGAACGCGAACCAGCAGCGCGGCTGGGCGTTCCAGGAGGACGACAAGGTCGTGTCGATCCGCGTGAACGGCACGATGGAATGCTCGGACGGCGCGGTGCTGCACGAGTGGTGCCTCGCCGGCTACGGCCTGGCATGGCGCTCGTGGTGGGAGGTCGGCGACGATATCGCGGCCGGCCGGCTTGTCAGCGTGCTCGATGCATTCGCGGCACCGCCGATCGGCATCCATGCGGTGTTTCCGCAGCGCCGCCACCTGCCGTTGCGCGTGCGCCTGTTTCTCGATTACCTGAAACATACGTACGAGCGGCCCGGGTATTGGGGGGAGTAGGGCGTGCCTGCCCACGCGTTTCCGATATGAGGGCGAACCCGCTGCCGGCGCCGGGCGTCCGGTTTCGCGCACTACAATCGAAACTGGCATGCGCGACGCGCCGGGGCCATCTCGCATGGGTTCGCGGCGCGCGCCGTGCGTTTGACGCAGGAGGGCGCGATGTTCCGGCACATCCTCGTTCCAACCGACGGTTCCGAACTGTCGCAGAAGGCGATCGACGGCGCGATCGACCTGGCGCGTGCGGTCGGCGCGCAGGTCACGGCCTATGCATGCCTGCCGCAGTATCCGTACTCGCCGTTTTCCGAAGTGATCATCGAGCCGCCCGCCGATTTCCGGGCGCGCAGCGAGCGCGAGGCGCGCGCGCACCTCGACGACGTGCAGGCGGCCGCGAAGGCGGCCGGCGTCGTCTGCGACAGCTGGACGAGCGTGCACCCGTCGCCGTACCTCGGCATCATCGAGGCGGCGGAACGCGGCGGCTGCGACGTGATCTTCATGGCGTCCCACGGACGCCGCGGGCTCGGCAGCCTGCTGATCGGCAGCGAAACGCAGCGCGTGCTGACCCATACGAAAATTCCGGTGATCGTCTATCGGTAGATGCGGTGTCGTGTGTGGCCGCGCGGGCGCGGCACGGCAGCGCCGCTGAAAAAGGGCGCGCCGGACGAAGCCGGCGCGCGTCGTTGCTGGCGGCCGCAGGCCGCGCGGCGGGTCGCGCGGATCACCGCGCGCCTGCCGTCTCCTCCCTGATTTTTATTCGGTGCAGCCGATGCCGCGCCGTCGTGTGACGGGCGGGTATCGGCGCGATGCTTTCGCGCGTTATGCGACCTTCTTGCCGTCGAAGAACTGTTCGTCTTCGGTCGAGCCGTGCAGTGCGGTCGTCGATGCTTCCCGCTCGACCGTCTGCGTCACCGCGTCGAAGTAGCCGGTGCCGACTTCGCGCTGGTGCTTGACGGCGGTGAAGCCCTTGTCGGCCGCCGCGAACTCGGCCTGCTGCAGTTCGACGAACGCGCTCATCTGCGTGCGGGCATAGCCGTGCGCGAGGTTGAACATTGAGTAGTTCAGCGCATGGAAGCCGGCCAGCGTGATGAACTGGAACTTGTAGCCCATCGCGCCGAGTTCCTTCTGGAACTTCGCGATCGTCGCGTCGTCGAGGTTCTTCTTCCAGTTGAACGACGGCGAGCAGTTGTACGACAGCATCTTGCCCGGGAACTGCTTGTGGATCGCTTCCGCGAACTTCTTCGCGTACTCCAGATCAGGCTTGCCCGTTTCGCACCAGACCAGGTCGGCGTACGGCGCATACGCAAGGCCGCGCGAGATCGCCTGCTCGATGCCCGGCTTCGTGCGGAAGAAGCCTTCGACCGTACGCTCGCCCGTCAGGAACGGCTTGTCGTTGTCGTCGATGTCGGACGTGATCAGGTCGGCTGCTTCCGCGTCGGTCCGCGCGACCAGCACGGTCGGCGTGCCCATCACGTCGGCCGCGAGACGCGCCGCCGACAGCTTCGCGACGGCTTCGCGCGTCGGCACGAGCACCTTGCCGCCCATGTGGCCGCACTTTTTCACCGACGCGAGCTGGTCCTCGAAGTGGACGCCCGATGCGCCTGCCTCGATCATCGCCTTCATCAGCTCGAACGCGTTCAGCACGCCGCCGAAGCCAGCTTCCGCATCCGCAACGATCGGCGCGAAGAAGTCGACATAGCCTTCGTCTCCCGGGTTCTTGCCTTCGGACCACTGGATCTGGTCCGCACGCGTCAGCGTGTTGTTGATGCGCTTGACGACGAGCGGCACCGAGTTCGCCGGGTACAGCGACTGGTCCGGATACATTTCGCCCGCGACGTTCGCGTCGCCGGCGACTTGCCAGCCCGACAGGTAGATTGCCTTCAGACCTGCCTTCACCTGCTGCATCGCCTGATTGCCGGTCAGCGCGCCGAGCGCGTTGACGAACGGCTCTTCGTTGATGAGGCTCCACAGCTTTTCCGCACCGCGCTTGGCCAGCGTGTGCTCGACGGCGATCGAGCCGCGCAGGCGAACCACGTCCTCAGCCGTGTAGTTGCGCTTGATGCCCTTCCAGCGCGGGTCGGTTTCCCATTGCGTTTGCAGTTCCTGTGCCTGTTGCTGTCGCGACATGATGAGCTCCTTGATGCGGTGTGTTGCCTGATGAGTCGAATCGGACGATCGTGATGCTGTTCTCGAAGCGGGGCGGGTACGTGCCGTTTCGCGAAGTCTTGTATAAGAGTCTAGGCAAACCGATCGGAGTGAAACAGGGGCTATCCAAGGAAGTTTGAAACTTTTTAATCTTTATTAATCAATTGGTTGAGTCATGTGTTTCGCAATAAGAAACGATTTTTCCCATCTCGCAATCGTAAGGTTGTGCCGCGCAGCATGATTTTTTACGACACAAAAAAATTTTCCGCATCGTGAAATGCGGCACGGGACGAAAAAAAACCGGCGCGGGTGCGCCGGTCTGCCGGATGGGCGGCGCGGCTGGACGGCCGCCCGGGCGTGCTTACGACGCCGAGTTGCTGCGACGCGGGCCGCCGCTGCGCTGGCCATCGCGACGCGGGCCGCCGTCACGGCTGCCGCCCGGCTTGCCGCTCCAGCCGCCGCCATTGCCGCCGCCGTAGCTGCGGCCGTTGCCACCGTTGCCGCTGTAACCGCCGCCCGGCTTGCCGCCGAAACGACGACCACCGTTACCGCCGCCCGGACGGCCGCGGCCGCCGGTGCCGCGATCATTGCGCGGGGGTGCCTTGCGCGGCTCGAAGCCTTCGATCACGTTGACCGGCAGCGGCGAGCGCACGAAGCGCTCGATGCGCTTGAGCGCGCCTTGCTCGGCGTGGTGCACGAGGCTCACCGCGGTGCCCGAGCGGCCGGCACGGCCCGTACGGCCGATACGGTGCACGTAGTCTTCTGCGAACTTCGGCAGGTCGTAGTTGAACACGTGCGTGATGCCCGGGATGTCGATGCCGCGGGCCGCGACGTCGGTCGCGACCAGCACGCGCACGCGACGCTCGCGCAGCGCGCGGATCGTGCGGTTACGTGCGCCCTGCGGCAGGTCACCGTGCAGCGCGGCCGATTCGAAGCCGGCGTCGGCGAGACGGCCGGCGAGCTGGTCGGCATCGATCTTGGTCGCCGTGAAGATGATCGCCTGGTCGAGCGCGTCGTCGCGCAGCAGGTGATCGAGCAGGCGATCCTTGTGGTCGCGGTCGTCGACGTAATGGACGGTCTGCGCGATGTTCGCGCGCGATTCGAGACGCTGCTGGATTTCGATGCGTTCCGGATCCTTCAGCAGGCGGCTCGTCAGCGAGCCGATCTTGCCGTCGAGGGTGGCCGAGAACAGCATCGTCTGGCGCGACTCGGGCGTGGCGGCGACGATCGTCTCGATGTCATCGATGAAGCCCATGTCGAGCATGCGGTCGGCTTCGTCGAGCACGAGCATCTTCAGCTCGGACAGGTCGATGCGGCCGCGCTCGAGGTGGTCGAGCAGACGGCCCGGCGTGGCGACCAGGATCTCGGGGTTTTTCGCGAGCAGCATCAGCTGCTGGCCGTAGGCGACGCCGCCGAGGATGCTGACGGTGCGCAGGCGCTTCAGGTGCTTGCCGTAGGTCGACGCGGCCGTGGTGACCTGCATCGCGAGTTCACGGGTCGGCGTCAGCACGAGCAGGCCCGGGCGGGCGACGGGCTGCGGGCGGCGCGCACGGCGGTCGCCCTGGTTCGGGTCACGCGGCGCGCGCGGTTGCTGCGCCTGCGTCTTCTGGAGCTGCGCGAAACGTTCGATCGCGGGCAGCATGAATGCGGCGGTCTTGCCCGAACCAGTCGGGCTCGAGA
The DNA here is from genome assembly GCF_003857965.1 of Burkholderia sp. Bp9031. Lineage (NCBI taxonomy): Bacteria > Pseudomonadati > Pseudomonadota > Betaproteobacteria > Burkholderiales > Burkholderiaceae > Burkholderia > Burkholderia sp. Bp9031. Next base: position 10,159 of record NZ_QTPW01000006.1, read on the forward strand.
CCAGCAGATCCCGACCGGCGATGCCGGCCGGAATCGCGCGCTGCTGGACCGGCGTCGGCTTGGCGTAGCCGGCGGCCTGCAGCGCGGAGACGATCTCCGGCGACAGCCCGAGCGACGCGAAAGTCGGCTCGTCCGACGCCGGTTCGACTGCGGCCGGTGCGGCGGCGTCGAGACCGAGCGCCTGGTCGGCGATCGCGTTGAGCGGGCTGGTGTTGATGCTCGAAGTCATAACAATCCTTGAAACACAGTGGGTGAAACGTCGGCGCCAATCGCGCATACCCAAGTCGTCGGATTCAGCGAGCAAATCGGGAAACGGGTGCAATCCGCCGAACCGTCGGCGGATGAGGCATTAGAAGCTGTTTTGGGTGCGGCGCGCTTCAGGAGCGGGGCCGCCAGCCTAGTTGACGACCGCAAGGGTCGAAGCAGGAGGGGACAGGTTCTAAACCGGATTGGAGCTTAACGCTACGAGGCGTCGGGCCGGAACGGCTTGCGAGCCGAGCGCGGGAGGTGACGCAGGCCGCATTATAAAGAAATTTGCTGCGCTGCGCCACTGATTTGATTGCCTATTGCGGACTGCCTATTGCGGCGGGAGGGACAGGTCAGGACGCCGTGCCGTTCTTCAGCGATTCGACGAGTTCGATGTATTGCTGCTTTGCTGCATCCTGCGACGTGCCTTTCAGCGCTTCCCATGCGTCGTACTTGTACTTGCCGACGATGTCGGTGAAGCCCGGCTTGTCGCCGTGCGCGTCGCCGTCGGTCGCCTGCTTGAAGAGCGCGTACAGGCGCAGCAGCGTCAGGTTGCCCGGTCGCTCGGTCAGTTGCTTGACGTCGATCTGGGCCTGGTCGAATTGGGCGGTGAGTTCGCTCATCGTGTGTCTCCGTAAGGGTTTCAAGTCGGCCGATCTTAACAAGCGCCGCGCCGCGCGGGGTCGAGCGATCCTTCCAAACCGCCGCCCGCGCGGTGTACGCATTGCGATCGGGTCTGAACGCCCGTGGGAGCGGGGCGCCGCATTACAATGTCGGCCATGACGCAAACAGTGCTCCTCGCCATCGATACGTCGACCGAATACTGCTCGGTCGCGCTGCTGCGCTCGGCTCAAGCCGATGACGCCGTTTCCCCCCCGCAAACCTGGGTCCGCCACGAACTGACGGGCGCCGTGTCGAGCACGCGCGTGCTGCCGGCCATCCAGGAACTCTTTGCCGAATCGGGCCTCACGTTCGCCGACTGCGATGCGATCGCGTTCGGCGCGGGCCCAGGCTCGTTCACCGGGCTGCGTACCGCGACCGGCATTACCCAGGGGCTCGCGTTCGGGCGCGGGCTGCCGGTCGTGCCGGTCAGCACGCTGCTCGCGTGCGCCGAGCACGCGCGGCTGCGCGCGCCCGGCACGATGCGCGTGCTGGCCGCGCTCGATGCGCGGATGGATGAAGCGTACTGGGCCGACTTTGCCTGGGACGGCGAGGCCGGCGACTGGCGCACGCTGCATCCGGCGTCGCTCGATGCGCCGGGCGCCGTCGGCGTGCCCGATGCGCCGTTCACGCTCGCGGGCAACGCGGCTGCCGCGTTCGGCGCGCAGTTGCCGGCAGCCGCAGCAGCAGCCGTGATCGACGGCGACGCGCTGCCGCATGCGCTGGCGGTCGCGCATGCCGCGCTGCGGGCGTTCCGCGCCGGCCGTACGGTGCCGGCCGACCAGGCCGCCCCGGAATACGTGCGCGACAAGGTCGCGCAGACTACCGCCGAGCGCATCGCGGCGCGCGCTGCGCAGACGGGCGGAGCGAAAGGATGACGGGCGTACTGTTGAGCGACCGCTATTTGTCGCCGATGACCGACACCGATCTCGACGAGGTGGTCGCGATCGAGCAGGTTGCGTACGAATTCCCGTGGAGCCGCGGCAACTTCGAGGATTCGCTGCGCAACGGCTATTTCGGCGTGTGCCTGCGGCACGTGACGGGCGCGCTCGTCGGCTATTGCGTGCTGATGCCGGTGATCGACGAGATGCACCTGCTGAACCTGTGTGTCGCCCCGGCCGCCCAGCAGTCTGGCGCGGGCCTCGCGCTGCTGCGCGAAGCCGTGCGCATCTCGCGCGCGGAGCGGCTCGACGGCGTGCTGCTCGAGGTGCGGCCGTCCAATCCGCGCGCGATCCATCTGTACGAGCGCTTCGGCTTTCTGACGATCGGCCGGCGCAAGAACTACTATCCGGCGCGGCATCGCAGCCGGGAGGACGCGATCGTGATGCGTCTGACGCTGAACAAGGACGAAGGGGACGCGCATGGCGTGGGCTGAAGCAGCGCTCGAGGAAATGGGTCTCGCGCAGATCTGGGTGCGGCGCGGGCAGCGCGCGGAAGGCGGTGAAGCGCCGGTTGCTGCAACCGGCGCGGCGGATGACGCATCCGCCGTTGCGGCCGCAACCGTCGCGGCAGCGCCGCGGCCGGCGGCGGCGCCGCTTCGTGACGCGCAGCCGTCCGCGACGCGCGCGCTCGCGCGTGACGATACGCCGCCGGTTGGCGGAGCCGCACGCGATGCGGCTCAGGCCTGCGAAGCGGGCGGGGCTCCGCGTGCCGCGATCGACGACGATCGTGCGTCCTTCAAGCAGATGCCGGCCGCCGCGGCGGACGACATGCCGCCGATCACCGAAGACGACTTCGCCTGGTTCGACGCGGCGCCGCCCGGCGATCCGCTGCCGTCGGCCGAGTCGCGTCCTGCCGCGACGCCGGTGGCGATGCTCGACTGGGATGCGCTCGCCGCAAGCGTGGCCGACTGCACGAGCTGCCGCCTGTGCGAGAAGCGCACCAATACCGTGTTCGGTGTCGGCGATCGTGAAGCGGACTGGATGCTGATCGGCGAAGCGCCGGGCGAGAACGAGGACAAGCAGGGCGAGCCGTTCGTCGGCCAGGCGGGCAAGCTGCTCGACAACATGCTGCAGTCGCTGGCGCTCAAACGTGGCGATAACGTCTACATCGCGAACGTGATCAAGTGCCGGCCGCCCGGCAACCGCAATCCGGAACCCGACGAGGTCGCGCGCTGCGAGCCGTACCTGCAGCGCCAGGTCGCGCTGGTGAAGCCGAAGCTCATTGTCGCGCTCGGCCGCTTCGCCGCGCAGACGCTGCTGAAGACGGATGCGAGCATCGCATCGCTGCGCGGCCGCGTGCACACGTACGAAGGCGTGCCGGTGATCGTCACTTACCACCCTGCGTACCTCTTGCGCAGCCTGCAGGACAAGTCGAAGGCGTGGGCCGACCTGTGCCTTGCGCGCGATACGTTCCAGCGGGCAGGGGGCGCCGACGCGAACGGGCCGGCCGGACAATGACGCGCGGCGCGGCGCTCGCGTTCGTCGATACGCTGCACGATGCCGCGGTTCGCGATCTGGGCTGGCTCCTCGCGAGCCCGAGCCTGCTCACCGCGGCGCCCGGCGCACCGCTCGCGCATCCGTGGTCGGATGCGGTCGAGCGGGTGGCCGTCGAAGCGTGGCTCGTCGCGCTCGACGCCGCGCCCGAGCCGCTGCACCGCGCGCTCGACGGGTTGCGGCCCGTGCGGCTCGGCCGCTATGCCGAATGCCTGCTCGAATATTTCCTCATGCACGGGCCGTCGCTGCGGCTCGTCGCGGCCAACCTGCCGCTGCGCAGCAACGGCAAGACACTCGGCGAGGTCGATTTCCTCGTCGATGCGCCGGGCGGGCAGCGCCTGCACTGGGAACTCGCGGTGAAGTGCTATCTATGCGCGCCGGTGGACGGCGACGCATCGCTCGCGGACTTTGTCGGCCCGAATCTCGTCGACCGCCTCGACCGCAAGCGCAGCCGCCTGCTCGAGCATCAGTTGCGGCTGAGCGATCGCCACGGGTTCGCGCTGCTCGGCTACGGCGCGCCGTCCGATGCGCAGATGTTCATCAAGGGCTGGCTGTTCTATCCGCACGGCGTGCCGCTGCCGCCGGTGGCCGCGGAAATCGCGGCGGATCATCCGCGCGGCTTCTGGCTCACGCACGCGCAGTGGCCGGCCTGGGCGGCGGCTCAACCCGACGGTGTGGCGTGGAACGTGCTGGCGCGGCTGGCATGGCTCGCGCCGCGGCGGCTGGCGGCCGATGCCGCGCCCGAATCGCTGGCGAATTCGCTGGTGCTGCCGTCCGTATTGACGGCGCGCCAGGCGCCCGCGCTGATCGGCGTTCACAGACAGGACGCCGACGGCGTATGGCGGGAAACGGCGCGCGGTTTCATCGTGCCGGATGATTGGTCGGCGCGCGCGCGGGCATTCGCCGCGCAAGACCACTGACGCCGCGTCAGCTGGCGCCTACCACCAGCGATGGAAGTGATGGACCGGGCCGACGCCGCGGCCGACGTCGAGCCGGCCGCTCGCGGCGATCGCGCCGGTCAGGTAGACCTTCGCTTCGCGTGCCGCGCTGTCGAGATCGGGCTGCTGCGGCAGCAGCGCGGCGATCGCCGACGATAGCGTGCAGCCCGTGCCGTGCGTGTTGCTGACCGGCACGCGGGTGCCGTCGAACCGCACCGTATGCGTCGCATTGACGAGCCAGTCGGGGCTCGCGGCCGCGTCGGGCAGGTGGCCGCCCTTCATCAGCACGGCGTGCGCGCCGGTCTTCAGCAGCGCGTGACCCTGCCGGACCATGTCGTCTTCGGTCGTCGCGGGCGTGTCGCCAAGCAGGGCGGCCGCTTCGGGCAGGTTCGGCGTGACGACGGTCGCAAGCGGCAGCAGCGTGTCGCGCAACGCATCGACCGCGTCGGGCGCGAGCAGCGCGTGCGAACTCTTCGAAATCATCACCGTATCGAGCACGACGAAGCGCGGCGCGTAACGCCGCAGCGCGTCGGCCACGGCGTGCACGATCGCCGCATTCGCGAGCATGCCGATCTTGACTGCGTCGATGCGGATGTCGTCGAACACCGCGTCGAGCTGCGCCGTCACGAACGCGGCGTCCGGCGCGTGCACGCCGGTTACGCCGCGCGTATTCTGCGCGGTCAGCGCGGTGATCACGCTCGCGCCGTACGCGCCGAGCGCGGAGAAGGTCTTGAGGTCGGCCTGGATGCCTGCGCCGCCGCCCGAGTCGGAGCCGGCGATCGTCAGGACGTTGGGTATCGGGTGCGTCATGATGGCAAGGCGCCGGTGCGAAGACCGGCGCCGACGTACGGAAACGGGAAGTGTAGCGTCAGTGCCGCGATTCGCCGATCAGCGCGACCGAGTCGAACTGCCGCTGGTTCGCCTGGTGACGGCGCATCACGAGCCACATGGTCAGGCAGACGAACGTGCCGAACAGCACGATCACGACGCCGACCGGCACGTCGAGCCAGACCAGCACCGCATACAGGCACAGCATCACGAGCACCGACAGGTTCTCGTTGAAGTTCTGCACCGCGATCGAGTGGCCGGCCGACAGCAGCACGTGACCGCGGTGCTGCAGCAGCGCATTCATCGGAACCACGAAATAGCCGGACAGCGCGCCGACGCAGATCAGGAAGATGTACGCGACGATCAGGTACGCCGGCAGGCGCAGGTGGCCGAAGTGCACGGCCCAGTGCGGTGGGAACAGGTCGCGCGTGTAGAACGCCATCAGCATGACTGCGATGCCCATGATGATGCCGACGGGCAGCACGGTGAGCGACTTCTTCAGCGGGATTCGCGCGGCGGCGGCGATCGCGCCGCCCGCGACGCCGACCGCGACCACGGCCTGCAGGATCGCGCCTTCGGACAGCGACATGTTGAGCGAGACTTCGGCCCACTTCAGCACGATGAACTGCAGCGTCGCGCCCGCGCCCCAGAACAGCGTCGTGACCGCGAGCGAGATCTGGCCGAGCTTGTCGCGCCAGAGCACCGTGAAACAGTCGGCGAAATCGGTGAGAAGCTTGATCGGGCCGCGCTCCTGCTTCGGGTAGCGCGCGCCTGTATCGGGAATCCGCAGGTTGAAGATGGCGGCGACCACGTAGATCGCCATGATGATCGCCATCGCCGCTTCGGCGGGCGTGCTGATCCAGGCGGGCGTGTGCGCGATCACGTGCGACGCGATGTGCGGGCTGATCAGCGCACCGCCTAGCACGGTGCCGAGGATAATCGAACTGACGGTCGTGCCTTCGATCCAGCCGTTCGCCGCGACGAGCCGGTCGGCCGGCAGCAGCTCGGTCAGAATGCCGTATTTCGCGGGCGAGTAGGCCGCGGCGCCGAACCCGACGATCCCGTACGCGATCAGCGGATGCGCGCCGAACAGCATGATCAGGCAGCCGACCACCTTGATCGAATTGGTGATGAACATCACGCGCCCCTTCGGACGCGAATCGGCGAACGCACCCACATAAGCCGCCAGCACCACATAGGACAACACGAAGAACAGCTTGAGCAGCGGTGTCATCCAGTTGGGGGCGTGGAGGTCTTTCAGCAGAGCGATGGCGGCGATGAGAAGCGCATTGTCGGCCAACGACGAGAAAAACTGCGCGGCCATGATGGTGTAAAAACCTTTTTTCATCTGATGCGATGCTTTCGTCGCTGCGGCAAGGCCGCGTAGGCCGCCTGGTATGCGATCGGCTTATTCCGTTCGAAATGGGTTGTGCGCACGGCTTTATAACACGAAAATACGGCAATTCGGACTAGCAAGATTCCCCGATCGTTCCGCAAATTGTCGGCTTCGGTGCTCAAAAGGCGCAGTAAGCTGATGATTCGCAAGCGTCTTTACGTAAATTTCCCATGCCGCGCCCGATCTCCGCCACTATCCACACCGCCGCTCTCGCGAACAATTTCTCCGTCGTCCGCCGATTTGCCGGCCCATCCAAGGTCTGGGCGGTCGTCAAGGCCAACGCGTATGGCCACGGTCTCGCGCGTGCGTTTCCGGGCCTGCGCGGCACCGACGGCTTCGGCCTGCTCGATCTCGACGAGGCCGTGAAGCTGCGCGAGCTCGGCTGGGCCGGCCCGATCCTGCTGCTCGAAGGGTTCTTCCGCTCGACCGACATCGACGTGATCGACCGCTACAGCCTGACGACCACCGTCCACAACGACGAGCAGATGCGGATGCTGGAGACGGCGCGGCTGTCGAAGCCCGTCAATGTGCAGCTCAAGATGAACAGCGGGATGAACCGGCTCGGTTACGTGCCGGAGAAATACCGCGCTGCGTGGGAGCGTGCGCGCGCGTGCCCCGGCATCGGCCAGATCACGTTGATGACCCATTTTTCGGACGCCGACAACGAGCGCGGTGTTGCCGAGCAACTCGCGACGTTCGAGCGCGGCGCGGAAAACATCGCCGGGGCGCGCAGCCTTGCGAATTCGGCGGCCGTGCTGTGGCATCCGGATACGCACTTCGACTGGGTGAGGCCGGGGATCGTGCTGTACGGCGCGTCGCCGTCGGGGCTGTCGGCCGATATCGCGGACACGGGGCTGAAGCCCGCGATGACGCTCGCGTCCGAGCTGATCGCCGTGCAGACGATCGCGAAGGGCCAGGCGATCGGCTATGGCTCGACGTTCTCCGCGCCGGCCCAGATGCGCGTCGGCGTCGTTGCGTGCGGCTATGCGGACGGCTATCCGCGCGTCGCGCCCGAGGGCACGCCGGTGATCGTCGACGGCATCCGCACGCGGATCGTCGGCCGCGTGTCGATGGACATGATTACCGTCGACCTGACTCCGTGCCCGCAAGCCGGCGTCGGTGCGCGGGTCGAGCTGTGGGGCAACACGCTGCCGATCGACGACGTCGCGCGCCATTGCGGGACCATCGGCTATGAACTGATGTGCGCGGTCGCCGGCCGCGTCCCGGTGCGCGCGGAATAAGGGCAGCACGCGTGGCCAAACAGAAAACCGTCTACGTCTGCAGCGAGTGCGGCGGACAAACCCCGAAGTGGCAGGGGCAATGCCCGTCGTGCCAGGCCTGGAACACCCTCGTCGAATCGATTGCCGAGTCGCCGGCCGCCCATCGCTTCCAGTCGCTCGCGAAGCGGGCGCCGGTGCAGCGCCTCGTCGACATCGAGGCGGCCGACGTGCCGCGCTTCTCGACCGGCATCGGCGAATTCGATCGCGTGCTGGGCGGCGGGCTGGTGCCGGGCGGCGTCGTGCTGATCGGTGGCGATCCGGGCATCGGCAAGTCGACGCTGCTGCTGCAGTCGCTCGCGGACATCGCGAGCGAGCGGCGCGCCCTCTATATCAGCGGCGAGGAATCCGCCGCGCAGATCGCGTTGCGCGCGCAACGGCTCGCGCTGCTCGACGGTGGCGCGCCGGCGGCCGAGCTGAAGCTGCTCGCCGAGATTCAGCTCGAGAAGATCCAGGCCGCGATCGACGCGGAACGGCCGGACGTTGCCGTCATCGACTCGATCCAGACCGTCTATTCGGAAGCGCTGACGTCGGCGCCCGGCTCGGTCGCGCAGGTGCGCGAGTGCGCGGCGCAGCTCACGCGCATCGCGAAGCAGTCCGGCACCGCGATCATCATGGTCGGGCACGTGACGAAGGAGGGTAACCTGGCCGGCCCGCGCGTGCTCGAGCACATCGTCGACACGGTGCTGTACTTCGAGGGCGACACCCATTCGTCGTTCCGGCTCGTGCGGGCGTTCAAGAACCGCTTTGGTGCCGTCAACGAACTCGGCGTGTTCGCGATGACCGAGCGCGGGCTGCGCGGCGTCGCGAACCCGTCCGCGCTGTTCCTGTCGCAGCACGAGCAGGTCGTGCCCGGTTCCTGCGTGCTCGTCACGCAGGAGGGCACGCGTCCGCTGCTCGTCGAAATCCAGGCGCTCGTTGATACGGCGCACGTGCCGAACCCGCGCCGGCTCGCGGTCGGCCTCGAGCAGAACCGGCTCGCGATGCTGCTCGCGGTGCTGCACCGGCATGCGGGCATCGCGTGTTTCGACCAGGACGTGTTCCTGAACGCGGTGGGCGGCGTGAAGATCACCGAGCCGGCCGCCGACCTCGCGGTGTTGCTCGCGATCCATTCGTCGATGCGCAACAAGGCGCTGCCGAAGGGCCTGATCGTGTTCGGCGAAGTGGGGCTGGCGGGCGAGATCCGGCCGTCGCCGCGCGGCCAGGAACGGCTACGCGAGGCGGCCAAGCTCGGGTTCACCGCCGCGTTGATCCCGAAGGCGAATGCGCCGAAGCAGCCGATCGAAGGGCTGAACGTGATGGCCGTCGAGCGGATCGAACAGGCGATCGACCGCGTGCGCGATCTTGAATAACCGGGTGCGGCCGGCCCCACGCGTGCCGGCCGCGATCTGTCGCGTAATTCTCTGTAAAGAATATGTAGGCTTCTGTAACCCGCCGGACATCGCTTTTCCCTATCCTTTGCCGGATTGTCGAACCGCGCAATGCGAAGGGAACCTATGTTGAAACAGTATGGGGAAGCGCCGAGCGGACGCGTTTACAACCTGCGCGGCTGCCGCGTATCGGAGCCGATCGTTCAGCCGTGGGGCGGGGGATGCCGGATCGTCGAGTGGATCGACGACGAAGGGCGCCTCGCGCGCCGGGTCGTGTCGGAGGATGTGACGGAAGCGGAAGTTGCCGCGGCGATCAGCCGGCCGACCGAAGGGCGGCGTCACCTGATGGGCGATGACGAACAGATGCCGCGCGACACGTTACCGCGGCGTTGAGCGGAGGATGCGGCCGACGTACGGCCGACGCAACGATGGACAAAGAGGCCGGGCCGGGGCGCCCGGCCTCGTCGTTTTCGGGCCCGGCGCGGCCGAGTGGGTTGGTGGGGCGTTGACGCCCGGAACGTCGCGCCACCGATGAAGCGATCGACCGGCGGCGCCCGGGCCGCGTTCAGCCGATCTGCTCGAGTTCTTCCTGCACGGAGAGCCAGTCGGCCTCGACCGTCTCGAGCCGGGTATTGACCTCGCCGAGCTTGCGGATCGCTTCGGTCAGTTCCGTCTTGCGCGCGGCCTCGTAGCTCGCCGGATCGGCGACGAACGCGTCGAGGCGGGCCTTCTCCGCGTGCAGCGTATCCATTTCCTTTTCGAGCTTCGTGATGCGGTTCTGCAGCGGCTTCTTCAGCTGCGACAGGCGCTGGCGCTCCTCGGCCGCCTGGCGCTTCTGGTCCTTGCGGTTGACGCCTGGATCCGCGCCCTCGGCCGCCGCGCTGTCTGCCTTCGCGGCCGCGCGCTGCTCGGCGGCGTGCTGCAGCAGCCAGTCGCGGTAATCGTCGAGGTCGCCGTCGAACGGCTGCAGACGGTGCTTCGCAACGAGCATGAACTGGTCGGTGGTCGCGCGCAGCAGGTGGCGATCGTGCGAGACGAGGATCAGCGTGCCTTCGAACTGCGCGAGCGCCATCGTCAGCGCGTGACGCGTTTCGAGGTCGAGGTGGTTGGTCGGTTCGTCGAGCAGCAGCAGGTTCGGCTTCTGCCAGATGATCAGCGCGAGCGCGAGCCGCGCCTTCTCGCCGCCCGAGAACGGGCCGACCGGGCTTGTCGCCATGTCGCCGGAGAAATTGAAGCCGCCGAGGAAGTCGCGCAGTTCCTGCTCGCGCGTGTCGGGTGCGAGCCGCGCGAGATGCGCGAGCGGCGAATCGTCCTCGCGCAGCGTTTCGAGCTGGTGCTGCGCGAAATAGCCGATCGTGAGGCCCTTGCCGTCGCGCACGTGGCCCGACAGCGGCGCGAGCGTGCCGGCCAGCGTCTTGATCAGCGTCGACTTGCCCTGGCCGTTCGCGCCGAGCAGGCCGATGCGCTGGCCGTTCTGGATCGATAGTGCGACACGTTCGACGATCGGGATCTCCGTGCCGTCGTCGGCATGGTAGCCGCAGCGGACGTCTTCCATCACCATCATCGGGTTCGGCGCGGCGTCGGGCGTGCGGAACTCGAACGTGAACGGCGACGCGATGTGCGCGGGCGCGATCAGCTCCATCTTCTCGAGCGCCTTCATCCGGCTTTGCGCTTGCTTGGCCTTGGTCGCCTTGGCCTTGAAGCGGTCGACGAAGCTCTGCAGGTGCTCGATCGTCTTCTGCTGCTTTTCGTATGCGCTTTGCTGCAGCGCCAGTTGCTGCGCACGCAGCACTTCGAACTGCGAGTAATTGCCGCCGTAGCGCTTCACCTGACGATTTTCCAGGTGCAGCGTGACGTTGCAGATCGAATCGAGAAATTCGCGGTCGTGCGAGATCACGACGAGCGTGCCGGCGTAGCGGTGCAGCCAGTCCTCGAGCCAGACGATCGCGTCGAGGTCGAGGTGGTTGGTCGGTTCGTCGAGCAGCAGCAGGTCGGAGCGGCACATCAGCGCCTGCGCGAGGTTCAGGCGCATGCGCCAGCCGCCGGAGAAGCTGGCGACCGACTCACGCGTCTGCGCGAGCGTGAAGCCTAGGCCGAGCAGCAGCGCTTCGGCGCGCGCCGGTGCAGTATAGCCGTCGGCGTCGGCAAAAGCCGCGTGCGCGTCGGCTTCGGCCGCGCCGTCATGCGCGGCCGATGCGGCGGCGATGCGCGCTTCGATCTCGCGCAGCGCGGTGTCGCCGTCGAGCGTGTAGTCGAGCGCCGAGCGATCGACGGCGGGTGTTTCCTGCGACACGTGGGCGATCCGCCACGACGGCGGCATCGAGAAATCGCCGGCGTCGGAATGCAGCTCGCCGCGCAGAACCGAGAACAGCGTCGATTTGCCGGCGCCGTTCGCGCCGATCAGGCCGGCCTTCTCGCCGGGATTGAGCACGAACGAGGCCGACTCGAATAGCGGCTTGGTGCCGCGCGCAAGGCTGAACTGATTGAAACGGATCACGGCGGGAATGACTGACCAAAACCGCTATTCTAGACTGCGCGCGCGTCGCCCCGGATATTCGGCCGAACGGCCGGTGCCGCAACGGCGCGATTTCGCCTAGACTCGACGTCGATCCGGTTTCGTAAAAGGAGTGCCCGATGTCCACCCTGTATTCGTTCAGCGCGGAGACGCTCGCCGGTGAGCCGGCGTCGCTCGATGCGTATCGCGGCCAGGTGCTGCTGATCGTCAATACCGCGAGCGAGTGCGGTTTCACGCCGCAGTATGCGGGTTTGCAGAAGCTGTACGACCAGTACGCGGCGCGCGGTTTCGTCGTGCTCGGCTTTCCGTGCAACCAGTTCGGCAAGCAGGAGCCGGGCGACGCAACGCAGATCGGCGCGTTCTGCGAGCGCAATTACGGCGTCACGTTCCCGATGTTCGCGAAGATCGACGTGAAGGGCGACCACGCGCATCCGCTGTACCGCTACCTGACCGACGAGGCGCCCGGCATCCTGGGCCTCAAGGCAATCAAGTGGAATTTCACGAAATTCCTGGTCGACCGCGACGGGCGGATCGTCAAGCGCTATGCGCCGTCGACGAAGCCCGAGGAAATCGCCGCGGATATCGACAAGTTGCTGTAACGCCGTGAAGCGGCGGGCGGGTCGTCCGGATCGAACCGGTCGTGACCGCGGCGCCGGGCCGAACGGTGCGAAAGCGTGCGCCGGCATGCCGGCTGGCGGTGCGCGGCCGGTGCTCGCGTGAGCGCTAAAGGATCGGTGCGAACAGCCGCGCGACGTGCATCGCGATGCGCCGCCACGCGGGCGAGTGTCGATACTCGTTCGCATCGACCTCGTAGGCCTGCGCGAAATCGGCGTCGAGCATCGCCTCGACCTCGCCGGCGAACGTGCGATCGACGGTCAGCACCATGATTTCGAAGTTCAGCCGGAACGAGCGGTTGTCGAGATTTGCGCTGCCGATCGCGGCCGCGATGCGGTCGATCAGCACGACTTTCTGGTGCAGGAAGCCGGGCCGGTAGCGGTACACCTTGACGCCTGCGTCGACGAGATCGCGCGCATAGAGTTTGGACGCCTCGAACACGACGTAGTGATCGCGCCGGCTCGGGATCAGGATGCGCACGTCGACGCCGCGCATCACCGCGAGCTTCAGCGCGGCGATCACCGCTTCGTCGGGCACGAGATACGGCGTCGTGATCCACACCCGTTCCCGCGCGGCGTTGATCGCTTCGACGAAGAACAGCGAGCCGGTTTCCTGCTTGTCGGCCGGCCCCATCGGCACGGCGAGGCAATGCATCGCGTCGTCGGGCAGTGCCTCCGGCGGCGCGGCGAGCGGCGGCAGCGTCTGCGTGGCCCAGTGCCAGTCTTCGGCGAACACGTACTGAATGCTCGCGACCACCGGGCCGCGGATCTCGATATGGGTGTCGCGCCACGGCGACAGGCGCCGGTTCGCGCCGAGGTACTCGACGCCGACGTTGTGTCCGCCGACGAACGCGCGATTGCCGTCGACGACGACGATCTTGCGATGGTTGCGGAAGTTGAGCTGGAAGCGATTGACGAACTTGCGGTGGGTCGCGAACGGATGGACCTCGACGCCGCCGCGGCGCAGCGTGTCGACGTAGCTGTGCGGCAGGTCGAAGCTGCCGATGCTGTCGTACAGCAGGTAGCAGCGCACGCCGGCTGCCGCGCGCGCGAGGAGCGCATCGCGCAGCATCTGGCCGAGCGCGTCGTCGCGCACGATGAAGAACTGGACGACCACATAATCGCGCGCGGCGTCGATCGCCGACAGGATCGCCGAGAAGGTCGCATCGCCGTTTACCAGCGTGCGCACGGCATTGCCGCCGACGAACGGCATCCCGCCGAGCCGCGTGAGCGCGAGCACGGCGGTCCGGCCGAGCGCGTCGGCGGCCGGACCGTCGCTTGCGTCCGCATCGAGCCACCGCGCGCGCGGCGTGTGCGTGCGCAACGCTTCCATCTCGTGGCGTCGCGCGTCGACGTAGCCGGAAAACTTGCTGCGACCGAGGAACAGGTAGGGGATGAGCGTCAGGTACGGCATCGCGGCGAGCGACACGGCCCACGCGATCGCGCCTTGCGACGTGCGCGTGTTCATGATCGCGTGACACGCCGCGATGATCCCGAGCACATGGATGGCCAGGATCAGGGTGCCGAGATGTAGCCAGTCGAGGGTCATAGGCGCGTGACGGACTCCTGAAGTCGTGCGGCGCGACGGCCGCCTACGCGCATCTTACCGAACCGTGCGGGACAGCGGTGTGCCGTACCGCACGGTTCGGTCGCGGCGCGCCGTCAGGCCTTGCGCGGCAGGTCCGACGCCTGGATCAGGAACACGGTGTCGTCGCCCGCGCTGGTGGGCAGCCACGTGAGTTCGAGGCCGCCGAACGCGGCTTCGACGTGCTCGCGCTCGTTGCCGATCTCGACGACGAGCACGCCGTCGTCATGCAGCCACTTGTGCGCTTGCTCGATGATTCGCCGCACGATATCCATCCCGTCGTCGCCGCCCGCGAGCGCCATCTCCGGCTCGTGCCGGTACTCGGGCGGGAGGGCCGCCATCGACGTTGCGTTCACGTACGGCGGGTTCGTCAGGATCACGTCGTAGCGCGCGTCGGGTTGCGTGCGGAACTCGGGCAGCGGCGCGTAGAGGTCACCGCGATGCAGCGTGATCCGATCGTCGAGGCCGTAGTCGCGCACGTTGATCTCGGCGACTTCGAGTGCCTTGTCGGACAGGTCGACCGCATCGATCTCGGCATTCGGGAACGCGCTGGCCGCGAGGATCGCGAGGCAGCCCGAGCCGGTGCACAGCTCGAGCACCGCGCCGACCTGCTCGGGGTCGGCGACATACGGCTGCAGCCCGTCGTCGAGCAGCTCGCCGATGAACGAGCGCGGCACGATCACGCGTTCGTCGACGTAGAAGCGGTGCCCGTGCATCCACGCTTCGTGCGTGAGGTAGGCGGCCGGCACGCGTTCCGTCGCGCGTCGTTCGATCACCGCGAGCACGGCTGCGATTTCATCGGGCAGCAGGCGGGCGTCGAGGAACGGCTCGAGCGTGTCGAGCGGCAGATCGAGCGTGTGCAGCACGAGGTAGGCGGCTTCGTCGTACGCGTTGTCCGAGCCGTGGCCGAACGCGAGCTTCGCCTTCGAGAAGCGCGTGACCGCATAGCGCAGCAGGTCGCGAACAGTTGCAAAAGGTGTCGTCATGCGAGGGCTCCGTCAGGCGATCAGTTGTTCGAGCACGCGGCGGTACACGTTCTTCAGCGGGTCGACGAAGCGCACGTCGATGTGCTCGTCGATCTTGTGGATGCTGCCGTTCGGCGGGCCGAACTCGATCACCTGCGGGCAGATACGCGCGATGAAGCGTCCGTCGGACGTGCCGCCCGTCGTCGACAGCTCGGTCGTGAGGCCGGTCTCGGCGCGGATCGCGTTCTCGAGCGCGTTCGACAGGTCGCCGCGCGGCGTGAGGAACGGCAGGCCGCTCACCGACCACTTCAGCGTGTATTCGAGGCCGTGCTTGTCGAGGATCGCATGCACGCGCGCCTGCAGGCCCTCGACGGTGCTCGCCGTCGAGAAGCGGAAGTTGAACATCAGGTCCGCGTGGCCGGGGATCACGTTGGTCGCGCCGGTGCCCGCGTGCAGGTTCGACACCTGCCAGGTGGTCGGCGGGAAGTATTCGTTGCCTTCGTCCCACTGTTCGGCGGCGAGCTCGGCAAGTGCCGGCGCGAGCAGGTGAATCGGGTTCTTCGCGAGGTGCGGGTACGCGATGTGGCCCTGCACGCCCTTGACGATCAGCTCGCCCGACATCGAACCGCGGCGGCCGTTCTTTACGACGTCGCCGAGTTCCGTGGTCGAGGTCGGCTCGCCGACGATGCAGTAGTCGAGGCGTTCGCCGCGCGCTTCGAGCAGGTCGACGACCTTCACGGTGCCATCGGTGGCCGGGCCTTCCTCGTCGCTCGTGATCAGGAACGCGATCGCGCCGCGGTGGCCGGGGTGGGCCGCGACGAATTCCTCGGAGGCGACGACGAATGCCGCGAGCGACGTCTTCATGTCGGCCGCGCCGCGGCCGTACAGCTTGCCGTCGCGATGCGCGGGGATGAACGGCGGCGAGGTCCACTGCTCGAGCGGGCCGGTCGGTACGACGTCGGTGTGGCCCGCGAATGCGAGCAGCTTGCCGTCGCGGCCGTCGGTGCCGCGCTTGACGGCCCACAGGTTGGTCACGCCGTGCGACGCGATGGTCTCGCATTCGAAGCCGAGCGCGGCGAGGCGCTCGGTCATGATCTGCTGGCAATGCTGATCGTCGGGCGTGACGGACGCGCGGGTGATCAGCTGTTCGGTAAGGGCTAGGGTGGCGGACATGGTTCGGACCACTTTCGATAAAAAATGCCGGCGCGGTGGCCGGCAGCGATGAGACGTCGGGTTGCGCCCACGGGCGCAGCGCAGGCGGCCCTAGGCGGCAAACAGCGCCGCGTACTGATCGGCCACGAAGCCGAGCGATTTCACGCGGCCGTTGACGACGAGCACGGGACGCTTGATGACCGACGGCTTGTGGATCATCAGCGCGACCGCGCCGGATTTCGTTTCCGCGGCCGCCTTCATGGCGTCGTCCAGGCCGCGCCACGTCGTGCCGCGCTTGTTCACGAGCGCATCGAGCGACACGTCCTTCAGCCAGTCTTCGACGAGCGGGGCGCTGACGCCGAGCTTCTTGAAGTCGTGGAACTCGAACTCGATGCCATGATCGTCGAGCCACACGCGGGCCTTCTTCACGGTGTCGCAGTTCGGAATGCCGTAGACGACCACGGTGCGCGGCTTGGCCATCAGTCGCCTCGCAGCAGCTCGTTCAGGCCGACCTTCGCGCGGGTCTTCGCGTCGACCTTCTTCACGATCACGGCGCAGTACAGGCTGTGCGAGCCGTCCTTCGACGGCAGGTTGCCAGCGACGACGACCGAGCCGGCCGGGATGCGGCCGTAGCTGACTTCGCCCGTCTCGCGATCGTAGATCTTCGTGCTCTGGCCGAGGTACACGCCCATCGAGATCACCGAGTTTTCCTCGACGATCACGCCTTCGACGACTTCCGAGCGCGCGCCGATGAAGCAGTTGTCTTCGATGATGACGGGGTTTGCCTGCAGCGGCTCGAGCACGCCGCCGATGCCGACGCCGCCCGACAGGTGCACGTTCTTGCCGATCTGCGCGCACGAACCGACCGTAGCCCACGTGTCGACCATCGTGCCTTCGTCGACGTATGCGCCGATGTTGGTGTACGACGGCATCAGCACGACGTTCTTCGCGATGAAGGAGCCGCGGCGCGCGATGGCCGGCGGCACGACGCGGAAGCCGCCCGCGGCGAAGTCTTCAGCCGTGTAGTTCGCGAACTTCGACGGCACCTTGTCGTAGAACTGGGAGTAGCCGCCGGCCGGCATCGGCGCGTTGTCCTCCAGGCGGAACGACAGCAGCACGGCCTTCTTCAGCCACTGGTGCACGGTCCAGTTGCCGTCGATCTTCTCGGCAACGCGCAGCGCGCCTTTGTCGAGTTGCTCGATCGCGTGCGCGACGGCTTCGCGGACGTCGGCCGGTGCGGCCTTCGGCGACAGCTCGGCGCGGTTTTCCCAGGCGGTATCGATGATTTGCTGAAGTTGTTGCGACATGTTCGTTTTCGCAGGAGATGGATGGAATTGATCGGATGGACGATTACCGCGCGAGAGACCGGCAGAAATCGACGATGCGTTGCGCGCCCTCGACGCATTCGGGGGTGCCCGCGACGAGCGCGATCCGGATGAAATCGCGGCCCGGGTTCGTGCCGTGCGCGTCGCGCGCGAGGTACGAGCCGGGCAGAACCGTCACATTATAGTCGGCGTACAGGCGGCGGGCGAACTCGGTGTCCGACAGGCCGGTGCGCGCGACGTTGGCCCACAGGTAGAACGCGGCGTCGGGCAGCTTCACGTCGATCACGTCGGCTAGCATCGGCGTGACCGTGTTGAACTTCTGCAGATACAGCGCGCGGTTCTCGCGCACGTGTGCCTCGTCGTTCCACGCGGCGATGCTCGCGTGCTGCCAAACCGGCGACAGCGCGGCGCCGTGGTACGTGCGGTACAGCAGGAATTTCTTCAGCAGCGCGGCGTCGCCGGCGACGAAACCCGAGCGCATGCCCGGCACGTTCGAGCGCTTCGACAGGCTCGACAGCATCACGAGGCGCTCGAAGCCGCGGCCGAGGCGGTGCGCGGCCTCGAGGCCACCGAGCGGCGGCGCTACTTCGTCGAAATAGATTTCGGAGTAGCACTCGTCGGATGCGATCACGAAACCGTGGCGGTCGGACAGTGCGAACAGTTCGCGCCAGTCGTCGAGCGTCAGCACGGCGCCTGTCGGGTTGCCCGGCGAGCACACGTACAGCAGCTGGGTGCGCGCCCAGACTTCATCGGGCACGGCCGCATAGTCGCACGCGAAGTTGCGCGCCGGGTCGCTGTTCGCGAAATAGGGTTCGGCACCGGCCAGCAGCGCCGCGCCTTCGTAAATTTGATAGAAAGGATTCGGACAGAGTACGATCGCTTTCTTGCCGTCCGCGCGTTCGCGCGCGTCGATCACCGTCTGCGCGAGCGAGAACAGCGCCTCGCGCGACCCCGACACGGGCAGCACCTGGGTGGCCGGATCGATCGCCGGCAGCCCGTAGCGGCGTTCGAGCCAGTGCGCGATCGACGTGCGCAGCGCGTCCGAGCCGGCCGTGGCCGGGTACGACGCGAGGCCGTCGAGCGCGGCCACCACGGCGTCGCGGATCAGCGCCGGCGTCGGGTGCTTGGGCTCGCCGATGCCGAAGCTGATCGGTTTCAGGCCGGAAGCGGGCGTCACGTCCTTGAACAGGGCGCGCAGCTTTTCGAAGGGATAGGGCTGGAGCGAGTCGAGTCGAGGGTTCACGGGCGAAGCGGCCATCGCGGCCGGTTGGAGCGAAAGGGGCGGCGCAGGTGCCGCACGGCTGCGAGCGGGCGCCGACGGCGCGCGGCTCGCAGCGGACGATTATAGCGTGACGCAATGCGGTCACGGCCCGCCGGAACGGCGGCCGGGCCGGTCGAATAAAGGGTATCGAACCAAATGAATAACGCGGTACGCGGCAGCCTGCCGACGCTGGCCATCCTGATCGGCGCTTCGGTATGGGGCCTGATCTGGTATCCGCTGCGGATTCTTGCATCGCTCGGTCTCACCGGTACGCTGGCGAGCGCGCTGACGAGCACGGTCGCGTTCCTGTTCGTGATCGTCGTGCGGCATCGCACGATCGCGACGCTGCGCTGGCACTGGGTGCTGCCGGGCATCGCGATCACGGCGGGCGTGACCAACCTCGGCTTCGTGTGGGGCACGATCCACGGCGAGGTGCTGCGCGTGATGCTGCTGTTCTACCTGACCCCGGCATGGACCGCGATCTACGCGCATTTCCTGCTGCGCGAGCGGCTGACCTGGGCCGGCGCGGGGCTGGCTGCGCTGTCGATCGGCGGCGCGATGCTGATGCTGTGGTCGCCGAAGCTCGGCGTGCCGCTGCCGGCCAATCCGGCCGAATGGGCGGGGCTCGCTGCCGGCCTGAGTTTCGCGATGAGCAATGTGCTCGTGATCAAGGCGAGCCGCGAGTTGCCTGAGATGCGCGCCGAGATGCGCACGGCGACGCTGTTCGGCGGCGCGGCCGTGTTCGGCGCGATCGCGTCGCTGTTCGAAGGGTGGCCGGTCGCGCCGGCGGGCGGGCAGCTTGGCATGGCCGCACTGATCATCGTGGCGATCGGCGTGACGATGGCCGCGAACAACCTGCTCGTGCAATACGGGCTTGCGCGCGTGCCGGCGAACCGCGCGTCGATCATCATGCTGTTCGAGATCGTGATCACCGCGCTGTCGGCGTGGGTGTTCGCGAACGAGTTGCCGAGCGCGCGCGAGTGGGCGGGCGGCGCGTGCATCGTGCTGGCGACGCTGCTGTCGAGCCGGGTCCATCGTGCCGCGCCGGCACCGGGCAAACCCGGCGGCGGGCGGGACGGCGCACGCGCGATGGTATGATGGAAGCCGTTTGCGGGGCCCAACGCTGTATGCGCACGGCCCCGCTTTTGAATTCCGGGGCGCATCGCGCGCATGGGCCGTCCGGCCTCGCGCGTCGCGGCCCCGTCCGTTTCACACCTTCTTCACATCCGATACCGCCGTGCGTCTGAGCTCGATCAAACTCGCTGGCTTCAAATCCTTTGTCGATCCCACGCATTTCCAGGTTCCGGGCCAGCTTGTCGGCGTGGTGGGCCCGAACGGGTGCGGCAAGTCCAACATCATCGATGCCGTGCGCTGGGTGCTCGGCGAGTCGCGCGCGTCCGAGCTGCGCGGCGAGTCGATGCAGGACGTGATCTTCAACGGCTCGACCGCCCGCAAGCCCGGCAGCCGGGCCAGCGTGGAACTGATCTTCGACAACTCCGACGGCCGCGCGGCCGGGCAGTGGGGCCAGTACGGCGAGATCGCCGTGAAGCGCGTGCTGACGCGCGACGGCACGTCGAGCTACTACATCAACAACCTGCCGGCACGCCGCCGCGACATCCAGGACATCTTCCTCGGCACGGGCCTCGGGCCGCGTGCGTACGCGATCATCGGGCAGGGCATGATCGCGCGGATCATCGAGGCGAAGCCGGAAGAGCTGCGCGTGTTCCTCGAAGAAGCCGCGGGCGTGTCGAAGTACAAGGAACGCCGTCGCGAGACCGAGAACCGCCTGCACGATACGCGCGAGAACCTGACGCGCGTCGAGGACATCGTCCGCGAGCTCGGCGCGAACCTCGAGAAGCTCGAGGCGCAGGCCGTCGTGGCCACCAAGTACAAGGAACTCGTCGCCGACGGCGAGGAGAAGCAGCGCCTGTTGTGGCTGCTGCGCAAGAACGAGGCCGCGGGCGAGCAGCAGAAGCAGCAGCGCGCGATCGAGCAGGCGCAGATCGACCTCGAGGCGCAGACGGCGAAGCTGCGTGAGGTCGAGTCGCAGCTCGAGACGCTGCGGGTCGCGCATTACTCGGCGAGCGACGCGATGCAGGGCGCGCAGGGCGCGCTCTATGAAGCGAACGCCGAAGTGAGCCGCCTCGAGGCCGAGATCAAGTTCATCGTCGAATCGCGCAACCGCGTGCAGGCGCAGATCGCCGCGTTGAACGCACAGCGCGAGCAATGGCGCGCGCAGGCCGAGAAGGCGCAGGACGAGCTCGAGGAAGCCGAAGAGACGCGCGCGATGGCCGACGAGAAGGCCGCGCTCGCGGAAGACAACGCAGCCGCGAAGCACGACGCGCTGCCGGCGCTCGAGGCGAAATGGCGCGATGCGCAGGCGCAGCTCAACGATGAGCGCGCGCGGATCGCGCAGACCGAACAGTCGCTGAAGCTCGAGGCCGCGCACCAGCGCAATGCCGACCAGCAGCTCCAGCAGCTCCAGCAGCGTCATGAGCGCCTGAAGTCCGAGGCGGGCGGGCTCGACGCACCAGATGAAGCGCAGCTCGAAGAGTTGCGCATGCAGCTCGCCGAGCAGGAAGAGATTCTCGCCGAAGCACAGGCACGCCTTGCCGATGCGCAGGAAGCGCTGCCGCGCCTCGATGGCGAACGCCGTGCCGCGCAGGAGCGCGTGCAGGCCGAAAGCGCGCAGATCCACCAGCTCGAGGCACGGCTCGCCGCACTCAAGCAGCTGCAGGAGAACGTGCAGACCGAAGGCAAGATCCAGCCGTGGCTCGACAAGCACGAGCTCGGCGCGCTGCCGCGCCTGTGGAAGAAGCTGCATGTCGAAGCGGGCTGGGAAGCGGCGCTCGAGGCCGTGCTGCGCGAGCGGCTCGCCGCACTCGAAGTGTCGAATCTCGACTGGGTGAAGGCGTTCGCGACCGATGCGCCGCCCGCGAAGCTCGCGTTCTATGCGCCGCCCGCGGCCGGTGAGCCGCCTGCCGCCGTGGCCGGGCTGCGCCCGGTGCTGTCGCTCGTGCGCATCGACGATGCGGGCATCCGTGCGGTGCTGAACGACTGGCTCGGCAACGTGTACGTCGCCGACGACATCGCGCAGGCGCTCGCGATGCGCGCGCAGCTGCCGGCAGGCGGTGCGTTCGTCGTGAAGGCCGGCCACATCGTTACGCGTGTCGGCGTGCAACTGTACGCGGCCGACTCGGAGCAGGCCGGGATGCTGGCCCGCCAGCAGGAGATCGAGAACCTGACGCGCCAGGTGCGTGCGCAGGCGCTGCTCGCCGACGAGGCCCGCACGGCCGCGGTGCGGGCGGAAGCCGCCCACACGCAGGCCGCGCAGGCGCTCGGCGACGTGCGCGCGCAGGCCGAACGCGCGACGCAGCGCGTGCACGCGC
Organism: Burkholderia sp. Bp9031; assembly: GCF_003857965.1. NCBI lineage: Bacteria > Pseudomonadati > Pseudomonadota > Betaproteobacteria > Burkholderiales > Burkholderiaceae > Burkholderia > Burkholderia sp. Bp9031. The sequence continues at coordinate 32,115 of NZ_QTPW01000006.1, forward strand.
TGCAGATGGACGTGCTGAAGCTCGCGCAGGCACATGAACGCTACACGCAGCGCAGCACGCAGATCCGCGAGGAACTCGAGGAAATCGGTGCGCAGATCGACGAGCAGCGTGCACTGCGTGCGGAGTCGGAAGCGAACTTCGAGCGCTTCGACGGCGAACTCGCGGAACTGCAGGCGCGCTTCGAGGACAACCAGCTCGCGTTCGAAGCGCTCGACGAATCGCTGACGCAGGCGCGCCAGGAAGCGCGCGACCTCGAGCGTGGCGCGAACGACGCGCGCTTCGCCGCGCGCAACGCGGTCACGCGGATCGATGAGCTCAAGCGCAGCATCCAGGTCGCGCACGAGCAGAGCGAGCGCGTCGCCGCGTCGCTGGAAGACGCGCGTGCCGAACTCGAAACGATCAACGAGCAGACCGCGCACACGGGCCTGCAGGATGCGCTCGAAATCCGCGCGGTGAAGGAAGAGGCGCTGCAGGCCGCACGGATCGAACTCGACGACCTGACCGCGAAGCTGCGCGCATCGGACGAGCAGCGTCTCGTCGCCGAGCGTTCGCTGCAGCCGCTGCGCGACCGCATCACCGAGCTGCAGCTGAAGGAGCAGGCCGCGCGCCTGTCCGTCGAGCAGTTTGCCGAGCAGCTCACGGCGGCCGAGGTCGACGAGGAAGCGCTGCGCGAGAAGCTGACGCCGGACCTGAAACCGTCGTACCTGCAGGGCGAGGTCACGCGCCTGAACAACGCGATCAACGCGCTGGGCCCGGTGAACATGGCCGCGCTCGACGAGCTGAAGGCCGCGAGCGAGCGCAAGGTGTTCCTCGATGCGCAGTCGGCCGACCTGACCGACGCGATCACGACGCTCGAGGACGCGATCCACAAGATCGATCAGGAAACCCGCACGTTGCTGCAGGGCACCTTCGACGAGGTCAACCGTCACTTCAGCGATCTGTTCCCGCGCCTGTTCGGCGGCGGTCAGGCGAAGCTGATCATGACGGGCGACGAGATCCTCGATGCGGGCGTGCAGGTGATGGCGCAGCCGCCGGGCAAGAAGAACGCGACCATCCACCTGTTGTCGGGTGGCGAGAAGGCACTGACCGCCACCGCACTGGTGTTCGCGATGTTCCAGCTGAATCCGGCACCGTTCTGTCTGCTCGACGAGGTCGACGCGCCGCTCGACGACGCGAACACCGAGCGTTTCGCGAATCTCGTGCGCGCGATGTCCGACAAGACGCAGTTCCTCTTCATCTCGCACAACAAGATCGCGATGGAGATGGCGCAGCAACTGATCGGCGTGACGATGCAGGAGCAGGGCGTGTCGCGGATCGTGGCGGTGGACATGGAAACCGCCGCGGGTTTTGCCCAGAATTGACGTTTGAAGAAACCGGACCGCGTTCGCGCGGCGCATGGGCGCCCGTTCGCGAGTCCGACGAAAAAGAATTGCTGATGGAGCGTGCATGGACGAGTTGACACTCGGTTTGATCGGCGCGGGCGCCGTCGTGGTGGGCGGCGTCGTGGTCTACAACGCGTGGCAGGGTGCGAAGGTGCGGCGCAGGATGCCGCGCCCGATGCCGGAAGAGACGGCCGAGGCGATGAATCGCCCCGAGCGCGACGATGAGCAGCCGTTCATCGAGCCGGTGCGCCAGCCCGTGCGCCGCGAACCCGCGGCGCCGGCACCCGCCGCCGCCGCGAGCGCGCCGGCCGAAGCCGCGCGCGTCGAGCCGACCTTCGGCGGTGCGGCGCCTGCCGACATGCCGGCCGATCTGCAGGCCGAGGCCACCGGGGTCGACATACAGCCGGAATCGACCGAGGCGGCCGAGCAGTCCGTCGACGAAGGGGCGGTCGCCGCCGCACAGGACGCGCCGGCCGCCGACGCATCGAACGAAACGCCCGAACCCGTGCTGCCGGCCGCGACGACGATTTCGTCGGCGCCGCCCGCAATCGTCGACCGCCGGATCGACTGCATCGTGCCGATTCGCCTCGGCGGGTCGCTGCCGGGCGACAAGATCCTGCCGGCCGCGCAGCGGCTGCGCCGAGCGGGCAGCAAGCCCGTGCATATCGAAGGCAAGCCGGAAGGCGGCCAGTGGGAGCTGCTGCAGAACGGCGTGCGCTATGAAGAGCTGCGCGCGGCCGCCCAGCTAGCGAACCGCAGCGGCGCGCTCAACGAGCTTGAATTCTCCGAATTCGTGACCGGCGTCCAGCAGTTCGCCGATGCAATCGACGGCGCACCCGAATTCCCGGACATGATGGAGACGGTCTCGATGGCGCGCGAGCTCGACGGCTTTGCCGCGCAGTGCGACGCGCAGCTGTCGATCAACGTGATGTCGGACGGCGCGCCGTGGTCGGCGAACTACGTGCAGGCCGTCGCTTCCCAGGACGGGCTGCTGCTGTCGCGCGACGGCACGCGTTTCGTGAAGCTCGACGCGAAGCAGAACCCCGTGTTCATGCTGCAGTTCGGCGACACGAACTTCCTGCGCGACGACCTGACGTACAAGGGCGGCAACATGATCACGCTGGTGCTCGACGTGCCGGTCGCCGAAGAGGATATCCTGCCGTTCCGGCTGATGTGCGACTACGCGAAGTCGCTGTCCGAGCGGATCGGTGCGCGGGTCGTCGACGATTCGCGCCGGCCGCTGCCGGAATCGACGTTGGTCGCGATCGATCAGCAGTTGATGAAGCTGTACGCGAAGCTCGAGGAGGCCGGCATCCCGGCCGGCTCGCCGGTCACGCGCCGCCTCTTCAGCCAGTAACGCGTGTTGCGGGCGGCGGCATGCGGTGCCGCCGCCCGTCGCTGCAGTGCCGCACACACGCCCCCTGTGTGTGCCGCGAGGGGCCGTGCGGCACGCATTGCGAGTCGCCGTTGCGGCGTCAAACTGAGATAATCGAACATCCGATTTTTCAGAACGAAACTGCCGCCAGCATGGCCCGAACCCAAGCCGAACCGCCAGCCAGCCAGCCCGACGCGCGTGCCGCGTGGCTGCGCGACCAACTCGAGCGCGCGAATTACGCCTATTACGTGCTCGACCAGCCGGATCTGCCCGACGCCGAATACGATCGATTGTTTGGCGAGCTGCAGCAACTCGAAACCGCTCATCCCGACCTCGTGACGCCCGATTCGCCGACGCAGCGCGTCGGCGGCGAAGTGGCGAACGGTTTCACACCGGTCGTTCATGACGCGCCGATGCTGTCGCTGAACAACGGCTTCGCCGACGAGGACATCGCCGCGTTCGACAAGCGGGTCGCCGATGCGCTCGACAAGACGACCGATCTTGCCGGCTCGGTGACGGACCCCGTCGAATACGCATGTGAGCTGAAGTTCGACGGGCTCGCGATCTCGCTGCGCTACGAGCAGGGCGTGTTCGTGCAGGCGTCGACGCGCGGCGACGGAACGACCGGCGAGGACGTGACGGAGAACGTCCGCACGATCCGCTCGATCCCGCTGAAGCTGAAGGGTGCACACGTGCCGGCCGTGCTCGACGTGCGCGGCGAGGTGCTGATGTTCAAGCGTGACTTCGCACGCCTGAACGAACGCCAGCGCGCGGCCGAGCAGCGCGAATTCGCGAACCCGCGCAACGCGGCGGCCGGCAGCCTGCGCCAGCTCGATCCGAAGATCACCGCGCAGCGTCCGCTGTCGTTCTTTTCATACGGGATCGGCGTGCTCGACGGGATGCCGATGCCGGACACGCACAGCGCGCTGCTCGACTGGTACGAGTCGCTCGGCCTGCCGGTGAACCGCGAGCGCGCGGTCGTGTACGGCGCCGACGGATTGCTCGGCTTCTTCCGCAAGATCGGCGAGAAGCGCGAGTCGCTGCCGTACGACATCGACGGCGTCGTCTACAAGGTGAACCGGCGCGACGAGCAGGACCGCCTCGGTTTCGTGTCGCGCGCGCCACGCTTTGCGCTCGCGCACAAGTTCCCCGCGCAGGAAGCGCTGACGAAGCTCGTTGCGATCGACGTGCAGGTTGGCCGCACGGGTGCGATCACACCGGTCGCGCGGCTCGAACCCGTGTTCGTCGGCGGCGCGACGGTGACCAACGCGACGCTGCACAACGAGGACGAAGTGCGCCGCAAGGACATCCGGATCGGCGATACGGTGATCGTGCGGCGCGCAGGCGACGTGATCCCCGAAGTCGTCGGTGCGTTGCTCGACCGCCGTCCGGAAGGCGCGGCCGAGTTCGTGATGCCGACCGAATGCCCGGTGTGCGGCTCGAAGATCGAGCGGCTGCCGGACGAGGCGATCGCGCGTTGCACGGGCGGCCTGTTCTGCCCGGCGCAGCGCAAGCAGGCGCTGTGGCACTTCGCGCAGCGCCGCGCGCTCGACATCGACGGCCTGGGCGAAAAGATCATCGATCAGCTCGTCGAATTGAATCTCGTGCGCACGCCGGCCGATCTGTTCAATCTTGGTTTCGCGACGCTCGCGGAACTCGACCGGTTCGCCGAGAAGTCCGCGCAGAATCTGCTCGACTCGCTCGAGAAGGCGAAGCACACGACGCTCGCGCGCTTCATCTACGGGCTCGGGATCCGCCATGTCGGCGAATCGACCGCGAAGGATCTCGCGAAGCATTTCGGGTCGCTGACCCCAATCATGGACGCGTCGATCGAGGAACTGCTCGAAGTGAACGACGTCGGGCCGATCGTGGCCGAGTCGCTTCACCAGTTCTTCGCGGAAGAGCACAACCGCACCGTGATCGAGCAGCTGCGCGCGCCCGGCAAGGTCACATGGCCCGAAGGCCCGCCCGCGCCGAAGGCGCCGCAGGGCGTGCTGGCCGGCAAGACGGTCGTGCTGACGGGCACGCTGCCTACGCTCACGCGTGACGCGGCGAAGGAGATGCTCGAAGCGGCGGGCGCGAAAGTCTCGGGCTCGGTATCGAAGAAGACGGATTACGTGGTCGCGGGCGCCGAAGCCGGCAGCAAGCTCGCGAAGGCCGAGGAACTCGGCATCCCCGTACTGGACGAAGACGGACTGCACCAACTCCTGGAGGGCAACACGCCATGATTCGCGAGATCCTGAAGATGGGCGATCCGCGCCTGCTCGAAGTCGCCAAGCCGGTCGAGCGGTTCGATACCCCCGAACTGCACGAGATCGTCGCGGACATGTTCGAGACGATGCATCACGCGAACGGCGCCGGGCTTGCCGCGCCGCAGATCGGCATCGGGCTGCAGCTCATTATCTTCGGCTTCGGCAGCAACAACCGCTATCCGGACGCACCGCCCGTACCCGAGACGGTGCTGATCAACCCGAAGCTCGAGTACATGCCGCCGGACATGGAAGAGGGCTGGGAAGGTTGTCTGTCGGTGCCTGGCATGCGCGGCGTCGTCAGCCGCTATGCGAAGGTGCGCTACAGCGGTTTCGACCAGTTCGGCGCGAAGATCGATCGCGTCGCCGAAGGCTTCCATGCGCGGGTCGTCCAGCACGAATACGATCACCTGATCGGCAAGCTATATCCGATGCGGATCACCGACTTCACGCGCTTCGGCTTCACCGAGGTGCTGTTCCCGGGGCTCGATCCGACCGACGACGACTGACCGGCACGCGGCGCTGCGCCAGGTTGCGCGCCGTCGTCGTACCGGAAATGAAAAAGCCCGCTTGCGCGGGCTTTTTCATTGCGTGGCACGCGGTGCGTGCCCGATGTCAGAACGACTCGTCGGCCGACAGGTAGCGCCATTGTCCTTGCGGCAGCGCGCCGAGCATCACGCGGCCCATCCGCACGCGCTTCAGGCCGATCACTTCGAGACCGACCAGTTCGCACATCCGGCGGATCTGGCGCTTCTTGCCTTCACGCAGCACGAAACGCAACTGTTCGCCGTTTTGCCAGCTCACCATCGCAGGCTTCAGCGCGACGCCGTCGAGTTCGAGGCCGTGGCGCAGCTTCGCGAGCGATTCCGCGGGGAAGTGCTGGTCGATGTCGATCAGCCGTTCGCCGAAGCGCACGCGCACCAGGTACTCCTTGTCGATATCCGATTGCTCGCCGATCAGCTGCTTCGCGATCCGGCCGTTCTGCGTCAGCACGAGCAGGCCGGTCGAATCGATGTCGAGCCGGCCGGCCGGCGCGAGCGCGTGCAGGTGTTGCGGTGAGAAGCGTACCTGCGAGCGGTCGCCGCTCCACTGGTTCGCGCGCGTGATCAACACCGACGCGGGCTCGTAGCCGTCTTCCGCTTGACCCGACACATAGCCGACCGGCTTGTGCAGCAGGATCGTCACTTGTGCGGCCTGCGCGGCGCTCGCGCGCTCGTCGATCTCGATCTTCTGGTCCGGACGGACCTTGGTGCCGAGCGTGTCGATGCGTTCGCCGTCAACGAGCACCCAGCCCTTTTCGATCCATTCGTCGGCTTCGCGGCGCGAGCACAGGCCAAGTTCCGACATGCGCTTCGACAGGCGCATCAGGCCGGTTTCATCGCCGTGATCGATGTCGGCGGCGCGGCGTTTGACCGGTTGTGCGGTTTTCAGCGCGGTACCGCTCGAGCGACGCTCGGTGCTGCTGCGCTCGCCGTCGCGTGCGGGGCGAGCCGGGCGATCGCCGAAGCTGCGCTTTTCGCCGTACCCGGCTGCCTTGTCGCGATAGGGCGCGCGTGCGCCACCTTCGCTGGCACTTGCGCGACGCGGACGTGCATCGTCATCGCGGCGTGCCGGGCGATCCGACGACGTGCGGCGGTCGCCGAAGCTGCGCTTTGCGCCTTCGCCGCCGGCGTTGTCGCGATAGGGTGCGCGTGCGCCGCCTTCGCTGGCACCTGCACGACGCGGACGTACGTCGTCATCGCGGCGTGCCGGGCGATCCGACGACGTACGGCGATCACCGAAGCTGCGCTTCGCGCCTTCGCCGGCTGCGTTGTCTCGATACGGTGCGCGTGCACCGCCTTCACTGGAACCTGCGCGACGCGGCCGAGCATCGTCGTCGCTGCGGCGGGGCGGGCGATCCGACGACGTACGGCGATCACCGAAGCTGCGCTTCGCGCCTTCGCCGGCTGCCTTGTCTCGATACGGCGCACGTGCGCCGCCTTCGCTGGAACCTGCGCGACGCGGTCGCGCATCGGGTTTGCCGTCAGCGCCGCGATAGCCACGTTCGGCACCGCCGTCACGCGGCGCACGCTTGGCCGGTGCGCGATCCGCGCCCGGGCGCTCGGCGCCCGCGGCAGTGCGGGGCTTGAACATGCGTTCGCCGGCGGCGGCCGGGGACGCCTTCTTCGGGCGAGCCGGCTTGTCCCCTGCGGGCGGCGCGGCGGGGCGCACCGCCTTGCGGGCGACGAGGCTGCCGGAGCGGACGGGTGCGCGGGTCGGCGACGCCGGCCGCGGATTCTTGACGGTCAATTTGGTGCGCATAAACGCTGGGATTCATTCAGACTGCGATCGCGCGCAGCAATTCGGTTTCGAGCTGGATCTGCAGGCGGTTGTCGGACAGGCCGGCACCGTCGAGCAGGAAGATATCCTCGACGCGTTCGCCGAGCGTATTGATCCGCGCCGCGTGGACGCCGACCTGATGCTCGGCCAGTACGCGCGCGATCGAATAGAGAAGGCCCGGCCGGTCGTTGGCGGACACGGACAGGATGTAGTACTGGCCGCGCTCGTCGGCCCGGAGGTCGACGCGCGGCGTGATCGGAAACGTCCGGGACAGCCGCGACAGGCGACCCTTGGACGGCTCGGGCAGTGATGCGGTATCGGCAAGGCGCGTGGCGAGCTGCTGTTCGACGAGATTCGCGATGTCGCGGTAGCGCACGTCGCTTTCGGTCTGCGTGACGATGAAGTTGTCGAGCGCATAGCCGTGCCGCGTGGTGCTGACGCGCGCATCGAGCACCGACAGGCCGTTGCGGTCGAAGTACGCGCAGATGCCCGCGAACAGGTCGGGGCGGTCCTTCACGTACACGAGCACCTGCAGCGCGTCGCCGATCGGCGACGGCCGCGCGCGCACGATCGCGGTCTCGGCGTTCACGTGCCGGTACAGCACGCGCGTCTGCCATGCGATGTCGGCTGCATCGTGACGCAGGAAGAAGCCGACGTCGAGCTGATCCCACAGCGCGCGGTGTGCGTCGTCGGGCACGGTTTCGAGGCGCAGCAGCGCAAGCGCCTGCTCCTGCCGCGATTTCAGTTCCGAATGCGCGTCGGGGTTGGCGCCGCCGAGCACCGCGAGCGTGATGCGGTACAGGTCCTCCAGCAGCTTGCCCTTCCACGTGTTCCATACCTTCGGGCTCGTGCCGCGGATATCGGCTACGGTCAGCAGGTAGAGCGCGGTGAGGTACCGTTCGTTGCCGACGACATCGGCGAAGCGCTTGATGACTTCCGGATCGCTCGTGTCCTGCTTCTGTGCGACCTGGCTCATCGTCAGGTGATGCTGGACGAGCCATACGATCAGCGCCGCGTCGTCGCCGGCGATCCCGTGCTCGCGGCAGAAGCGCCGCGCGTCCGCCATCCCGAGCGTCGAGTGGTCGCCGCCGCGGCCTTTCGCGATGTCGTGGAACAGCGCCGCGACGTACAGCACCCACGGGCGCTCGAAATTGCCGATCAGCTGGCTGCAGAACGGGTATTCGTGCGCATGTTCGGCCACCGCGAAACGGCGGATGTTGCGTAGCACCATCAGGATGTGCTGGTCGACCGTGTACACGTGATACAGGTCGTGCTGCATCTGGCCGACGATGCGGCGGAAATTCAACAGGTAGCGGCCGAGCACGCTCGTCTGGTTCATCAGCCGGAATGCATGCGTGATGCCTTCGGGCTGCTGCAGGATCTGCATGAACGTGCGGCGGTTCTGCGGATCGCGCCGCCACGTGTTGTTCATGATCTCGCGCGAGTTGTACAGCGCGCGCAGCGTACGGGCGGACAGGCCCTTCACGCCGCGGGTCGCTTCGTACAGCAGGAACGCTTCGAGGATCGCATCGGGATGACGTTCGAATACGCCGTCGTCGACGATCTCGAGCATGCCCTGCTTCTCGACGAAGCGATCGGGCGACAGCACGCGCGTGATGCCGCTCGTCGCGGGGAACAGTTGCGCCTCGATGTTCTGGATCAGGATCGTCGCGAGCTGCGTGACTGCCTTCGCGGCCCAGTAGTAGCGGCGCATCAGCTGCTCGCTCGCGCGCTTGGCTTGCGTCGGCCGGTAGCCGAAACTCTCGGCGGCCTGCGTCTGCAGGTCGAACACGAGCATGTCCTGGCGGCGGCCGGCGATCACGTGCAGCCGCGCGCGCAGCGTCTTCAGGAATCCTTCGTTGCGGCGCAGCTCGCGCGCCTCGCGCTCGGTGATGAGCCCGCGCGTGTCCAGCTCGCGCCAGCTGCTGCCGAAGCCGGCCGCGCGCGCGATCCACAGGATCGTCTGCAGGTCGCGCAGGCCGCCCGGGCTTTCCTTCACGTTCGGCTCGAGGCTGTAGGGCGTGTCCTGGAACTTCGCGTGGCGCTGGCGCATCTCGAGCACCTTTGCGGTGAAGAACGCGCGCGCGTCGAGTGCCTCGTGATACCGCACGGTGAAGCGCTCGAACAGCGCGGTGCTGCCGACGATGCGGCGCGCTTCGAGCAGCGAGGTCTGCACGGTGACGTCCTGCGACGCTTCCTCGATGCATTGCGCGACCGTGCGCACGCTGCTGCCGATCTCGAGGCCGAGATCCCATGCCATCCCGATGAAGCGCTCGATGCGCGCGTCGAGCGCCGGGTCGTGCGCATCGGGCAGCAGCACGAGGATGTCGACGTCGGAGTGGGGTGCGAGCTCGCCGCGCCCGTAGCCGCCGACGGCGACGAGCGTGAGCGTCGCGGGCAGCCCGCAGTCGTCCCATACGCGCTTGAGCGCATCGTCGGTGAGTTTCGACAACGCATGCATCAGCGACGCGACGTTCGTCGCGCTGCGAAAGCGCTCGAGCATGTCGACCTTGGCGGCCTTGAATTCGGCGCGCCGCGACAGCGCGTCGGGCGAGGGGGCGGCGTGAGCGCTCATGGGTGGCGGTTCAGGTCAGGGGGCGGGCAGGGCGGGCTGGCGCGACGGCGCTCAAACCGCGGCGGCCGGTTGTGCGAACACCGGGCGTGCCGGCGTGCCTGCCGACACGGTCAGCACCTCGTAGCCCGTCTCGGTGACGAGTACCGTGTGCTCCCATTGCGCGGACAGGCTGCGGTCGCGCGTCTTGACCGTCCACTGGTCGGGCATCGTGCGGATGTCGCGCTTGCCGGCGTTGATCATCGGCTCGATCGTGAAGATCATCCCGGCCTTCAGCTCGATGCCGGTGCCCGGACGGCCGTAGTGGACGACCTGCGGATCTTCATGGAACACCGTGCCGATGCCGTGGCCGCAGTATTCGCGCACGACGCTGTAGCCCTGTGCTTCCGCGTGCTTCTGGATCGCGTAGCCGATGTCGCCGAGGTGTGCACCGGGCTTGACCTGGTCAATGCCGAGCCACATGCACTCGTAGGTGGTCTGCACGAGGCGTTTCGCGAGGATCGAGCCTTCGCCGACGATGAACATCCGGCTGGTGTCGCCGAAGTAGCCGTTCTTGATCACGGTGATGTCGATGTTCAGCGCGTCGCCGTTCTTGATCACCTTCTCGCCCGGGATGCCGTGGCAGATCACGTCGTTGACCGAGATGCAGGTCGCTTTCGGGTACGGCGGATAGCCGGGCGGCTGATAATTCAGCGGCGCGGGGATCGTGCCCTGCTCGTTGAGCATGAATTCGTGACAGAGCCGGTCGAGTTCGGCGGTCGTGACGCCCGCGACGACGTGCGGCGTGATGAAGTCGAGCACTTCGCTCGCGAGACGGCAGGCGACGCGCATCTCGGCGATGTCGTGTTCGTTTTTGAGCGTAATAGCCATCGAGGTATGCCTGGAATGCGGTGAATTGACGGATTATCGCACCTTATGGCGGGCCTCGCAGCCCCTGCCGGCGGTGCCGATGCGGGTTTTCGCGGATTGTCCGGCCGGCTGCCGCGCGGCAAGCGAAAGTGGTGGGCGACTTGAGAGCCGACAAATCGGCATGCTATACTCTTTGGCTAAGTCGACATCCAAATGCCGAACATGCCCCGTTTTGGGGCGGCATGGCGATGAAAGGCTTGCGGCACGGGCATTTCCGCACGTGCCGAATCGCAAGCCGGCGCAACCAGGGTGCCGGCCGCGCGGAACGAGGGCCCTTCGGGCACGTTCGCGCGGCGGTACGGCAGCCGGCTTAAGACCCAACCCTCGTGGAGAATTTACATGGCAGTCACGATGCGCCAAATGCTGGAAGCGGGTGTCCACTTCGGTCACCAGACGCGCTTCTGGAACCCGAAGATGGCTCCGTTCATTTTCGGTCACCGCAACAAGATTCACATCATCAACCTCGAAAAGACGCTGCCGATGTTCACGGACGCACAGAAGTACGTGCGCCAGCTGGCAGCGAACCGCGGCACGATCCTGTTCGTCGGCACGAAGCGCCAGTCGCGTGACACGATCGCCCAGGAAGCGCAGCGCGCGGGCATGCCGTTCGTCAACGCACGCTGGCTCGGCGGCATGATGACCAACTTCAAGACGCTGAAGGTTTCGATCAAGCGCCTGAAGGACATGGAAGCGGCAGTCGAGGCAGGCGAGCTCGAGAAGATGAGCAAGAAGGAAGCGCTGCTGTTCGAACGCGAAATCGCCAAGCTGCAGAAGTCGATCGGCGGCGTGAAGGACATGGGCGGCATTCCGGACGCAATCTTCGTCGTCGACGTCGGCTACCACAAGATCGCCGTCACGGAAGCGAACAAGCTGGGCGTGCCGGTCATCGCCGTGGTCGACACGAACCACTCGCCGGAAGGTGTGGACTACGTGATCCCGGGTAACGACGACTCGAGCAAGGCAGTCGCGCTGTACGCCGAAGGCGTGGCCGATGCGATCCTGGAAGGCCGTGCGAACGCGGTCAACGAAGTGGTCCAGGCAGCGCGTGGCGACGACGAGTACGTCGAGGAAAACGCGTAACTGGCCCCGAGCCGGCGCAAAAAGGGGGCTCTCAACAGGCCCCCTTTTTTTAAGCTTGTGCGCCGGACCTGATCGCGCCGAATCGGTGCGGGTCCGGAAACGATTTTCGGCCGTTCGCGTCCAAGCGGGCGGCGTTGTGAATACAGACTCAAGGAGCGAATGATGGCGGCAATTACCGCAAGCATGGTGGCAGAACTGCGCGCAAAGACCGACGCACCGATGATGGAGTGCAAGAAGGCGCTGACGGAAGCCGACGGCGACCTGGCCAAGGCTGAAGAGCTGCTGCGCGTCAAGCTCGGCAACAAGGCGAGCAAGGCGGCATCGCGCGTGACGGCCGAAGGCGTCGTCGCATCGTTCGTCGGCGGCAACGCGGGCGCGCTGGTCGAGCTGAACTGCGAAACCGACTTCGTCGCGAAGAACGACGACTTCCTCGCGTTCTCGAAGACGGTTGCAGAACTCGTCGCGACGCAAAACCCGGCTGACGTGGCAGCACTGTCGGCACTGCCGCTCGAAGGCTCGACCGTCGACGCAGTCCGTCTGGCTCTGATCGGCAAGATCGGCGAGAACGTGTCGATCCGCCGTTTCGTCCGTTTCGAAACCGCGAACAAGATCGCGACGTACCTGCACGGCGCGCGTATCGGCGTGATCGTCGAGTACACGGGTGCTGAAGAGCAGGTCGGCAAGGACGTCGCGATGCACATCGCCGCGATGAAGCCGGTCGCGCTGTCGTCGGCCGACGTGCCGGCGGAACTGATCGAGACGGAACGCCGCGTGGCCGAGCAGAAGGCTGCCGAATCGGGCAAGCCGGCTGAAATCGTCGCGAAGATGGTCGACGGCAGCGTCCAGAAGTACCTGAAGGAAGTGTCGCTGCTGAACCAGACGTTCGTGAAGAACGACAAGCAGACGATCGAGCAGATGTTGAAGGCGGCGGATTCGGCAGTGCAGAAGTTCGCGCTGTTCGTCGTCGGCGAAGGCATCGAGAAGCGCCAGGACGACTTCGCCGCCGAAGTGGCCGCGCAAGTCGCAGCAGCAAAGCAGCAGTAAGCAGTCAGGCAGTATCCGCGGCGGGCGTCCGCCCCGCTGCGGCCGGCGGCGCCGCCGGCCGGCCGGGAACCCCGGCCCGACCGTCGGCGCTTGCCCGAATCAGTATTTCGCCCCTACAGTTCGTGGTTGTCATCCTCTCGTCGCTCGGAAGCCCCTATGTCCAATGCCTATAAACGCGTCCTCCTCAAACTCTCCGGCGAAGCGCTGATGGGCGACGATGCCTTCGGCATCAATCGCGCGACGATCGAACGGATGGTGGCGGATATCGCCGAAGTCGTGGGTCTCGGTACGCAGCTCGCGGTCGTGATCGGCGGCGGTAACATTTTCCGCGGTGTAGCGGGCGGCGCGGCCGGCATGGACCGCGCGACGGCCGACTACATGGGGATGCTGGCGACGATGATGAACGCGCTGGCGCTGCAGGACGCGATGCGCCACGCCGGCATCGTCGCGCGCGTGCAGTCCGCGCTGCGCATGGACCAGGTCGTCGAGCCGTACATCCGGCCCCGCGCGATCCGCCAGCTCGAGGAAGGCAAGGTCGTGATCTTCGCGGCCGGTACGGGCAACCCGTTCTTCACGACGGACACGGCCGCCGCGCTGCGCGGTTCGGAAGTGGGCGCCGAGGTCGTACTGAAGGCGACCAAGGTCGATGGCGTATATTCTGCCGATCCGAAGAAGGATCCGTCGGCCACGCGCTACACGACGATCAGCTTCGACGAGGCGATCAGCCGCAATCTGCAGGTGATGGACGCGACGGCCTTCGCGCTGTGCCGCGACCAGAAGCTGCCGATTCGTGTGTTTTCGATCAACAAGCCGGGCGCGCTCAAGCGTATCGTGCTGGGCGAGGACGAAGGTACGCTCGTCCACGTGTAAACTCCCGCGGATGCGGGCAAGCGGCGTGGGTCGCCGGCCGCGGCGCGTGGCGCGCCGGGCGGGGCCCGCGTTCTTTGAAGGTTTGAAGGTTCGGAGGTTGAAATGAGTGTCGCTGATGTCAAGAAGGGCGTAGAGCAGAAGATGCAGCGCTCGATCGAAGCGTTCAAGAACGATCTGGCGAAGATCCGCACGGGCCGTGCGCATACCGGTCTGCTCGATCACGTGCAGGTCGACTATTACGGCTCGATGGTGCCGATCTCGCAGGTTGCGAACCTGACGCTCGTCGACGCGCGCACGATCGGCGTGCAGCCGTGGGAAAAGAACATGGTCGCGAAGGTCGAGAAGGCCATCCGCGAAGCCGATCTCGGCCTGAACCCGGCGACGGCCGGCGACCTGATCCGCGTGCCGATGCCGGCGCTGACGGAAGAGCGCCGCCGCGAGCTGACCAAGGTGGTCAAGGGCGAAGGCGAAACGGCCAAGGTCGCGATCCGCAACCTGCGCCGCGACGCGAACGAAGCGCTCAAGAAGCTCGTGAAGGACAAGGAAATCTCGGAAGACGACGAGCGCCGTGCGAGCGACGACGTGCAGAAGCTGACGGACAAGCACGTTGCCGAAGTCGACAAGCTCGTGCAGACCAAGGAAGCCGAGATCATGACGGTCTGACGACCGTCCTCGCGCGCCGCCTTCTTCCCGCATTACTGTCTCAACGGCCATGACCTATACCAGCTCTACCGTTCGCGTGCCTGACGTCGGCGCCGTGCCGCGTCATATCGCGATCATCATGGACGGCAACGGCCGTTGGGCGACCGAACGCCGCTTGCCGCGTGTCGCGGGGCACACCCGCGGCGTGGATGCCGTGCGGGCGGTGGTCGAAGGCTGCGCGCGCGCCGGCGTCGAATACCTGACGCTGTTCGCGTTCAGTTCGGAAAACTGGCGCCGGCCGAACGACGAAGTGTCGTTCCTGATGCGGCTGTTCATCACCGCGCTCGAGCGCGAGATCGGCAAGCTGCATGCGAACGGGATCCGCCTGCGGGTGGTCGGCGATCTCGATCGCTTCGAGCCGCGCATCCGCGAACTGATCCGCCGCGCCGAGACCAAGACGGCGCGCAACACCCGCCTGACCCTGACGATCGCCGCGAACTACGGCGGCCGCTGGGACATCCTGCAGGCGACGAAGAAGCTCGTCGAGCAGGCCGTGCGCGAGGGCCGCGAGGTCGACGTGACCGAAGATGCGTTCGCGCCGCACCTGGCCATGGCCTACGCGCCGGAGCCCGATCTCTTCATCCGCACCGGCGGCGAGCAGCGCGTCAGCAATTTCCTGCTGTGGCAGCTCGCGTACGCGGAATTCTATTTCACCGACAAATACTGGCCGGACTTCGACGGTGCGGCGCTGGCCGACGCGATCGCGTCGTATACCGAGCGCGAGCGCCGTTTCGGGCGCACCAGCGCGCAGCTCGAACCGCAATCGCAGAACGCCGATTCCCTTTCATGCTGAAGACCCGTGTGATCACGGCGGTCGTGATGCTGGCGGTGCTGCTGCCGGTGACGCTGTTCGCGCCGCTCGCAGCGTTCGGTGCACTGATCGGTGTCGTGCTCGTGTTCGCCGCGTGGGAATGGGCGCGCTTGCTGAAGCTCGGCGCGGCCGGTTCCGTCGTCTATGCGATTGTCGCGGCGCTGGCGCTGGCGGCGACCGCGCCGCTCGGCATCGATGCCGCTTCATCCCGTCCCCTTTTCATGGCAGCCGGCGTGTTCTGGCTGCTGGTCGGCCCGTTCTCGCTGCGGCGCAAGCCGGAACTCGCGGGCGGCGTATGGCGGCCGTTCCTGCTCGCGGCCGGGCTCGTCGTGTTCGCGGCCTGCTGGCACGCGCTCGTCGCGGCGCGTGCGCAGGGCGTTCCGTTCGTGCTGTCGCTGCTTCTGGTCGTCTGGCTGGCCGATATCGGCGCATACTTCGCGGGCAAGGCCTTCGGAAGGCGTAAACTCGCCATTACGATCAGTCCCGGGAAGAGCTGGGAAGGCGCGATCGGCGGCTGGCTCGCCGTGATGGTCGTCGCGGGTGTCGCGATGGCCGCGCACTGGTTCGAGCCGACCCTGTTTTCCGCATTCGCGACGCGCTACGGGATGCCCGGCGCGTGGGCTGCGCTGACGCTGCTGGTCGCCTACAGCGTGATCGGCGACCTGTTCGAGTCGCTGCTCAAGCGTCAGGCGGGCGTGAAGGATTCCAGCGGCCTGCTGCCCGGTCACGGCGGCGTGCTCGACCGCGTCGACGCGCTGTTGCCCGTGCTGCCGCTCGCAATGCTGCTGCTTGGTTAAACCACTATTTCTGTTATGCAAAAACGTCTGACACTGCTCGGTTCCACGGGCTCGATCGGAGACAGCACGCTCGACGTGGTTGCCCGCCATCCCGAGCGTTTCTCGATCTACGCGTTGACCGCGCACCGCAACGGCGACAAGCTCGTCGAGCAGTGCCTGCGCTTCGCGCCCGAAGTCGCGGTGGTCGGCGATGCCAACACGGCTGCGCACGTCGAGGCAAAGCTGCGCGCAGCGGGCAGCAAGACCACGGTGCTGTACGGGCCGCAGGCGCTCGTCGATGTGTCGAAGAGCGACGGCTGCGACACGGTCGTCGCTGCGATCGTCGGCGCAGCCGGCCTCGCGCCGAGCCTGGCGGCCGCGTGCGCCGGCAAGCGCATCCTGCTCGCGAACAAGGAATCGCTCGTGATGTCGGGCGCGATCTTCATGGACGCCGTGCGTGACCATGGCGCGATCCTGCTGCCGGTCGACAGCGAACACAACGCGATCTTCCAGTGCATGCCGCGTGACGCGAACGAGCACGGCGGGATCTCGAAGATCATCCTGACCGCATCGGGCGGCCCGTTCCGCACGCGCGAGCCGGCCACGCTCGTCGACGTGACGCCGGACGAGGCCTGCAAGCACCCGAACTGGGTGATGGGCCGCAAGATTTCCGTCGATTCCGCGACGATGATGAACAAGGGCCTCGAGGTGATCGAGGCACACTGGATCTTCGGCTTGGCCGGCGACCGGATCGACGTGCTGATCCACCCGCAGAGCGTGATCCATTCGCTCGTGTCGTATCGCGACGGCTCGGTGCTCGCGCAGCTCGGCAACCCCGACATGCGCACGCCGATCGCGCACGCGCTGGCATTCCCGGAGCGTGTCGACGCGGGTGTCGACCAGCTCGACCTCGCGCAGATCGCGCAGTTGTCGTTCGAGAAACCCGATTACACGCGCTTCCCGTGCCTCGCGCTCGCGCTGAAGGCGCTTGAAGAGGGCGGCATCGCGAGTGCGGCGTTGAACGCGGCGAACGAAATCGCGGTCGAAGCGTTTCTCGAGCGTCGGATCGGCTTCATGGCGATCGCGGCGACGGTCGATGCGGTGCTCAACGCACTGCCGAACCGCAACCCGAACGGGCTCGACGACGTCCTTGCGGCGGACGCCGAGGCACGCCGCCTCGCCGCCGAGATTATTGCGAAAGCGCCTGCGCCACGCGTGGAGCGCACTGTCTGAATGAGGTGCTCATGAACGTGCTGGTCGAACTGATCGCGTTTGCGGTGGCGATCGGGGTGCTGGTCGTCGTGCATGAGTACGGACACTATCGCGTCGCGCGCTGGTGCGGCGTTAAGGTGTTGCGTTTCTCGATCGGATTCGGCCAACCCGTCGCGCGCTGGGTCAGCCGCAGGACCGGCACCGAGTGGACGCTCTCCGCGCTGCCGCTCGGCGGTTACGTGAAGATGCTCGACGAGCGCGAGCCGGGGCCGGGCGTGAAGCCCGAGGAGCTCGGCCAGGCGTTCAACCGGCAATCGGTGTTCAAGCGCATCGCGATCGTCGCCGCCGGCCCGATCGCGAACTTCCTGTTGGCAATCGTCCTCTTTTCCGCCGTATTCGCAACCGGCGTGACCGAGCTGGCCGCAGTGCTCGCGCCGCCGGCCGCCGGTACGGCGGCGGCGCGCGCGGGCTTCGACGGCAGCGAGACGATCGTATCGATCCGCGACGCCGAGGGCGGCGAGGCCGTGCCGGTGCGCTCGTGGTCGGACCTGCGCTGGAAGCTGCTGGCCGCCGCGTTCGATCATCGCGAGGTCGTGCTCGGCGCGCGCGACGGCGGCGCGTCGACGTTCGACTTCCGCGTCGACCTGCGCAACGTGCCCGAAAGCGAGCTCGACGACGATTTCATGATGCACCTGGGCTTCGAGGCCGGCGGCGGCACGTTGTCGGTGGCGTCGGTACAGCCCGGCAGCGCCGCCGAGCAGGCGGGCCTGAAGGCCGGTGACAAGCTGCTCGCGCTCGACGGCAAGCCGATCGGCGGCGCGTCGCGCTTCATCGACGCGGTGAAGCACCACGCGGGCCAGACGGTCGATCTGCGGGTCGAGCGCGGCGGCGCCATACGGACGGTGTCGATCGTGCCGCAGGCGCAGCGCGACGACGAAACGGGGCAGCAGGTCGGCCGCATCGGCGCGGCGTTGTCGATGCACACGCCGTCGGTCGACGTGCGCTACGGGCCGATCGAGAGCCTGCAGCTCGGCGCGCGTCGCACGTGGGACATCTCCGTTTATTCGCTGAAGATGTTCGGGCGGATGATCACGGGCAACGCGTCGCTGAAGAATCTGTCCGGCCCGGTGACGATTGCCGACTACGCGGGCAAGAGCGCGCGGCTCGGTCCGTCGGCCTTCCTGTCGTTCCTCGCCCTTGTCAGCATTAGCCTCGGGGTGCTGAACTTGCTGCCGATTCCCGTTTTGGACGGGGGTCATCTGTTATATTATCTGGTTGAAGCCGCGACCGGGAAAGCCGTTTCGGAGCGCTGGCAGCTGATTCTGCAAAGAGCCGGGCTGATCTGCATCGTCGCGTTGTCGGCGATCGCGCTGTTCAACGACCTGGCTCGGTTAATCCATTTCTGAAGCGTCAGGTGGCGGCCAGTCGGCCGCCGCCTGATTTGATGCAGCTAAATATTGGGGATGCACGTTGTTCAAACCTCATCGCTTTGTACCTAAGACAGTTGCAGCGGCCGCGCTCGCCGCGCACGGCCTCGCGGCGCATGCAGCGGCACCGTTCGTGGTGCAAGACATCAAGATCGAGGGGTTGCAGCGCGTCGAAGCGGGTTCGGTGTTCGCCTACCTGCCGATCAAGCAGGGCGATACCTTCACCGACGACAAGGCATCCGAAGCAATCCGCGCGCTGTACGCGACGGGCTTCTTCAACGACGTGCGCATCGCCACCCAGGGCAACGTCGTGATCGTGCAGGTGCAGGAGCGTCCGGCCATCGCGTCGATCGATTTCACCGGCACGAAGGAATTCGACAAGGACAACCTGACGAAGGCGCTGCGCGCGGTCGGCCTGGCCGACGGCCGCTACTACGACAAGGCACTCGTCGACAAGGCGGAGCAGGAGCTCAAGCGCCAGTACCTCACGCGCGGCTTCTACGCAGCCGAGGTCAAGACGACGGTCACGCCGGTCGACGCGAACCGCGTGTCGATCCTGTTCGCGGTCGCCGAAGGCCCGAGCGCGAAGATCCGCCAGATCAACTTCATCGGCAACAAGGCGTTCAGCACCAGCACGCTGCGCGACGAAATGCAGCTGTCGACGCCGAACTGGTTCTCCTGGTACACGAAGAACGACCTGTACTCGAAGGAAAAGCTGACGGGCGACCTCGAGGCCGTGCGCTCGTACTACCTGAACCGCGGCTACCTCGAGTTCAACATCGAGTCGACCCAGGTGTCGATCTCGCCCGACAAGAAGGACATGTACCTGACGGTCACGCTGCACGAAGGCGAGCCGTACACGGTGTCGGGCATCAAGCTGTCGGGCAACCTGCTCGATCGCCAAGCTGAACTGAACAAGCTGATCAAGATCAAGCCGGGCGATCGCTTCTCGGCCGAAAAGCTGCAGCAAACGACGAAGTCGATCGTCGACAAGCTCGGCGAATACGGCTACGCATTCGCGACCGTCAACGCGCAGCCGGACATCGACCAGGCAAACCACAAGGTGAACCTGAACCTTGTCGTCGATCCGAGCCGCCGCGTGTACGTGCGCCGCATCAACGTGGTCGGCAACACGCGCACGCGCGACGAAGTCGTGCGCCGCGAAATGCGCCAGCTCGAAAGCTCGTGGTTCGATTCGAACCGCCTTGCGCTGTCGAAGGACCGCGTGAACCGTCTCGGCTACTTCACCAACGTCGACGTGACGACGGTGCCGGTCGAGGGCACGAACGACCAGGTCGACGTGAACGTGAAGGTCGATGAAAAGCCGACCGGCGCGATCACGCTGGGCGCGGGCTTCTCGTCGACGGACAAGGTGGTGCTGTCGGCCGGCGTGTCGCAGGACAACGTGTTCGGTTCGGGCACGAGCCTGTCGGTGAACGTCAACACCGCGAAGAGCTACCGCACGCTGACGGTCACGCAGGTCGATCCGTACTTCACGGTCGACGGCATCAAGCGGATCACGGACGTCTACTACCGCACGTACCAGCCGCTCTACTATTCGACGAGCTCGAGCTTTCGGATCATTAGCGCGGGCGGCAACCTCAAGTTCGGCATCCCGTTCTCGGAAGTCGACACCGTGTACTTCGGCGCAGGCTTCGAGCAGAACCGTCTCGACGTCGACTCGAACACGCCACAGAGCTACCAGGATTACGTGAACGAGTTCGGCCGCGTGTCGAACACGGTGCCGCTGACCGTCGCGTGGTCGCGCGATGCGCGTGACAGCGCGCTGATCCCGAGCCGCGGCTACTTCACGCAGGCGAACGTCGAATACGGCGTGCCGGTCGGCAAGATCCAGTACTACAAGGCCGACCTGCAGGCGCAGTACTACTATTCGTTCTCGCGCGGCTTCATCCTGGGCCTGAACCTGCAGGGCGGTTACGGTAACGGCATCGGCAACCCGTACCCGATCTTCAAGAACTACTACGCGGGCGGTATCGGCTCCGTGCGTGGCTACGAGCCGAGCTCGCTGGGCCCGCGCGACACGAAGACGAACGACCCGATCGGCGGCTCGAAGATGGTGGTCGGCAACATCGAGCTGACGTTCCCGCTGCCGGGCACCGGCTACGACCGCACGCTGCGCGTGTTCACGTTCCTCGACGGCGGTAACGTGTGGGGCAACGCGCCGGGCGGCACGAGTACCGGCGCGAACGGCCTGCGTTACGGCTACGGTGTGGGTCTTGCGTGGATCTCGCCGATCGGTCCGCTGAAGCTGAGTCTCGGCTTCCCGCTGCAGAAGCACGAAGGCGACCAGTACCAGAAATTCCAGTTCCAGATCGGGACGGCGTTCTGATCGAACGCATGACAACAGTAACGAGAGGGTAATTTTGCCAACCGGTAAGTTTTCGAAACGAGTGATGTGTGCGCTGACCGTTGCGCTGGCCTTGGGCGCGGCGACGGCACATGCTCAGGACGTCGCCCGCATCGCGGCGGTCAATTCGGATCGGATCCTGCGCGAGTCGGCGCCCGCCAAGGCGGCGCAGACGAAGCTCGAAGCCGAGTTCGCGAAGCGCGACAAGGATCTGCAGGATCTCGCGGCGCGTCTGAAGTCGATGTCCGACTCGCTGGACAAGAACAGCGCGTCGATGTCGGCGGCCGATCGTGCGCAGAAGCAGCGCGATCTCGCGCAGCTCGACACCGACTTCCAGCGCAAGCAGCGCGAGTTTCGCGAAGACCTGAACCAGCGCCGCAACGAGGAGCTCGCGGCGGTGCTGGAGCGCGCGAACAAGGTCATCAAGCAGATCGCCGAGCAGCAGAATTACGACCTGATCGTGCAGGAAGCCGTGTACGTCAGCCCGCGCATCGACATCACCGACAAGGTGCTCAAGGCGCTCGCGTCCGGCTCGACGAACTGAACGGAGCAGACGACGAATGGCATTGACGCTCGAGGAACTCGTAAAGCGGTTCGGCGGCGAGATCGCCGGCGACGCCCAGTGCAAGGTGGGCGGCCTCGCGCCGCTCGACCAGGCAGGCCCTCAGCAACTCGCGTTTCTCGCGAATCCGAAGTATCTGTCGCAGGTCGAGACGACCCGCGCCGGCGCGGTGCTGATCGCGCCGAAGGATTTCGAAAAGCTGGGTGCGGCCGCTGAAGGCCGGCCGGCCGGCCCCCGGGACGCCGGCCCCCGCAATTTCATCGTGACGCCGAATCCGTACGCGTACTTCGCGCGCGTCGCGCAGATGTTCATCGATCTCGCCACGCCGCCGCGCGCGGCCGGCGTGCATCCGAGCGCGACGATCGATCCGGCCGCGCAGGTTGCCGCGAGCGCGGTGATCGGCCCGCACGTGACGGTCGAGGCCGGTGCGGTCATCGAGGACGGCGTGCAACTCGACGCGAACGTGTTCGTTGGCCGCGGCACGACGATCGGCGCCGGTTCGCATCTCTATCCGAACGCATCGGTGTACCACGGCTGCAAGATCGGCCCGCGCGCGATCATCCATTCGGGTGCCGTGATCGGTTCCGACGGGTTCGGCTTCGCGCCCGATTTCGTCGGTGACGGCGATGCGCGTACCGGCAGCTGGGTCAAGATCCCGCAGGTCGGTGGCGTATCGGTCGGCCCGGACGTCGAGATCGGCGCGAACACGACGATCGATCGCGGCGCGATGGCGGACACCGTCATCGAGGAATGCGTGAAGATCGACAACCAGGTCCAGATCGGCCACAACTGCCGGATCGGCGCCTACACGGTGATCGCCGGCAGCGCGGGCATCGCGGGCAGCACGACGATCGGCCGTCACTGCATGATCGGCGGCGCGGCGGGCATCGCCGGCCACGTGACGCTCGGCGACTATGTCATCATCACCGCGAAGTCGGGCGTGTCGAAGTCGCTGCCGAAGGCCGGCATCTACACGAGCGCATTCCCGGCCGTCGATCACGGCGAATGGAACCGGAGCGCCGCGCTCGTGCGCAACCTCGATAAGCTGCGCGAGCGCATCAAGGCGCTCGAGACCGCGCTGGCCGCCCAGGGCGGCACGGACGCCTGAGCGCATCATGCGAGACCACGAACCGGGCACGGCCAGCGCATCCGGCCCGGTTTGCCAGACTGGGCCGCGCGGCGGCCCGCTTCAGCCTTTGCATCACCACCGCGCAGCCTCTGCGTGAGACGAACCATCATGAGCACTGAAAAAATCAATCTCGACATCCACAAGATCCTCACGCTGCTGCCGCATCGCTACCCGATTCTGCTCGTCGACCGCGTGCTCGAACTCGAGCCGCACAAGGGGATCAAAGCGCTGAAGAACGTGTCGATCAACGAGCCGTTCTTCCAGGGGCACTTCCCGAAGCGGCCGGTGATGCCGGGCGTGCTGATCCTCGAGGCGCTCGCTCAGGCGGCCGCGCTGCTGACGTTCGCGGAAGAGCAGCCGAAGGATCCGGAAAACACGCTGTACTACTTCGTCGGCATCGACGGCGCGCGCTTCAAGCGCGTGGTCGAACCGGGCGATCAACTGATTCTGAACGTGACGTTCGAACGCTACATCCGCGGCATCTGGAAGTTCAAGGCGGTGGCGGAAGTGGACGGCAAGGTGGCGGCGGAAGCCGAACTGATGTGCACGGTCAAGACGGCCGACGCGGCGCCCTGAGCGACGCGGCACGCATGGGCAACGTAACGCGAGCAACGCGACACATCACATCGAGAGGCAACGGCGCATGACCAGGATTCATCCCACCGCGATCGTCGAACCGGGCGCGCAGATCGACGAGTCCGTCGAGATCGGGCCGTATGCGATCGTCGGGCCGCACGTCACGATCGGTGCACGCACGACGGTCGGCTCGCACAGCGTGATCGAAGGTCACACGACGCTCGGCGAGGACAACCGCATCGGCCATTACGCGTCGGTCGGCGGTCGTCCGCAGGACATGAAGTACAAGGACGAGCCGACGAAGCTCGTGATCGGCAATCGCAACACGATCCGCGAATTCACGACGATCCACACGGGTACCGTGCAGGATATCGGCGTGACGACGCTCGGCGACGACAACTGGATCATGGCCTATGTGCATATCGGTCATGACTGCCGCGTCGGCAACAACGTGGTCCTGTCGAGCAACGCGCAGATGGCCGGCCACGTCGAGATCGGCGACTGGGCGATCGTCGGCGGGATGTCGGGTGTGCACCAGTTCGTGCGCATCGGCGCGCACTCGATGCTGGGCGGCGCCTCGGCGCTCGTGCAGGACGTGCCGCCGTTCGTGATCGCGGCCGGCAACAAGGCCGAGCCGCACGGCGTCAACGTCGAAGGCCTGCGCCGGCGCGGTTTCTCGCCCGACGCGATCTCGGCGCTGCGCAGCGCGTACCGCCTGCTGTACAAGAACGGCCTGTCGCTCGAGGAAGCGAAGGTGCAGTTGCGTGAGCTGGCGGCCGCGGGCGGCGAAGGCGATGCAGCGGTCACCGCGCTCGTCGAGTTCATCGACGCGTCCCAACGCGGCATCATCCGCTAAGCGATGTCGCTCCCGACCAATCAGCTCCGGCTCGCGATGGTGGCCGGCGAGCCGTCGGGCGATTTGCTCGCGGCGTCGCTGCTCGGCGGACTTCAAGAGCGGCTGCCCGCGTCGACCCGGTACTACGGGATCGGCGGACAGCGGATGCTCGCGCACGGCTTCGATTCGCACTGGCAGATGGATAAGCTCACGGTGCGCGGCTACGTCGAGGCGCTGGGCCAGATTCCGGAGATCCTGCGGATTCGCGGCGAGCTGAAGCGCCAGCTGCTCGCGGAGCGGCCCGACGCGTTCATCGGCGTCGACGCGCCCGACTTCAATTTCAACGTGGAGCAGGCCGCGCGCGACGCGGGCATCCCGTCGATCCATTTCGTGTGTCCGTCGATCTGGGCGTGGCGCGGCGGGCGGATCAAGAAGATCGCGAAGTCCGTCGACCACATGCTGTGTCTGTTCCCGTTCGAACCGGCGATCCTCGACAAGGCGGGTGTCGCATCGACGTATGTCGGTCATCCGCTGGCCGACGAGATTCCGCTCGAACCCGACACGCACGGCGCGCGCATCGCGCTCGGCTTGGCCGCAGACGGCCCGGTGATCGCGGTGCTGCCGGGCAGCCGCCGCTCGGAGATCGGGCTGATCGGCCCGACGTTCTTCGCGGCGATGGCGCTGATGCAGCAACGCGAGCCCGGCGTGCGGTTCGTGATGCCGGCGGCGACGCCTGCGCTGCGCGAGCTGCTGCAGCCGCTCGTCGACGCGCATCCGCAGCTCGCGCTGACGATCACGGACGGCCGCTCGCAGGTCGCGATGACGGCCGCCGACGCAATCCTCGTGAAGAGCGGCACAGTCACGCTGGAAGCCGCGTTGCTGAAGAAGCCGATGGTGATCTCGTACAAGGTGCCCTGGCTGACCGGGCAGATCATGCGCCGGCAGGGCTATCTGCCGTACGTCGGCTTGCCGAACATCCTGGCGGGGCGCTTCGTCGTGCCCGAGCTGCTGCAGCATTTCGCGACGCCCGAGGCGCTCGCCGATGCGACGCTCACGCAGCTGCGCGACGACGCAAACCGCCGCACGCTGACCGAAGTCTTTACCGAAATGCATCTTTCGCTGCGGCAGAACACGGCCGCGAAGGCCGCCGAGGCGGTCGTGCGCGTACTCGAGCAACGCAAGGGGCGCGCATGACGGCAGCTCGTGCACCACGCCGCCGCGCGTCGATCGACGTGCAGGGCGGGTTCGACTTCAGCCGGCCCGACGAGATCGTCTGCGGCGTCGACGAAGCGGGCCGCGGCCCGCTCGCGGGGCCGGTCGTGGCCGCCGCGGTGATCCTCGACCCCGCGCAGCCGATCGACGGGCTTGACGATTCGAAGGCGCTGTCCGCGAAAAAGCGCGATGCGCTGTACGACTTGATCGTCGCGCGTTCGCGCGCGTATTGCGTCGCGTCGGCGAGCGTCGACGAGATCGACACGCTCAACATCCTGCACGCGACGATGCTCGCGATGAAGCGGGCCGTCGAGGGCTTGTCGGTGCTGCCGACGCTTGCGCAGATCGACGGCAACCGCTGTCCGACGCTGATGGTGCGTGCCGAGGCGATCGTCAGCGGCGATGCGCTCGTGCCGAGCATCTCGGCCGCGTCGATCCTCGCGAAGGTCACGCGCGACCGCATGCTGGTCGACCTGCATGAACGCTTCCCGGTGTACGGCTTCAACGTGCATGCGGGCTACGGCACCGCGAAACATCTTGCCGCGCTGCGCGAACACGGCCCGTGCGAAGCGCATCGGCGCTCGTTCGCGCCGGTGCGCGCGGCACTCGACCTGATTCGATGAAAAGCATTACATCCCGTGACAACCCGCTATACAAACGCCTGAAGGCGCTCGCGGGTTCGACGTCCCAGCAGCGGCGCGGCGGCCAGGCGCTGCTCGAAGGTTTCCATCTCGCCAGCGCGTATCTCGACACGGGCGCGACACCCGAGCTATGTGTCGCGACCGAAGGCGCACTCGCGCACGACGAAGCGCAGGCGATCATCGCGCGCGTCGATGCCCAGCGAGTCGTCACGCTGCCCGACGCGCTGTTCGGCCAACTGTCGAACGTGGTCAGCGGCGTGGGTTTCCTGCTGCTCGTCGATCGGCCGGAGCAGCCGCTGCCGGAGCGTGTCGCGCATACGTCGGTGGTGCTCGACGGTGTGCAGGATGCCGGCAACGTCGGCTCGATCCTGCGCAGCGCGGCGGCGGCCGGCGTGCGGCACGTGTTCTGCGCACCGGGCACGGCCTACGCGTGGTCGTCGAAGGTGCTGCGTTCGGGGATGGGCGCGCACTTCCTGCTGTCGATCCACGAGGATGTCGAGCCGGACGCGCTCGCCGGGCGGCTCGACGTGCCGGTCGCGCTGACCGACTCGCACGGCGCGCTGGCAGTCTACGACTGCGATCTGGCCGGACCCGTCGCATGGGTGTTCGGCAACGAGGGCGCCGGCGTATCGGCGTTCTGGCGCGACGCGGCTACGCATCGCGTGACGATTCCGCAGCCGGGCGGGATGGAGTCGTTGAACGTCGCTGCCGCGGCGGCGGTGTGCCTGTTCGAGCAGGTGCGGCAGCAGCGGCGCGCGTGACATGACAACCTGGCGCACGGCGTCGCCCGCGCAGATCCCGCACCACGAAAAAGGCCGCGTCGAACGCGGCCTTTTTGCTTTTGGCGGCGGCCACGGCCGCCGGCACGCCGGTCGTCAGTATGACTGCCGATCGAGGCGGATTTCCTGCAGGATCGTCGTCGCGATCTCCTCGATCGACTTGTGTGTCGACGACAGCCAGTTGATCCCTTCGCGGCGCATCATTGCCTCGGCCTCGTTGATCTCGTAGCGGCAGTTTTCCGGCGCCGCGTACTTGCTGCCCGGGCGGCGCTCGTTGCGGATCTCCGACAGGCGCTGAGGGTCGATCGACAGCCCGAACAGCTTGTCGCGATGCGGCGACAGTGCCGACGGCAGCTTGCCGCGCTCGAAATCTTCCGGAATCAGCGGATAGTTGGCCGCCTTCACGCCGTACTGCATCGCGAGATACAGGCTCGTCGGCGTCTTGCCGCTGCGCGACACGCCGACCAGGATCACGTCGGCTTCCGACAGGTTGCGGTTCGACTGGCCGTCGTCGTGCGCGAGCGAGAAGTTGATCGCCTCGATCCGCGTCTTGTATTCCTCGGTGTCGGCGTTCTGGTGGCCGCGGCCCATCGCGTGGCTCGACTTCAGCTCCAGTTCCTGCTCGAGCGGCTCGACGAAGCGCTGGAACATGTCCAGCACGAGCGCGTTCGAGCGCTTGACGATGTCGTTCGACTCGCTGTCGACGAGCGTCGTGAACACGATCGCACGGCGGCCGTCGTGCACGGCGGCATCGTTGATCTTCTCGACGGTCGCATAGGCTTTCTCGAGCGAGTCGACGAACGGCACGCGCACGAGGCGGAATTTCTGGTCGAACTGGGAGAGGATCGAATGCGCGAAGGTTTCGGCAGTGATCCCGGTGCCGTCGGAGACGATGAAAACGGTAGGCAGCATGAATCTGGGCGTCGAGCGTGAAGGGCGGTTGCGCGGGCGCTGGAGGTTCGCCTCCACACGCAGTGACAAGGTCGCGCCACATCCGGCAGCCGGCACGGTAGAATAGCGGCAACCTGTTGGATAAGCAATTGCGGGGGCAGGGTGCGAACAGCGCCCCAGGCTTGGCCGCTCGATTCGAAAATTCCCGGCAAGTTCGGCGATTTGTCTGAATATATCGCCCTTCTGCCGGGATTTTTGCAAATCGGGTCGGAAGTTTTTCCGCCGCTGCGATTGTTTCTCCAACAGGTTGCGCAAGACGCGCCGCGCCTTTTTGCAAGCGCCCGCGTCCGAGCCCACTTGCGCAATCGAGCATTTTTTTCACACTTAGGGGCTTGTATGACTAACGCAGCAAACGTCGCAAAGGACCAGGCGTATGTAATCCCGTTCGAGCAGTTGCGGATGACCGATGTGGAGATCGTGGGCGGCAAGAATGCGTCGCTCGGCGAGATGATCAGCCAGCTTTCCGAAGCAGGCGTTCGCGTACCCACCGGTTTCGCCACGACCGCGCTCGCATTCCGCGATTTCCTCAAGCACAACGATCTGACCGATCGCATCGCCAAGCGTCTCGAGTCGCTCGACATCGACGACGTGAAGGCGCTCGCCGAAGCCGGTGCCGAAATCCGCAAGTGGATCGTCGATGCGCCGATGCAGGCACGTCTCGAGGAGGAAATCCGCGCCCAGTTCGAAATCCTGAAGAGCGGCTCGCCGGGCGAGCTGTCGTTCGCCGTGCGTTCGTCCGCGACCGCGGAAGACCTGCCCGACGCATCGTTCGCCGGTCAGCAGGAGTCGTATCTGAACGTCGTCGGCATCGAAGACGTGCTCGACCGCATGAAGCACGTGTTCGCGTCGCTGTACAACGACCGCGCGATCTCGTATCGCGTGCACAAGGGCTTCACGCACGCCGAAGTCGCACTGTCGGCCGGCGTGCAGCGCATGGTCCGCTCGGACGTCGGCGCGGCCGGCGTGATGTTCACGATCGACACCGAATCGGGCTTCAAGGACGCCGTGTTCATCACGTCGAGCTACGGCCTGGGCGAAACCGTCGTGCAGGGCGCAGTGAACCCGGACGAGTTCTACGTGTTCAAGACGACGCTCGCGCAGGACAAGTACCCGATCATCCGCCGCTCGATCGGCTCGAAGCTGATCAAGATGGAATTCACGCAGCCGGGCGAGCCGGGCCGCGTGAAGACGGTCGACGTGCCGCACGAGCAGCGCAACCGCTACTCGATCACCGACGAAGACGTGATCGAGCTGGCGAAGTACGCGGTCATCATCGAGAAGCACTACGAGCGTCCGATGGACATCGAGTGGGGCAAGGACGGCCGTGACGGCAAGATCTTCATCCTGCAGGCACGTCCGGAAACGGTGAAGAGCCAGGCGAGCGGCAAGGCCGAGCAGCGCTTCAAGCTGAAGGGCCAGTCGCAGGTGCTGGCGACGGGCCGCGCGATCGGCCAGAAGATCGGCGCGGGCCCCGTGCGCGTGATCCAGGATCCGTCGGAAATGGAACGCGTGCAGCCGGGCGACGTGCTGGTGGCCGACATGACCGACCCGAACTGGGAGCCGGTGATGAAGCGTGCGGCGGCGATCGTCACGAACCGTGGCGGCCGGACCTGCCACGCGGCGATCATCGCGCGCGAGCTCGGCGTGCCGGCAGTGGTCGGCTGCGGCGACGCGACCGACGTGCTGAAGGACGGCGCGCTCGTCACCGTGTCGTGCGCGGAAGGCGACGAAGGCAAGATCTACGACGGGCTGCTCGAGACCGAAGTCACGGAAGTGCAGCGCGGCGAGCTGCCGGAAATCCCGGTCAAGATCATGATGAACGTCGGCAACCCGCAACTCGCGTTCGACTTCTCGCAACTGCCGAACGGCGGTGTCGGCCTCGCGCGTCTCGAGTTCATCATCAATAACAACATCGGCGTGCACCCGAAGGCGATCCTCGAGTACCCGAACATCGACCAGGACCTGAAGAAGGCCGTCGAGAGCGTTGCGCGCGGTCACGCGTCGCCGCGCCAGTTCTACGTCGACAAGCTGACGGAAGGCGTCGCGACGATCGCTGCGGCGTTCTATCCGAAGCCTGTGATCGTGCGTCTGTCCGACTTCAAGTCGAACGAGTACAAGAAGCTGATCGGCGGTTCGCGCTATGAGCCGGACGAGGAAAACCCGATGCTGGGCTTCCGCGGCGCGTCGCGCTACATCGCCGAGGACTTCGCGCAGGCGTTCGAGATGGAATGCCGTGCACTGAAGCGCGTGCGCGATGAAATGGGCCTGACCAACGTCGAGATCATGGTGCCGTTCGTGCGTACCGTGAAGCAGGCGGAGCGTGTCGTCGGCCTGCTCGAGAAGTTCGGCCTGAAGCGCGGCGAGAACGGCCTGCGCCTCGTGATGATGTGTGAAGTCCCGACCAACGCGATCCTCGCCGAAGAGTTCCTCGAGCACTTCGACGGTTTCTCGATCGGCTCGAACGACCTCACGCAGCTCACGCTCGGCCTCGACCGCGACTCGGGTATGGAACTGCTGGCCGTCGACTTCGACGAACGCGATCCGGCGGTCAAGTTCCTGCTCAAGCGTGCGATCGATACCTGCCGCAAGATGGGCAAGTACGTCGGCATCTGCGGCCAGGGCCCGTCGGATCACCCGGACTTCGCGCAATGGTTGACCGACGAAGGCATCGTGTCGATCTCGCTGAACCCGGACACGATCATCGATACGTGGCAGGCGCTCGCCAACCGGAAGTAACGGTCGGTAATGCATCTTCGGCGAAGGAGCGGCGCCGTCGCTCCTTCAATGAAGGCAAAATGCAAGGTCCATGCTATAAACACCCCGGTAAGCACCGGGGTGTTTTTGTTTGTCGGTACTCGCCGGGCCGCCCCAAGAGTGCCGACCGCCCCCTTGGGGGGCAGCGAACGTAGTGAGCGTGGGGGCCCCCGTCGGTACTCGCCGGGCCGCGCCAAGAGTGCCGACCGCCCCCTTGGGGGCGGCGAACATAGTGAGCGTGGGGGCCGTTTTTCGGGAGACCACAATGATGTCGGGGCATCTGTTCTGGTGGGTTGCGGTGGGCGTGCTGGTCGTGGCCGAGTTGCTGACGGGCACGTTCTACCTGCTGATGATCGCGCTCGGCTTTCTCGCGGGCGCGCTGCTGCAGCTCGCCGGTTTCGCGCCGCACGTGCAGTTCGGCGCGGCGGCGGTGGTTGCGATCGTCGCGATGATCGTGCTGCGTCGCTCGGGGCTCGGCCGTAAGCAGAAGCGCGACACGTCGATGAATCCGGACGTCAATCTCGATATCGGCTCGACCGTCACCGTCGACGCGTGGCATGACGGCCGCGCGCGCGTGCAGTATCGTGGCGCCGACTGGGACGTCGAGCTTGCGGCCGGCGAGCGCGACGATGCGCGCGTGTATCAGGTGAGCGCCGTGCGCGGCAACAGTCTCGTCGTCAAAGCGAAACCGGCGGGTTGATCGTCCACTGATAAAACAAGGAGGGAACACTTCATGGATTCGCTGATCATCTGGGTTGTCCTGCTCGTCATCGCGATCGTGATCGTGTCGAAGACGGTGAAGATCGTGCCGCAGCAGCATGCATGGGTGCTCGAACGCTTCGGGCGCTATCACGCGACGCTGTCGCCTGGTCTCAATATCGTGCTGCCGTTCGTCGACCGGATCGCCTATCGGCACGTGCTGAAGGAGATTCCGCTCGACGTGCCGAGCCAGGTCTGCATCACGCGCGACAATACGCAGCTGCAGGTCGACGGCGTGCTGTACTTCCAGGTGACCGATCCGATGAAGGCGTCGTACGGGTCGAGCAACTTCGTGCTCGCGATCACGCAGCTCGCGCAGACGACGCTGCGCTCGGTGGTCGGCAAGCTCGAACTCGACAAGACGTTCGAGGAACGCGACTTCATCAACCACAACATCGTGTCGGCGCTCGACCAGGCCGCCGCGAACTGGGGCGTGAAAGTGCTGCGCTACGAGATCAAGGACCTGACGCCGCCGAAGGAGATCCTGCACGCGATGCAGGCGCAGATCACCGCCGAGCGGGAAAAGCGTGCGCTGATCGCCGCATCCGAAGGCCGCAAGCAGGAGCAGATCAACCTCGCGTCGGGTGCGCGCGAGGCGGCGATCCAGAAGTCCGAGGGCGAGCGGCAGGCCGCGATCAACCAGGCACAGGGCGAGGCGGCCGCGATTCTCGCGGTGGCCGAGGCGAACGCGCAGGCGATCCAGAAGATCGCGAACGCGATCCAGTCGCAGGGCGGGATGGATGCCGTGAACCTGAAGGTCGCCGAACAGTATGTCGGCGCGTTCTCGAATCTCGCCAAACAGGGCAATACGTTGATCGTGCCGGCGAACCTGTCGGATCTCGGCACCGCGATCGCGTCGGCGCTGACGATCGTCAAAAGCGCCGGAGCGGCCTCGGCCGGGAAGGCCTGAGCTGGACTACGCGGTCTGCGGGCCGCCGTCGCGTGTGATCGGCGTGCGGCGAATCGTCGCGCAGTCGGGGCGGGAATGATGCATGTGCGGCGCCGTCGGCACCTTTTCTGCAGCCGAAGCGGGCGCCGTGGCGTGCCGAATGGCGCCTCGGCCACCGCCGGGCACCCGGCATGCGCGAGTCACATGTCCCAAAGCAACACGGCCCGCTGCGAGCGGGCCGTGTCGTTTGCGATGCGGGGCGTGTGTTTCAGGTACCGTTGCGCATGATGCGGGCCTTTTCGCGTTCCCAGTCGCGTTTCTTCTCGGTTTCTCGCTTGTCGTGCAGCTTCTTGCCCTTCGCGAGCGCGATGTCGCATTTCACGCGACCGCCCTTGTAGTGGAAGTTCAGCGGCACGAGCGTGTAGCCGCGCTGCTCGACCTTGCCGATCAGTTTCTTGATTTCCTCGCGGTGCAGCAGCAGCTTGCGCGTGCGGACCGGGTCGGGCTTGATGTGCGTCGAGGCTTCGGGCAGCGGGCTGATGTGGGTGCCGATCAGGAAGATCTCGGCGTTCTTGACCACGACATAGCCTTCCTTGATCTGGCCGCGCCCGGCGCGCAGCGCCTTGACTTCCCAGCCCTCGAGCACGAGCCCCGCCTCGTAGCGTTCCTCGATGTGATAATCGAAGTGCGCTTTCCTGTTGTCGATGATGCTCATGAAAGGATCGGGCCAACTCGTTTAAAATCACGATTTTAGCAAAGCGGGGCGGGAATCGCCCGGCTTGCGTTCTCACCTCAAGCGATGCCGCGCGATTTATGGCAGATGTCCAGAAAACAGTATTGATCCGTCATTCGGCGGAACAGATGTTCGACCTCGTCACCGATGTGGCCGACTACCCCAATTTCCTGCCCTGGTGCGGCGGCGTCGAGATTCGCCGTCAGGATGACAGCGGGATGGAAGCGCGCATCGACATCAACTTCAAGGGCATCAAGCAGCATTTCGCGACGCGCAACTCGCAGCAGCGCCCGACGCGGATCGACATGGAGTTCGCGGACGGCCCGTTCAAGAAGTTCACCGGCTCGTGGCGCTTCATTGCGCTGCGTTCCGATGCGTGCAAGATCGAATTCGCGCTGCACTACGAGTTCTCGAGCATCCTGCTCGAGAAGATCATCGGGCCCGTGTTCAGCCACATCGCGAACACGTTCGTCGATTCGTTCGTGAAGCGCGCCGACCAGCGCTACGGGAAAGGGTGACGCGATGCTGTCGATCGAAGTCTGCTACGCGCTACCGGATCGCCAGACGCTGATTCCGGTGTCACTGCCCGAAGGCGCGACCGTGCGCTCGGCCATCGATGCGAGCGGCGTGCTTGCACTGCACCCGGAGATCGATCTCGCGCATGCGAAAACCGGCGTGTTCGGCAAGCTCGCGCCGCTCGACGCGCCGCTCGCCGATCACGACCGCGTCGAGATCTACCGCCCGTTGATTGTCGATCCGAAGCTCGCGCGCCAGCGGCGCGTCGACAAGACGCGTCGCGAAGGCTCCATCGAGGGCCGCAAGTGGATGCACAAGGACGCGCGCTGACGCGTCGCTCCAGCGCCGTTTCATTTCCACAGTTCTCGACCGTTCCGATTCGTCAGACCACGCGCGGCCGCGCTCAGTGGGCCGTGATGTTTGCGCTCACGGCCGCGCTGCCGGGCGTATCGCCGCCAGCGTGCGTGTCGCTGTGGCGACGCACCGACCCGTAGACGCCCGCCAGCAGCAGTGCGAGCGCCGCGATCTCGAGCCCGCGCGGCATCCGGTGGTCGTAGACGAACGCGTAGAGCATCGCGAACACCGTTTCGAACACGATCAACTGGCCCGACAGCGTGAGCGGCAGCCGCTTCGACGCCGCGTTCCACAGCCCGTTGCCGAGCCATGACGCGCCGATCGCGAGCGCGAGGTTCAGCAGCCAGAACAGCTGCCAGCGCGATGCCGGGACCGCCGCCTGCACCGTGCCGGCCGGCAGCGCGAGGATCGCGAGCCAGCAGAGGCCGCCGATCAGGCCCGTCACGACGCCCCACAGCACCGACCACTCGTTGCCGCCGAAATGATGGTGGCGCTGCAGGTAGCGTGCGTTCGCGACCGCGTACCAGGTCCAGCTCGCGAGCGCGCCGCTTGCGCAGGCGATGCCGGCGAGCTTCTGGCCGAGCGTCGTCGCCTGCGCGGCTTCCGATGTGAAGAGGTCGATGTTGATGCAGACGATGCCGGCGATGACCAGCGCGAGCGGGGCGGCGAGACGCCGCAGCGACACCGCGCCGCGATCGCCGAGACCCGCGAGCGTGACGGTCACGGGCAGCACGCCGACGATCAGCGAGCTGGGCGCGATGCCGATCAGGTGCACGGCGCCGGACAGCAGCATGTAGTACGCGACGTTGCCGATCAGCGCGAGCTTCGCGAGCGCGACGAGATCCTCGCGGGTCAGCCGCGCGAGCAGCGAGCGGGCGGCCGGCAGGGCCGCCGCCAGCGACACGAGGCCGTACATCGCATAGCGGCCCGCGCTCAGCAGCAGCGGCGAGAAGTCGGTCATCAGCCGTGGCACGAGAAACACCATGCCCCACAACGCGCCCGCGAGGACGCCATACACCACACCGCGCTGCATCGACTGCTCCGAACGAAAGACTGACGAGCGCGCATGTTAGCGACGGCGGCGCGACCGCGTCTTGTTCATTCCTGCACTCGGAGGCGGGTGGGCTTCGGCATCGGCCGCGAGCGCCGCCGCGATCCGGTCCTGTTTGCCGGGGATCGCGGCGGGCCGGGCTGCCCTTCGACGATCAGCGGATCAGTCCTCTGCCGGTTCGGCCGCCGCCGCACCGTCGCCCGCGGCGGATGAGCGCGCGGGACGGCGCACGGCGCGCAGCTTGCCGCTGTTGCCGCCGCCGCAGTAGAACGTGTCGCGACCGTCGGACTCCAGCCCCGACACGCCGACGCCGGGCGGCATGTCGACCTGCTCGAGCACCTGCCCGGTGCGCGGGTCGATCCGCCGCAGCTCGCTCTCGTCCGCTTCCCAGGTGCCGTGCCACAGCTCGCCGTCGACCCACGTCACGCCGGTGACGAAGCGGTTCGATTCGAGCGTGCGCAGCACGGCGCCCGACTGCGGATCCACCTGATGAATCTTGCGCTCGCGGTACTGGCCGACCCACAGCGTGCCTTCGGCCCAGGCGAGCCCGGAATCGGCGCCGCCGCCGGGCGCGGGGATCGTCGCGAGCACGCGGCCCGAGCCGGGATCGATCTTCTCGATGCGGTCCTCGACGATCTGGAACAGGTGGCGCCCGTCGAACGCGGTGCCCGCGTGCGCGGCGACGTCGAGTGCGCGCACGGTCGTGCCGCGTTCGGGGTCGAGCGCGTTCAGCTTGTCGCCGGACGCAAACCACACGTGCTGCCCGTCGAACGTGACGCCGTGCACGCCGTCGCCGCCCGGAAACGGGCCGTATTCGCGGAGGATGTCTGCGGTGGAGCGTTTCATGTCCGTCACCTCGTCGTTGGTGTACCCATCCTAGTCGCCCGGCAGTGGCGCGGGGAGTAACAAGGTCGTCGCGAATCCGGGCAGCGGCGGCGTCATCCAGCGGCGCGCGCGACCGCGGCCGAGCGCCTGCACCTTGTCCGCTTCCGCGAGCGCGTCGAGCGCACGCTGCACGGTGCGCTGGTTCGCGCCGAGCGCGAGGGCCAGCGCGGAGCTCGACCACGCCTCGCCGTCCGCGAGCAGCGCGAGCACGGCCGCGTGGCGGTCGTCGACGGGCCGCGCGAGCACGACGGTCTCGCGCAGGCCGAGCGGTTCGAGCGCGAAGCCGTGCGGTGTCGCGGTGATGTTCGCGAGCGGTCGCAGCATCGCGCGCAGGCGGCCGATCTCGACGCGCAGGCGGGCGCGATGCGATTCGTCCGCGTGTTTCGCGCGAAACGCCGCGGCGACGAGCGCGTTTCTCGACACGTCGCCGGGCCACGCCTCGCCGAGCAGGCGGGCGAGCACGAACAGCACCGGGCGGCGCGCGAGCGACACGGTCGTGCGCGCGTCGCGCACCGCGTGGCGGCATGCATCGACGACGAGTGCGTTCGATTCCAGCAGCGCTTCCACCTCGTCGAGCAGCACGAGCCGCGACGCGCCGCGCGCGATCAGTCGTGCGGCCGGCGTATCGAGCACGCGCGCGGCCGTGTCGACTTCGGCAGTCAGCGCGGCGATGCCGGCGTCGCGCGCGGCCGCGCGCGCACGGGCGAGGGCCATGCGCGCCGCGTGCGGGCGGATGCGGCGCATCGCGATGCCGGCCGCGATCAGTTCGTGCGCCGCGCGCGATGCGGCCGGCAGCGGCGCGGGATCGAGGCTCGCGAGCCGGCGTTCGGCGTCGTCGACGCGCCCGATCAGCAGCAGCCGGCGCACGCCGAGATAGCGCGCATGCGCGGCGTTCGCGCGGTCGCCGTGGGCGTCGAGCGTCGCGCAGGCGGCGTCGAGCGCGCGCGACGGCCAGCCGAGATCGCGTGACGCCAGCGCGATCTCGGCTTCCGCGACAACGCAGCGCGCCCGCGCGACGGCTTCCTTCGCGCCGAACGCGCGGGCCGCGCCGCGCACGAGCGTCCGGGCGCGCTCGAAATCACCGAGCTGGGCCATCGCGATGCCGCGCAATGCGAGCGCCGGTGCGTCGTCGCGCAGCGCGACGCGGTTCAGCGCGCCGAGCGGGTCGCCCGCCGCGAGCACGCGCGCGGCGGCCGTGATCAGCGAATCCATCCGAATCCCGACACAGTTGTCACTCCCTGCGGTCCGATGCCCGGCCCTAATCTAGCACCACGCACACGGCAGATGCGCCGTGCCCGGATCCCTGTCGAAAGGAGGAACCCGCAATGACGAACCATCTCACCGGAACGCGCGCCGAATGGCTGGCTGCGCGCCGCGCGCTGCTCGACGCAGAAAAGTCGCTGACGCGGCAGAGCGACGAACTCGCGCGGCGGCGGCAGGCGCTGCCGTGGGTGCGCGTCGACAAGACCTACCGGTTCGATACCGAGGACGGCCCTGCGACGCTCGGCGATCTGTTCGGCGGCCGCTCGCAACTGCTCGTCTATCATTTCATGTTCGGTCCCGACTACAAAGCCGGCTGCCCGTCGTGCTCGGCGCTCGCCGACGGCTTCGACGGTTTTGCGGTCCACCTCGCGAACCACGACGTGACGCTCGCGGCGGTGTCGCGCGCGCCGCTCGCGAAGCTGCTCGCGTACCGGCAGCGGATGGGCTGGCACTTTCCGTGGGCGTCGTCGGACGGCGGCGAGTTCAACTTCGACTTCAACGTATCGTTCACGGAAGCGCAGCAGCGCACCGGCGACGTCGAATACAACTATGCGCGGGCCGGCCACGCGATGGACATGGACCCGCCGCCGGCCGCCGTCGCGCAGTTCGCGGCGACGTGCGGCACCGACGCCGCCACGTACGCGCGCGACCGGCCCGGAATGAGCGCGTTCGTGCGCGAGGCCGACGTCGTTTATCACACGTATTCGACGTATGCGCGCGGGCTCGACGGGCTGTGGGGGATGTACCAGTGGCTCGATCGCGCGCCGCTCGGGCGCAACGAGACGGGCGTGTGGTGGCGTCGTCATGACGAATACGCGCGCGGTTGAGCGCAGGTCGGCGAGCAGTGGGAACCGGCGATGAATTCTGCGACGAAACCGGCTGCGCCCGGCGCCTCGGGCGGCGGCCGGCTGGCGTTCGGCGCCGCGTTCGCCGCGGTGTTTGCCGCCGCCGTGTGGGCGACGCTCGTGCAGCACGCATCGATGAACGCGATGGGCGGCATGCCGATGGCGGGCGGCTGGACGCTGTCGGCCGGATGGCTCAGGCCGTGCGGATGGCGGGCAGGGCGCGCGTTCGCTGCGTTCGCCGGCATGTGGGGCGCGATGACTGTGACGATGATGCTGCCGGTAGCGGCGCCGGTGCTCTGGCGATATCGGCAGGGCTTCGGCCCGGCGGGCGACGCGCGCGCGGCGTGGCGCGTCGCGATTGCGGGCGCCGGGTATTTCTCGGTGTGGATGGCGGTCGGTGCGGCGGTGTTTCCCGCGGGCGCAGCGTTCGCGGCGGCCGCGACACGGCTGCCCGCACTCGCTGTCGCGATGCCGGTTGCTGCCGGCGCGGTCGTGCTCGGAGCAGGCATGCTGCAGCTTTCCGGCTGGAAGGTGCGCCGGCTCGCGTGCTGCCGGCACGCGCCGGGCGGCGGGGACATGCGGTGGGCGCAGGCCGGGGCCGGAGTTGCGTGGCGGTACGGCGCGCGTGCCGCGCTACGGTGCGGTGCCTGCTGCGGGAACCTGATGGCCGTCGCGCTGGCGGCCGGCATGATGGACCTGCGCGTCATGGCGGTCGTGACGGTGGCGATCGCCGCCGAGCGGCTGGCGCCGGCTGGCGAATGCGTCGCGCGGGTCGTCGGTGGCGTCGCGATCGGGGCCGGTGCAGCGATGATCGCGTGCGCCGCGGGCGGGCTGGTTTAGCGGTGTTAGGGGCTGCCAGCGCCCATGGAACGAGGCCGGCGGATGCGCCGCCGCCAGGTGCCGCATCGTACGGCAACGACGTGCGATCGGCCCGATTCCGGCCGGCTGCGCGAATGGGGCGATGCCGGGGTGAAACGAAAGGCGATCGAAAACGAACCGAACCGCGAACCGAACGATTCGGTCCCCGAACGCTTGGAAACGGCTAACCCGTTGTTCGTGTTGTGAAAATTCGCAGCGCTTCGCGTATAATTCGCTTTTGCGCCCATAGGATTTGCCATGCGTCTGATCCAAAAAGCACTCACTTTCGATGACGTGCTCCTCGTTCCCGCCTTCTCCGACGTTCTCCCGCGCGACACCAGCCTGAAGACCAAGCTGACCCGCAACATCTCCCTGAACATGCCGCTCGTGTCCGCCGCGATGGACACGGTTACCGAAGGTCGCCTCGCGATCGCGATGGCGCAGCAGGGTGGTGTGGGTATCGTCCACAAGAACCTCACGCCGGCCGAGCAGGCCCGCGAGGTCGCGAAGGTCAAGCGTTTCGAATCGGGTGTCGTGCGCGATCCGATCACGGTTCCGCCGCAGATGAAGGTGCGCGACGTGATCGCGCTGTCGCGTCAGCATGGCATCTCGGGCTTCCCGGTCGTCGAAGGCCCGCAGCTCGTCGGCATCGTCACGAACCGTGACCTGCGTTTCGAATCGCGCCTCGACGAACCGGTCAAGTCGATCATGACGCCGCGCGAGCGTCTCGTCACGGTCAAGGAGGGCACGCCGCTCGCCGAAGCGAAGGCGCTGATGCACAGCCACCGCCTCGAGCGCGTGCTGGTCGTCAACGACGCGTTCGAACTGCGCGGCCTGATGACCGTCAAGGACATCACGAAGCAGACCGAACACCCGGATGCGTGCAAGGACGAGCACGGCAAGCTGCGCGCAGGCGCGGCAGTCGGCGTCGGCCCCGACAACGAAGAGCGCGTCGAGCTGCTGGTGCAGGCCGGCGTCGACGTGATCGTCGTCGATACCGCGCACGGTCACAGCAAGGGCGTGCTCGAGCGCGTGCGCTGGGTCAAGCAGAACTTCCCGCACGTCGAGGTGATCGGCGGCAACATCGCGACGGCCGCCGCCGCGAAGGCACTGGTCGAATACGGCGCGGACGCGGTCAAGGTCGGTATCGGCCCGGGCTCGATCTGCACGACGCGGATCGTCGCGGGCGTCGGCGTGCCGCAGATCAGCGCGATCGCGAACGTCGCGGAAGCACTGAAGGGCACCGGTGTGCCGTGCATCGCCGACGGCGGCGTGCGTTTCTCGGGCGACGTGTCGAAGGCTCTCGCAGCCGGCGCGAACGCGGTGATGATGGGCAGCATGTTCGCGGGCACCGAAGAGGCGCCGGGCGACGTGTTCCTGTACCAGGGCCGCCAGTACAAGTCGTATCGCGGCATGGGTTCGGTCGGTGCGATGAAGGATGGCGCGGCAGACCGCTACTTCCAGGACAATTCCGCGAACATCGACAAGCTCGTGCCGGAAGGCATCGAAGGCCGCGTCGCGTACAAGGGTTCGGTCAACGCGATCCTGTTCCAGCTGGTCGGCGGCGTGCGCGCGAGCATGGGCTACTGCGGCTGCAAGACGATCGACGAGCTGCACGACAAGGCCGAATTCGTCCAGATCACCGCGGCGGGCATGCGCGAGTCGCACGTCCACGACGTGCAGATCACGAAGGAAGCGCCGAACTACCACGTGGACTGATTGCCGATGAAACCGCTGCTGCGAGCCGTGCTGATCGTCGACGCCGTGCTGCTGCTGGCGTTCGGCGTGCTGTTCGTGCTGACGCCCTGGCAGGCGCTGTTCAATGCGCTCCAATTGGCGAACATCCAGCCGGCGATGCTCGGCCAGGCGTTCGGCATTGCGTTGCTCGGGCTCGCGTGGCTCGCGTTCCATGCGGCGGTCAACGGCGTTCTCACGGCGCCCGTCGCGCGTGCGGTCGGCCATGTGAACTGGCTGATCGGCGTGCTGACGGTCGTGTGGTCGTTCGGCACCGGCAACGGTCCCGCGCTCGCGGCCGCCGGTCGGGTGCTGTCGGCGATGGCCGGCGTCGCGCTGATCGTGCTGGGCCTCGGCGGCGTGCGGCTCGCATCGGCCGTGCGGCGGCGCGAAAGGGCGGACAGGGCGCAGGCGCTCGAGGCTCGGGATGCGAAGCGTCCGGCCGAACCGGCGCCGGCCTCCGCACCGCAGCAGCGGGTCGAGCCGGTCGTCAGCCGTCCGGTGGCGCCCACGGCGCCGGCCGCGGCAGCCACGCCGGCCGCATCCGATCGATTGTCCGGCAGCGTCGCATTCGACGCCCGCCCGCCGTCGCAGGATTGACCGGCGATGCGTCGCGCGAGCCGCCTGCCGCACGACGCCGTTGTCCATGCTATTGATGCAGCGCTTCATG
Source organism: Burkholderia sp. Bp9031 (assembly GCF_003857965.1). Classification (NCBI taxonomy): domain Bacteria; kingdom Pseudomonadati; phylum Pseudomonadota; class Betaproteobacteria; order Burkholderiales; family Burkholderiaceae; genus Burkholderia; species Burkholderia sp. Bp9031. Next base: position 73,207 of record NZ_QTPW01000006.1, read on the forward strand.
CGCTGCTTTTCTTATTCTCTTCATCCCGTCCGCAGCCATGCACGACAAAATCCTGATTCTCGACTTCGGTTCGCAAGTCACTCAACTGATCGCGCGCCGCGTGCGCGAAGCGCACGTCTACTGCGAAATTCATCCGAACGACGTGTCCGACGACTTCGTCCGCGAGTTCTCGCCGAAGGCGGTGATCCTGTCGGGCAGCCACGCGAGCACGTACGAAGACCACCAGCTGCGCGCGCCGCAGGCCGTGTGGGATCTCGGCGTGCCGGTGCTCGGCATCTGCTACGGCATGCAGACGATGGCCGTGCAGCTCGGCGGCAAGGTCGAGTGGAGCGACCATCGCGAATTCGGCTACGCGGAAATGCGTGCGCACGGTCATACGCGCCTGTTCGACGGCATCGAGGATTTCAAGACGGCCGAAGGCCACGGCATGCTGAAGGTCTGGATGAGCCACGGCGACAAGGTTGCCGAGCTGCCGCCGGGCTTTGCGCTGATGGCGTCGACGCCGAGCTGCCCGATCGCCGGCATGGCCGACGAGGCGCGCGGCTACTACGCGGTGCAGTTCCACCCGGAAGTCACGCACACGGTGAAGGGCCGCCAGATCATCGAACGCTTCGTGCTGCAGATCGCCGGCGCGAAGCCCGACTGGATCATGAAGAACCACATCGAGGAAGCTGTCGCGAAGATCCGCGAGCAGGTCGGTGACGAGGAAGTGATTCTCGGCCTGTCGGGCGGCGTCGATTCGAGCGTCGCGGCTGCGCTGATCCATCGCGCGATCGGCGACCAGCTCACCTGCGTGTTCGTCGACCACGGCCTGCTGCGCCTGAACGAAGGCAAGATGGTGCTCGACATGTTCGAGGGCCGCCTGCATGCGAAGGTCGTGCACGTCGATGCGTCCGAGCAGTTCCTCGGCCACCTGGCTGGCGTGACCGATCCGGAAGCGAAGCGCAAGATCATCGGCCGCGAATTCGTCGAGGTGTTCCAGGCCGAAGCGAAGAAGCTGTCGAAGGCGAAGTGGCTCGCACAGGGCACGATCTATCCGGACGTGGTCGAGTCGGGCGGCACGAAGACGAAGAAGGCGACGACGATCAAGAGCCACCACAACGTCGGCGGCCTGCCGGAAACGCTCGGCCTGAAGCTGCTCGAGCCGCTGCGCGACCTGTTCAAGGACGAAGTGCGCGAGCTGGGCGTCGCGCTCGGCCTGCCGCCGGAGATGGTGTACCGCCATCCGTTCCCGGGCCCGGGCCTCGGCGTGCGGATTCTCGGCGAAGTGAAGCGCGAGTACGCGGACCTGCTGCGCCGCGCGGACGCGATCTTCATCGAGGAACTGCGCAACACGACCGCGACCGCGCACGATGCGGCTGCCGGCCTGTGCGGCGAAGCCGATGTCGGCAAGAGCTGGTACGACCTGACGAGCCAGGCGTTCGCCGTGTTCCTGCCGGTGAAGTCGGTCGGCGTGATGGGCGATGGCCGCACGTACGACTACGTGACGTCGCTGCGCGCGGTGCAGACCACCGACTTCATGACCGCGCACTGGGCGCACCTGCCGTACGCGCTGCTCGGCCGCGCGTCGAACCGGATCATCAACGAGGTGCGCGGGATCAACCGTGTGGTGTACGACATCTCGGGCAAGCCGCCGGCGACGATCGAGTGGGAATAAGTGGTTTGTAAATTCCCTTTAAAATCAAAACGTTGCGGTGCGTCGTAAATGGCGTGGGCCCAATTCTAAATTGGTCAGTGCAGGTTCGTAAGCCCTTGAGAAATATGAGAATTCTAAAAGTGCATCCGAACCTGCTGCGAGCCCGAGCAACCACAATTTGACGGTATTTCTGACGTATACGCGAGCAGCATGCGTAGGGGCTCGCTTGATACCAGCGGCGTGGACGGTATCAGTGACGGTATCTGCATGCCGTCAGCTAGACGCTTGGTGTCTTCCTGATGACCGCGGTACCCGCAACTTCCTAAGGGCGGGAGGTCAACTATGGTTCTGATGCCGGAGGCCTGCCTGTGTCGCTTGCACGCGGTTCGTCATGGCTACTTAGAACTCACTCAGGGTGACCAATTTTTATATTTTTTAAACCAATAGAGGTTGGCTAGAGTTTGCCAAAGGTGTATTTTGAGCACTATGAGTGATCAAAATCATCGAAAGCTAAACCATCTGCTGACACAACTCGGCGATGCCGCCCTGATTTCCAGTCGGTGGCTGCGAGCACATGGCTACTCCAGCAGCCTCGTCGCACGCTACGTGGCCAGCGGCTGGCTGGTCTCGCCGGCGCGCGGCGTCTACATGAGGAAGGGCGGGCACCTGCAATGGGACGGTGTGGTCCGTAGCCTTCAATTCGATGAGAGACTGTCGCTGCATGTTGGCGGGCGCTTTGCGCTGGCCATGCAGGGGCATGAGCATTACCTGCGTCTCGGCGAAGCCGGTACGATCACGCTCTATGGACCAAACCGGCTGCCGGGATGGGTGTGCAAGCTGCCGTTGAAGGAGCGCTTCGAGTTTCATGGCAAGGGGCCATTCGATTGGCCAGTGCTGCAGTTCACGCACGACGTGTCCGAGAAGGTACTGCTCGACCGAGGGCTGGTATGGCATGAGACCAGTCCGAGCACGGGTGCCTTGGCTTGCTCGACGCCCGAGCGGGCCATGCTGGAGTTGTGCGACGAAGTGTCGGATACGGCCTTGGTTTACGAGGCGGATGCCTTGATGCAGGCAATGACCACGCTGCGGCCGCAGCGGGTCGCTATGCTGTTGCGCCATTGCCGCAGTATCAAAGCGAAACGGCTATTCCTGGCACTGTCCGAACGCCATCGGCATGCGTGGCTGTTGCATGTACCCCTTGATGGTGTTGATCTGGGCCGGGGCAAGCGTGCGCTGGTCCCCGGCGGGCGCTTGCATCCGACCTACCAGATCACATTGCCTGGAGACTTGGATGAGCACCTGGGATAAGCGCTACACCGACTGGGTGCAATTGCTGGTCGAGATACTGCCAGTGCTTGCGCGGGAGCCGCGCTTCGCGCTTAAAGGCGGTACGGCGATCAACCTGTTCGAGCACGAACTTCCACGGCTGTCGGTGGACATTGATCTGGCCTGGCTGCCGGGACACGATTTTGCCGAGGACGCAACTCTGATCGCGGCGGCACTGGAGCAACTGGCCGTTACGCTACGCGCCCGTCCGCTGCAACTTCAAGTGCAGTCGTCGGCGGGAGAGGGCACGGGATCGGTCACGCGGCTGGTGGTCAGTCGCGGCCGCGCACGCGTGCAGATCGAGACGACGCCGGTCATGCGTGGCACGGTGCATCCAGTACGCACCATGGTGGTCAGGCCGAAGGTGGAGGAGGCCTTCGGCTTTGCCTCTGTCCAGGTGCTGGATTTCGCTGATCTCTATGCCGGTAAGCTCGCCGCCGCCTTGTTGCGGCAGCATCCGCGCGACCTGTTCGATGTCGGTCTGCTGTTGGAGGACGAGCGAACGATGTGCTCTGGCGGACTTTTCTCGTGTATCTGACCTGCAGCCCTAAGCCCGCTTGGGAGATGCTGGCGCCTCGAGTACCGGCGGATTTCGCTGCAACGTTCGATGCGCACTTCAGGGGAATGACGGCCGAGCCGGTCAGCGCCGAAGCGTTGCTGGAAAGCCGCGAGCGTTTGCTGGCACGAGTGGCGAACTGGTTGGACGAACCTTCGCGGGCGTTTCTTCGATCAGTGGAGGACGAGAAGCCGGACTTCGGCTCTATCGGGCTTGCGCATGCGAATGAGCTACCGGGTGTGCGGCGCAAGTTGCATAACCTGGCGCAGCGGACTGCGGCCAAGCGCGAGGCCGATCGCCGGGAGCTCGAGCAAACTCTGGAACGGATCGCAACGCGAACCGCATGAACCGCGCATGCAGAACTTGTCGACGCTTTTTTCCAAACACAGCGGATGATATGTCCTGCCTTCCCGCCATGCCGCGGATCGATGTCTGTTTAAGGCCACGTTGAATCGGGTCACGCAGCTCGTTGCCGAACGGGCGAAAACAGCCGGCGGCCGGGATCAGGTCGCTGGTTCGATATAATTCGCCGTGGTTGACGTTGGTGTCGCCAAAGTCGTCACTCCCGCAAATCGCCCGCCTCCCGCATCGGCAAAAGGTGCGAGAGGTCGTGAGCATGACCCGCCGATGCCCCCGACCTGATGAAGAACAAGCGCGACGCTGCAACGCAGCACAAACCCCCGAGGCTGTCCAGAACCCACGCACCGGATGACATGGCCCCTGCCGATTGGCAGCGCGCGCTGCGCCGGCAGTTCGGGCGCGAGCAGCCGTTCAGCCTGGAGAATCTTGGGACGGACGCGTTTTTCTCCGAATTCCGCATCGGTAATCCGGAGTCGAAATCCCACTATCGTGTCGCAATCCGCGGTACGCGGCCGGGCGACAACTTCTGCGCCTGTCCCGACTACGCGACCAACGAGTTGGGCACGTGCAAGCACATCGAATTCACGCTGTCGAAACTGATGAGCAAGCGCGGCGCCAAGGCGGCATTCGCACGCGGCTATCAGCCGGCTTTCTCGGAGCTGTATTTGCGCAACGACGGTGGGCGAACGATCCATTTTCGAGCGGGTACCGATTGCCCGGCGAAAGTGGCGGACGCTGCCGCGGCGTTGTTCGACGTGTCTGACGGATGGCGATTGCCGGAGGCTTGCTTCGACGAACTGCGGCGCTTTCTTACGCACGTGGCGAAGGCCGGACACGAACTGCGCGCCTATGACGACGCGCTGGATTTCATCGCGGGGCGCAGCGATGCATTGCGCCGCGCCGCGATGCTCAATGGCCTGTTTCCAGGTGGCGCCGCCGATCCGCAACTCAGGAAGCTGCTCAAGGTGCCGCTTTATGCGTATCAGGCCGAAGGCGCGTTGTTTGCCGTACGGGCCGGGCGCGCGTTGATCGGCGACGAGATGGGATTGGGCAAGACCGTTCAGGCGATCGCGGCCGCGGAGATTCTGGCGCGGCATGCCGGCGTGTCGAAAGTGCTCGTGGTCTGCCCGACTTCGCTCAAGTATCAGTGGCAGAGCGAGATCGCGCGCTTTTCCGGCCGGGCGTCGCGCGTGATCGCGGGAAACCTCGCACAGCGGCGAAGCGAATATGCGGAGGAAGATTTCTGCAAGATCACCAACTACGAGAAGCTGAAATACGACCTCGACACGATTGCCGCGTGGGCGCCGGAACTCGTGATCGTCGACGAAGCGCAACGCATCAAGAACTGGAACACCGTCGCGGCGAAAGCGCTGAAGCGCATCGACAGTCCGTATTGCGTGGTGCTGACGGGCACGCCGCTGGAAAACAAGATGGAGGAACTCATTTCCATCGTCCAGTTCGTCGACCAGCATCGCCTCGGTCCGACGTGGAAACTGCTGCATGAGCATCAGGTCAAGGACGAGGCCGGACGCGTGACGGGGTACACGGGGCTCGACATGATCAATCAGACCCTGGCGCCGATCATGATTCGCCGGCGCAAGTCCGAGGTGCTGCGTCAGTTGCCGAAGCGTACCGACCAGAATCTGCTGGTGCCGATGACCGAGCAGCAGATGGCTCATCATGCGGAGAACGCGGAGACCGCGGCCAGGATCGTCCATCGCTGGCGCAAACTGAAATTTTTGTCGGATCGCGACCAGCGAAGACTCACGTGCGCGCTGCAGAACATGCGGATGTCGTGCAACAGTACCTATTTGCTGGACCAGGAGACCGATCACGGCGTCAAGGCCGACGAACTGGCGGTGCTGTTCGAAACCCTGCTGGCCGAGCCCGGCGCGAAAGCTGTGGTGTTCAGTCAATGGACGCGCACGCACGAGATCGTCATTCGCCGCCTCGAGCGGCTCGGCGTCGGCTATGTCAGCTTTCACGGCGGCGTGCCGTCGGAACGCCGCCCGGCACTGGTGGAGCGATTCCGGGACGATCCGGACTGCCGTGTTTTTCTGTCGACGGACGCAGGCAGCACGGGGCTCAATCTGCAGCACGCATCGACGCTCGTGAACATGGATCTGCCGTGGAACCCTGCCGTGCTCGAGCAGCGTATCGCGCGCATCTATCGCATGGGGCAGCGAAAGCCCGTGCAGATCGTCAATTACGTGGCCAAGGGCACGATCGAGGAGGGCATGCTGTCGGTGCTGGCCTTCAAGCGCTCGCTGATGGCAGGCATCCTAGACGGCGGCGCGGGCGACATCTCGCTCGGAGGCTCGCGCCTCGCGCGCTTCATGAAAGACGTGGAGACTGTCACGGGTCGGATGGGCGAGGGTGACGCGCTGGCGGATCCGGAGGAGAGTGCTGTTGCCGGCGTCGAGGCTGATATCGATGCCGATGCCGAACCCGCTGCTGCCGATGCCGATGCTGCTGCCGCGGCCGCCGATGTGGACGCCTCCGCCGATGCTGCGCCAGGCGGACGGTCCGAAGAAGCCCGGGACGCGCAGCATCTTGCTGATGACCACACGCATTCCGGCGTCGCCGCCGCCGAACCTGTGTGGCGCGATGTGCGCGCCGATCCCTGGTCCGGACTGTTGCAGTTCGGCGTGGAACTGGTATCGGCATTGAACGCATCCGCCGAAGGGACGGCGAGCACGCATCCATGGGTCGAGCGCAACCCTACCACGGGCGCGCGAAGTCTCCGGTTGCCGCTGCCGCCGCCCGACACGGCGAGACGGCTGGCCGATGCGTTGTCGGCGATTTCATCGGCCCTGCGCAGCGGCGGCGTGACGGCGGAAGCCGTCGATACCGCGAAATGAGTGGCAATCGATGACACTCGACCATGCGACGCTGGAAGCACTCCGCATGCAGCATCCGGCGTGGCGGCTGCTGCGGTCCGACCATGCGCCGCTAGTCGCGAGCTTTCTGCATCGCGTCTTCATCGCGCCGAACGTACGGGTGATACCCGCAGCCGATCTGTCGGAAGCGCTGGAAGACGAGCTTTTCGTCCTGCGTGACCGTCTGGGCGCGGACGCTTACCCGAAACGCGCGCTCGACTACCTCAACGACTGGGCGAGCCCTGAGAAGGGCTGGCTGCGCAAGTTCTACCGGCAAGGCTCGGACGAGCCGCTCTTCGACCTGACGCCCGCGATGGAAAAGGCGATCGCCTGGCTGGATGCGTTGACGGTGCGCAGCTTCGTCGGCACAGAGTCGCGCCTGCTGACGCTGTTCGAACTGCTCCGGCAGATGTGCGAAGGGAGTGAAGCCGATCCGGAAAAACGCATTGCCGAATTGCGCAAGCGTCGCGACGAGATCGATGCGGAAATCTCGAGGGCGTTGTCCGGGGATCTCGTCGTGCTGGATGACACCGCCGTCAGAGACCGCTTTCAGCAATTCGTGCAGTTGGCGCGCGAGTTGCTGACCGACTTTCGCGAGGTCGAGCAGAATTTCCGGATGCTCGACCGCCGCGTGCGCGAGCGCATTGCATTGTGGGAGGGCTCGAAGGGCGCGTTGCTCGAGGAGATCATGGGCGAGCGCGACGCGATCGGCGATTCGGATCAGGGTAAAAGCTTTCGTGCATTCTGGGATTTCCTGATGTCCGGCACGCGTCAGGACGAGTTCACGAAGGGGCTCGCGCACGTGCTCGCGCTGCCGGCCGTGGCCGACATGAAGCCCGACGGCCGCACCGCGCGCGTGCACTATGATTGGCTGGAGGCGGGTGAGCACACCCAGCGCACGGTCGCCCAGCTTTCGCAGCAGCTGCGCCGGTTCCTCGACGATCAGGCGTGGCTCGAGAATCGCCGCATTATGGACATTCTGCGAGGTATCGAAGCCAAGGCGGTGGCCGTGCGAGATGCGCCGCCGGCCGGCGCGTTCATGAGTCTCCCCGATGCGTCGTCGGACGTCGAGTTGCCAATGGAGCGGCCGTTGCACGTGCCGACGCGCAAGCCGGTGATCGACGATGTCGAACTGGAAGCCGGGGACGTCGAACTGGATGCTTCGGCGCTGTACGCGCAAGTGGTGATCGACCGCGCGCGGCTCGCAGGACGCATCCGGCATGCGTTGCAGGATCGCTCGCAGGTGACGCTGCGTGAACTGATCGAGTCTTACCCGCTGCAACAGGGGCTGGCCGAGCTGGTCGCGTACCTGCAACTGGGCAGTGACGCGTTCAGGACGGTCGTCGACGAAGAAACCATCGAACTGATCGCATGGCAATCGACTCGTGCCGACGAAGCCCCGACGACGAGACGTGCCCGGATGCCGCGGGTGATCTTTGTGAGATGAACATGGAAGAGAACCGGCAAGAGACGGCCGCGAATGCCGATCTGTCGACATTGGCGGTCACGCTGCTCAAAGGCGTGATCTATCGCGAGGACGACGACCGCTTGTGGAGCGCGCTGCTCGATCTGCAGATGCACGTGCGGGATTACGTCCGGGTGTTGGACCTGGAACTGGTGCTGGACGACGCGGAAGGCTACGCATTCCTGCGCAGCCGTCCGGAAGAGGTCGAGTCAGATGCGGCACGGAAGGTGCCGCGTCTGATCGCGCGGCGGCCGATTTCCTTTCCGGTGAGCCTGCTGCTCGCGTTGCTGCGCAAGAAACTTGCCGAATTCGATGCCGGCGGGGGCGATACACGATTGATTCTGTCGCGCGATGCCATCGTCGAGCTCGTGAGGGTTTTTCTTCCGGACAGCAGCAACGAAGCGAAACTGATCGATCAGATCGATACGCACGTCAACAAGGTCGTCGAGCTCGGCTTCCTGCGGAGGCTGAAGGCCGCGAGCGGGCCGTCGAGTTTCGAAGTGCGGCGCATTCTCAAGGCGTTCGTCGACGCGCAATGGCTGTCGGATTTCGACTCGCGTCTCGCCGCATATCGCGCGCAGTTGGCGGGCGCGGAGATGGAGCACGGAGGCGATGTCGATGAATAAGCCGGACGACGCGATTCCGCAGCCGCTCGAGCTGGATTTTCTCGCCGACGATGCCCTCACCGGCTTTCGTCTTATGCGTCTCGAGGTTTTCAATTGGGGCACCTTCGACGCTCGTGTCTGGACGCTTCATCTGGATGGCAGGAATGGCCTGCTCACGGGTGACATCGGGTCGGGCAAGTCGACGCTCGTCGACGCGGTCACGACGCTGCTGGTGCCCGCCCAACGTATCGCGTACAACAAGGCGGCGGGTGCGGACAGCAAGGAACGGACGCTGCGCTCCTACGTGCTCGGGCATTTCAAGTCGGAGCGCAATGAAGTGACCGGCACGGCCCGGCCTGTCTCATTGCGGGATCACAATGGCTACTCGGTGATCCTCGGTGTTTTTCACAACGCGGGGTATGACCAGACGGTCTCGCTCGCGCAGGTCTTCTGGATGAAGGAGGCGCAGAGCCAGCCAGCGCGCTTTTACGTGGGCGCCGAACGAGACCTGTCGATTGCGACCGATTTCACGCGCTTCGGCTCGGACGTCGCTCAACTGCGCAAGAAATTGCGCGCGCTGGGTGCGGAAATCGAGGATACCTTTCCGAAATACGGCGCGTGGTTCCGCCGACGCTTCGGTATCGAGAGCGAGCAGGCGCTCGAGCTGTTTCATCAGACGGTGTCGATGAAGTCGGTCGGCAATCTGACCGACTTCGTGCGCAGTCATATGCTCGAACCGTTCGACGTCGCGCCGCGCATCGACGCACTGATCTCGCATTTCGACGATTTGAATCGCGCGCACGAAGCGGTGCTCAAGGCTAAGCGCCAGGTGGAATTGCTGAAACCGCTGGTGTCGGACTGCGATCAGCATGCCGAACTGTCGGCGGAGCAGGCGCGTTCACGCGTGTGCCGCGATGCGCTGAAGCCGTACTTCGCCGGGTTGAAGCTGGGTCTGCTGGACAGGCGGCTGCAGTTGCTCGCCGAAGACCACGTCCGCGTGTCGGCGCAGCGGGAGCGGCGCATCGAGCAGCACGATCAGGAGCGCACGCAAGCCGATCGCCTCAAGCGTGCGATTGCCGAGCAAGGCGGCGATCGGCTCGAGCAGCTTGCCGCGCAGATTCGGGACGAGGAGCGCGAGCGCGATCGGCGGCAGCGGCGAGCCGAGCGGCATGCCGAGTTGCTGAACGCCATCGGCGAATCGAACGCGGTCGACGAACCCGCTTTCATCGCGCTGCGGCAGCAGGTGGCCGCTCTCCGCGAAGTCGCGGGGCAGCAGGAAGCCGATCTGCAGAACCGGATCACCGAGTGGGGTGTGGCGCTGCGCGACGGAAAGCGCGAGCATCAGACGCTGAGCGACGAAATCGCGAGCCTGAAGGCGCGTCGCAGCAATATTCCGAAGGAGTCGATTGCCATGCGCGCGGCGATGTGCGCCGCACTCGGTCTCGACGAGGACGGCATGCCGTTTACCGGCGAGCTGATCCAGGTACGTGACGATGCGCATCAGTGGGAAGGGGCGATCGAGCGCGTGTTGCATAACTTCGGTCTGTCGTTGCTCGTGCCGGATGCGGACTATCCGGATGTCGCGGCCTGGGTGGACCGCACCCATCTGGCCGGGCGGCTCGTCTACTTTCGCGTGCGGCCGGCGCGCGAGCAGAGCGCCGTCGAGTTGCATCGCGACTCGCTGGTGCGCCGCGTCGCGATCAAGCCGGATTCGCCGTTCTACGATTGGCTGGAGCGTTCGCTCGCGCAGCGCTTCGATTACGCGTGCTGTGCGACGCAGGAGCAGTTTCGCCGCGAGTCTCGCGCGCTGACCCGCACTGGGCAGGTCAAGGCGCCCGGCGAACGACACGAGAAAGACGACCGGCATCGCCTGGACGATCGAAGCCGCTATGTCCTCGGCTGGAGCAACGCGGCCAAGATTGCAACGCTTGAGGGGCAATTGCGCACACTCGAGACGCGTCTCGGCGGCATCGGCGCCCAAATCGCCGGCGCACAGAGGGAGCAGGCGAAACTGCGGCATCGGCTGGAGGCGTTGGCGGCGCTCAATGAATTCAACGATTTTCGCGAGATCGATTGGCGAAGCTGCGCGGCGGCGATCGCCCGTCTGCAGGACGAGAAGGCGCGTCTGGAAGCGGCCAGCAACGCATTGCTGGCGTTGGCCGCGCAACTGGAATCGGTACAGGCTGCGTTGAAGGACAGCGAAAAAGCATTGTCGGATCTCAACATGGATCTGGGCGGCATCAAGGCGAAGCGCGATGCCGCGGATGCACTGCGGGAGCAAACGTCCGCCTCGCTGGCCGATGTGGCGGACGACATCCGCGAGCGGCTGGAGGGGCTGCGCACGGAGGTTCTCGGTGAGCATCAGTTGTCGGTCGAGTCGTGCGATCACCGCGAACGGGAATTGCGCGACGCGTTGCAGGCGCGCATGGATGCGGAGGCCAAGCGTCTGGATCGGCTGACCGAACGCATCATTAAGAGCATGTCGACGTTCAAGGACGCGTACAAGCTCGATACCGCCGATTTCGACGCCAGCGTCGACGCTGCATTCGAGTATCGTGAACTGCTGGCTCGATTGAATGCCGACGATCTGCCACGCTTCGAGGCGCGCTTCAAGGAACTGTTGAATACCAACACGATCAACGAGATCGCCAATTTCAACGCGCAGCTGGCACGCGAACGCGAAACAATCAGGGATCGCATTTCCCGCATCAATGAATCGCTCGCGCAGATCGACTACAACCCGGGGCGGTATATCGTGCTGGAAGCGCAGGCGAGCCCTGACGCGGATATCCGCGATTTCCAGGGCGAGTTGCGGACCTGTACCGAAGGTGCGCTGACCGGATCGGACGATGCGCAGTATTCGGAGGCGAAGTTCTTGCAGGTCAAGGCGATTGTCGACCGGTTTCGTGGCCGTGAAGGGCTGTCGGATGCCGACCGCCGGTGGACGACGAAGGTCACCGATGTGCGGAACTGGTTCCTGTTTGCCGCAAGCGAACGCTGGCGCGAAGACGACACGGAGTACGAACATTATTCGGATTCGGGCGGTAAATCCGGTGGGCAGAAGGAGAAGCTGGCCTACACGATTCTCGCGGCGAGCCTCGCATATCAGTTCGGCCTCGAATGGGGCGCGGTGCGGTCGCGCTCGTTCCGGTTCGTGGTCATCGACGAGGCGTTCGGGCGCGGCTCGGACGAGTCCGCGCAATACGGGCTCAGGTTGTTCCAGCAACTCAACCTGCAACTGCTGATCGTGACGCCGCTTCAGAAGATCCACGTGATCGAGCCGTTCGTGTCCAGCGTCGGCTTCGTGCATAACGACGAGGGGCGTGCGTCGAAGCTGCGTAATCTGTCGATCGAGGAGCATCTCGCCCGCAAGGCGGAGGGTATCGCGTGAGCTGGACCTCGGCTGCGGATTTGAAGGCGCAAGTGCGACGTCTGTGGGATCGCGGCGAGTTGTTGCGCAGCGTGGCGGCCGGCGAGTGTACCGACGCAGTGCGCGTCGATGGCGAAGAGGCGCATGCCGTCGCGCAGTCCGGTTGTTCGTTTCCGCTGCGGCTGGCGATGAAGGGGCCGACTTCGACGGAGTTGATGGACCATTTCCAGGCCGTTCGGGAGTGGATTGCCGAGCTCGTGTCCGTCCAGGAGACGAGGATCGAGTGGCGTGAACTCAACCATCGCGTTCTGGGCGTTCAACGCGTGCCGCAGGCCATCTGGCTCGATGGGCTGGACCATGCGCTGGCAATGATCGGCAGGCGCGGCGATGCGGCACGTTTTACCCGATTGCTACGGCTCGTGCGTGCACGGCAGCCCGAGTTGCTGGCATGGTTTCGCCGGCGCCCGCTGCAAGCACTCGAGTTGGCAGACGAATGCGAGCGCCTGCTCGCAGTGGTCGACTGGATCGTACGGCATCCGCGTTCCGGCGTTTATCTGAGGCAGGTCGATATTGCCGGCGTGCCGAGCAAATTCATCGAAAGCCGGCGAGGCGTGCTGACGGATTGGCTCGATCTCGTGCTGCCGGCGGAGGCCATCGCAGCGGAGAAAACCGGGAGCGGGCAATTTGCGGCCCGCTACGGCTTTCGCGAGAAGCCGGTTCGCATCCGGTTTCGGTTGCTCGACGCGCGACTGCCGGTGCTTCCCGGCCCTGTTCTGCCGGATATTGCCCTCGATGCGGATAGCTTTGCCGCGCTGGCGGTGCCGATTCGCCGGGTGTTCATCACCGAGAACGAGACGAATTTTCTTGCATTCCCGGCCATGGCAGATGCAATCGTCGTTTTCGGCGCGGGATATGGGTGGGACGCGCTGTCGAAAGCAGAATGGCTATCCCGCTGCGACATCCATTACTGGGGGGATATCGATACGCACGGCTTTGCCATCCTCGACCAGTTGCGCGGCCACTTCGGCCACGTCAAATCCTTGCTGATGGACCGGGCGACGTTGATGGCGCATGCCGCGTTCTGGCGCGACGAGCAGGAACCGGTGCGTCGCGACTTGCCGCGACTCGACGCCGCCGAGCAAGCGCTGTTCGACGATTTGCGCGACAACCGGCTGCGCAGGAACGTGCGGCTCGAGCAAGAGCATATCGGTTTCCGGTGGGTCGAAGCGGCGCTTGCGGTTTTGGCGTGATTACTCCGAGTTGCCGGCCGGAGTTCACTGCCCCGATGACCGTTTCGTCGCATCTCCGTGCCGAACAGGCCGCTGCGTTTCGCCTACTGTGGTTGTCGCACACGTTTCATGCTTTTTTGCCGAAGGAGTGGCCGGCGTTAAGGTCGCGGCTTCTGTCAGCTCTTCGAGGATTTCGCTGGAAAGTGCCTGACGGTATCGATGACGGTATCCCGCAGAAGGCGTCTCCAGAAGGTTGGCATACGTGATCTTTGACCGAAAGCGCAGGTTGATTCTCCGATGCAGTCTGTCCAAAGCCGATAGGTGCCGACTTTTTTCGGTATCGGTGACGGTATCTCCGATACACGAACAGGCGGCAACCCCGTCCCCGCAAGGGTGTAGCGAGCGGATTGACGATCGAATGGGAGTGATCCGGCACCGAGCCGCGCACCGGTAGCCGATCACGGCATCGGATGATGCGAACGCCCGGCAGGGGAAACCCGTCGGGCGTTTTTTTGCGCCGTGCGCGAATTTGTTGGATTAATCATAATGGACGCTCGTCCATCGGCGTATCGACCATGCTGCCGTGATCCAGCTGACCCTCCCCGGATTCGACGTGCGTCCCCCGGTAGCCGAGCATCGCTTTTTCTTCGCGGCGATGCCGGACCCGGATACGGCCACGCACCTTGCCGGCATCGCGAGGCGGCTGCATGGCGGGAACCGCGGCGGGAGCGGGCTGCTGGACGCCGAGCGGCTGCACGTCACGCTGTATCCGCTCGGTGATTTTGCCTGCGTGCCGGGCGCCACGCTCACACGCGCGTGTGCCGCGGCCCGCCGCATCGATGTGCGGTCGTTTCGCGTCACCTTCGACCAGTTTGTCAGTTTCAACGGACGTCCCGGGCATTGCCCGCTGGTGCTGACGGGCGGCGCGGGGCTCGACGCATTGGTTGCGTTTCGGCAACGGCTGCGCGGTGCGCTCGGCGAAGCGGGGCTGCGCGTGTCGAGTGCGCGTTTCACGCCCCACGTGACGTTGCTGTACGGAGAACGAAGGCTCGGTCAGTACCGGATCGAGCCGATTTCCTGGACGGTGTCCGAGTTCGTGCTGATCCACAGCTGGCTCGGCAGGACGCATTACGATGTCATCGGACGGTGGCCGCTGACGGTTGCGGACTCATCGCGCCGATCCTCGGACTGATATCTCGCTTCCGTCCCCGTTGCGGGGAGCGCTGCGACGCGCGCGGCGTGCCCCACGTCGTGGCGCGGTGCGACGCCATAACGCGCGACGCAATACGGATCGATTTGTCGCCGGCCTCCTTCAGCTCGCAGAATGGACGGGGGTAAGTGGATCGCGCGACCCGATCCCCGCCGCATCCGAGTCGTTCCCACCGAGTCCGGCCAGGTACGGCCACGGATAAATCCCGCGCGCATGTCCATCGCCGAACAGCAAACGAATGCCGTAACCGGCCGCTTCGACGCCATCCAGCGTCAGGTCCGCCTGCGCATTGATCCGGCCGCCATCGAGCCGGATTTTCCGGCACGCCGCGCACGGGCAATCGCTGCGCAAACGTGCATAGCCGATGCGCTGTATGTCGCCGTCCGGCCAGCGCAGCATCAACGCATGCGCCGCATGGTCGAGCAGGATCTCGGTCGGCGCCATCATCGCGCGTCTCCCTCGATCTGCGTGATCGCGATCCGCACGGCCTTGCGCACCTCGGGATCGCGATCGTCCAGCGCGTCATGCAGTGCGGATAGCGTCGCAGGGTCGCGCAGTTCGCCGAGCGAAAGCGCGGCCTCCTTGCGCAGGTTGCTGATCGTATGCGCGAGCAACGGGACGACGGCCGGTGCCGCCGCGGCATCGCGCAACTGGCCGAGTGCGCGCACCGCGCGCAAGCGCACCTGCCAGTAGTTGTCGCCGAGCGCAGCGACGAGCGGATCGCGTGCGATCGCGACGCGCAGTTTGCCGAGCGTCGCGGCCGCTTCCTCGCGGACCTGCCATTCGGCGTCGCGCAGTGCCGCAAGCAATGCGGTCGCGACAGCCGGGTCGCTCGATGTGGCAAAGCCGACCGCACCGACCGCGATGCGCCGCACGTCCGCATGCGCGTCGGCCGTGGCGGCGCGAGCGAGCGGCGCCAGCGCGCGAGGGTCCTTGAGCCAGCCGAGCACGGCGACGGCCTCGGCGCGCACGGCCGGCGCCGGCGCGTCGAGCGCGCGCAGCGCCGGTACAAACGCGTCGGGGTCGCGCAGTTCGCGCAAGCCGCGCAGTACGGCACCGAGCACGAACGGCTCGGCGCGTTCGGCCCAGCGGCACAGCACGGCGCCGGACGCGACATCCTTCAGCTCGGACAGGCTTTGCGCGGCGGTCGCACGCACGTCGTCGTCGGCATCGAGCAGCGCATGGCACAGCGCGTCGACGACGTCGTGCTGTTCCCACGCGGCCAGCACGCGCGCGGCTTCGCCGCGGACGTCGGCGGACGGATCGTCGCGCAGTGCGGCAACGAAGGTCGGCACGAGGTCGGGATCCTCGAGATCGGCGAGTTCTAGCAGTGCGATGCGCCGCACCGATGCGTCGGGTGCGGCAACGCGTGCGACGAGCGTGGCGAGATCGGGATCGTGCGCGCCGGGCAGCGGAAAAGCAGTAGAGGAAGCGGTCATGGGCGAAAAGTCGGGGCAGTAGAAGGGCACGTCGTCACGCGGCATCACGCAACAGCGCAAGGCAGCGCCGCTTGATGTCGACGAATGCGGACTCGGTGGTGCTGTCGTCGGTGCGCGGCCGCGCGAGCGGCACGCGAATGTCGGCGACGATGCGCGCCGGCCGCGGCGACAGCATCAGGATGCGGTCGCCGAGAAACAGCGCTTCCTCGATGTCGTGCGTGACGAACAGGACGGTGGTGCCGATGCGCGACCAGATGTCGAGCAGCAGCGTCTGCATCATGCGGCGCGTTTGCGCGTCCAGCGCACCGAACGGTTCGTCCATCAGCAGGATGCGCGGCCGGTTGATCAGCACGCGCGCGATCTCGACGCGCTGCTGCATGCCGCCGGAAAGCTGCGCGGGGTAGTGCGCGCCGTATCCGCCGAGCCCGACGAGTTCGAGCAGCGCGGCTGCCTCGCGACGGCGTTCGTGCGCCGGCACGCCCTTCATCTTGAGGCCGAACGCGACGTTGTCGATCACGCGTTTCCACGGAAACAGCGTGTGCTGCTGGAACACGAGCCCTCGATCGGGATGCGGGCGGTCGACCGGTTCGCCGTCGACGACGATCTGGCCGTGCGTCGCGGCGACGTGGCCGGCCAGCGCGCCGAGCAGCGTCGATTTTCCGCATCCGGACGGCCCGAGCACGCAGACGAATTCGCCGGGCGCGATGTCGACGTCGAGTGCATCGAGCGCCGCGAAACGCGCATGCGGCGGCCCGAGCTCGATCGTCAGCGCGCGGACGCCGACACGGCCCGGCGCGGCCGGCGTGGCGATACCGGCCGCGCTCATTGCTGGCCTCCTCGCGGTGCATACCACGGCGTGAAGGCCGTGCCGATCCGCTTGACGAGCAGGCTGCTGCCCATGCCGAGGAGGCCGATCACAGCCATCCCGACGACGATGTCCGGGTAGTTCTGCAACGTGTAGGACTCCCACGTGAAATAGCCGATGCCGTACTGGCCCGCGATCATCTCGGCGGTGACGAGGCAGAACCATGCGGTGCCCATCCCGATCGACAGGCCGGTGAAGATCGCGGGCGCCGCGCCCGGCAGGATCACTTCCACGTAGAGCGCGACACCGCGCGTACCGAGGCTGCGCGCAGTCGCGACGAGCCGCGGATCGACGGCCTCCGTACCGTGCACGGTGTTCAGCAGGATCGGGAACAGCGCGCCGATGAACGTGATGAACATCATGCTGAGTTCGGACGACGGAAACATCAGGATGGCAAGCGGAATCCACGCGACGGCCGGAATCGGCCGCAACACTTCGAGCGGTGGCAGCAGCGTGTCCTCGAGCGTGCGATAGCGGCCGATTGCGAGCCCGAGGCCGACGCCGGCGAATGCCGCGGCAACGAACCCGGCGAGCACGCGCGTGATGCTCGCGAACAGGTGCATCGGCAATTTCGGCGAATGCAGCAGCGACCACAACGCGGGGCCGACGTCGGCAGGCGCCGGCACGTTCGCGAACGTGACGATGCCGAGCGACAGCCGCCACTGGACGGCCGCCTGCCACAGCGCGATGCAGGCGGCGAGCGATGCGATCCGCCATGCGCGGCGGCGCAGCGACGCCGGCCGGCCGCGCGCGGCGGCGTGTGCGGTGCGGGTGTCGCCGGCGCGCGGCGACGCGCAGAGACGGCGTTTGGCAAGTTCGAAGGTGGCGGCCATGCGAGTATCCGGTAGCTGTGAAGGGAAAAGGGGGACGTTCAGCGTGACGCGAGTGCCTGCGTGGCCCCGGTCTTCGCGGCCGCGTAATCGACCACTGAACCCGATACCTGCTTCGCGTACGCATCGGCGCCCGTCTTCAGCAGGAACGCGCTCAGCACGCCGTGCGCGTCCTTCACGTACCAGGCCTGATCCGCGAACAGCTTCAGTCCGCTCGTGTGATCGTGCACGAACACGGCGCGTACTTTCGCATCCGCGCCGAGCTTGCCGAGCGCAGCGAATGCGGCGGCGGGGCTCGCATAGTGGCGCACGGGGTGGTCACCGACGAGCCAGACCTGCGCGACGTCGTTGAAGTCGCGGATCGGCTTGCCCGTCGTCGCGTCGTTCGCGACGAGCGGCTGCTTATCGTAATGCTTCAGCGCGGCGTCGTAGTCGAGCCCCGACGCCTTGAAGGCGGCGCGGATATAGCGGTCGTCGATGAAGGTCGCCGGATCGGGCGCGGTGTCGGTCTTCTTCAGCAGCTTGAGCGTGTCGATGGCGGTCGCGACGGCCTGACGGTATTCGGGCTTCCACGTGAGGTCGCGGGTCTGGATGCCGAGCGGCCCGTGATACAGGTAGTCGACCGGCGCCTCGATGCCGGTGACCTTTTCGATCAGCAGGCTGTATTTCTCGGGATTCTGCGCAAGCAGGCGGTTCGCTTCGATCGCGGCGCGCAGGTACGCGACGACCACCTCAGGATAGCGCTGCGCGTAGTCCGCGTCGACGAGCGCGCCGTGGAAAGTCGGCGCATGGGTTTGCGCACCGTCGTAGATCTTGCGCGCGATGCCGCGATACGGGAACAGATCGGCAAACGGCACGAAGTCCGCATGCGCGTCGATCTTGCCGGCCTTCAATGCGCTGCCGGCCACTTCGGGCGCCTGCGTGACGATGTTCACGTCGGTATCGGGGTTCCAGCCCTGCGCCTTGATCGCGCGCAGCAGCATCCCGTGCGAGGTCGACGCGAACGGCACCGAGATCGTCTTGCCCTTGAGGTCCGCGAGCGAGCGCACCGGCGAATCCGTCGGCACGACGATCCCGTTGCCGCTGCCTTCGATGCTGCCGTCGAGCACGGTGATGAACACGCTCTTGCGGCCGGCCTTGCGGAACGCCGCACCGTTCAGTGCACCGGGGAAATCGGCCATCGCGCCGAAGTCGAGCTTGCCGGCAACCATCTCGTTGGTCAGCGGCGCGCCGGACGTGAAGTCCTTCCACTGCACGTCGTACTTCACGTCCTGGTACTTGCCGGTGTGCGGCAGATATTTGTCGAGCAGATGCAGCTCGCGAATCAGCAGGCCGCCGGTCGCGCAGTTGATCGTCGTGTCCTGCGTGCCGATCGCGACGCGGATCGTGTCGGCGTGCGCGAGGCCGGCGGCCGACAGCGCGAGCGATGCGGTGAGCAGGCGGAACATCCGTAGCGTAGGGTTCATGTGTCTTAGGTCCGATGGTGGGGAAGCGGCGCGCCAGGTCAGCGCAGCAGGTACGGGATGTCGACCTTGACCGCGCCGGTCGGGCAGTCGCGTTCGCACGGCATGCAGTACCAGCATTCGTCGAACTGCATGTAGGCCTTGCCCTTGGTCACGTCGATCGCGAGCAGGTCGAGCGGGCAGACGTCGACGCAGACGGTGCAGCCCTTGTCGGCGATGCAGCGGTCCTCGTCGATCGTCACGGGTGCGCTGCTGCGCAGGAAGATGTCGTGCGGGGTATGGGGCACGGTAAGGCTCCTCGGAGTCACAGGGCGGCCGCGAGTGCGGCCGGTTCGCGGATGCGCAGGTGCGCGTAGGCGCTGCGTTCGTCGTCGGCGAGCGGTACGATGTATGGTTCGACCGGACGCTTTTCGCTGCGCATCGCGCCGTCGGCGTCTTTGCGTAGCCACGTATGGCAGAACCATTCCGCGTCGTTGCGATGCGGGAAATCGACGCGATGGTGGTACAGTCCCCAGCGGCTCTCGGTACGGAACAGCGACGCACGCGCAGCCATTTCGGCGCAGTCTCGGATCGCCCGCACTTCGGCAGCACGCATCAGTTCGTGCGGATGGTTCGCCTTTATTTCTTCGATATCCTCAATAATTCCGTCAAAACGTTGCAGGCCGATTTCCATCTTGCGGGTCACCTTCGGCGGTTGCAGGTAATCGTTCACCATGCGCCGCAGCTTGTATTCGACCTGCGCGGGCGCGAGGCCGCGTGCGCGCGCAAGCGGCGCGAGCACGCGGGTGCGCTCGGCCGCGACCTGCGCGTCGTCCACCGGCGCGTGATCGCGGCCGGCCACGTAGTCGGCCGCGTTCTGCCCGGCGAACCAGCCGTACGTGAACGCGCCGAGCATGTAGTTGTGCGGCACGGCCGCCATGTCGCCGGCTGCGTAGAGCCCCGGCACGGTCGTTTCCGCGCGGGCGTTCACGTACACGCCGGACGCGCTGTGCCCGCTGCAGAAGCCGATCTCGGAGATGTGCATCTCGACCATCTGCTGCCGGTAGTCGGTGCCGCGCCCCGCATGGAAGCGGCCGCGGCTCGGCCGCTCGTTCGTGTGCAGGATCTGCTCGATGGTCTGAATCGTTTCTTCCGCGAGGTGGCCGAGCTTCAGGAACACCGGGCCGTTGCCGCTTTGCAGTTCCTGGTAGAACTCCCACATCATCTGACCGCTCCAGTAATCGCACTCGATGAAGCGTTCGCCCTTGCCGTTCGCGGTGAAGCCGCCGAGCGGACCCGTCACGTAAGCGCAGGCGGGGCCGTTGTAGTCCTTGATCAGCGGATTGATCTGGAAGCACTCGAGGTTCGCGAGTGCGGCGCCCGCGTGGTAGGCCATCGCGTAGCCGTCGCCCGCATTGGTCGGGTTCTCGTACGTGCCCATCAGGTAGCCGGACGCCGGCAGCCCGAGGCGGCCGGCCGCGCCGCAGCACAGAATCACGGCCTTCGCGCGGATCACGTGAAAATCCGCCGTGCGGCAGTCGAAGCCGAGCACGCCGCTCGCGCGGCCTTGCACGTCGGTCAGCACGCGCGTCGCGACGATCCGGTTCGTGATCGCGATACGTGCGCGCTTCAACTGCCGGTACAGCACCTTCTTGATATCGTGTCCTTCCGGCATCGGCAGCACGTACGAGCCCATGTGATGGACCTTTTTCACCGCGTAGTCGCCGGTGCCGTCCTTCTCGAACTTCACGCCCCAGCGGTCGAGCTGTTCGATCGTCGCGAAGCTGTGCGTCGCGTATGCATGCACGGCCTCTTGGTCGACGATCCCGTCGTTGGCGATCGTGATCTCGCGTGTGTACTGTTCGGGCGTCGCATGGCCGGGGATCACCGCGTTGTTCAGGCCGTCCATCCCCATCGAGATCGCGCCGCTGCGCTTCACGTTCGCCTTCTCCAGCAACAGCACGCGCAGCGACGGGTCGCGCTCCTTCGCCTTGATCGCCGCCATCGGGCCGGCCGTGCCGCCGCCGACCACGACGATGTCGTATTCGAGTACATGGGTATTCATCACGGGTTCCTTGCAGGTTGGCGAGTCTTCTGCCGGTCGATGCGCAACCGGTACTGAAAGGCGTCGCCGCGGAAGTAGAGGTATTCGTAGTCGATCGGCGTACCCGACGCGTCGTGCGTGAGCCGCTCGATGCGCAGCACCGGGCTGCTTTCCTCGACGCGCAGCGCATCGACGATTTCGTCGTCGGCGAGGATCGCGTCGATCGACACGTCGGCGTGACCGAGCGGCACGCCGCAGTCGTTCTCGAGGATCAGGAAGATGTCGCGGGTCGCGAGATCGGCGCCGGCGAGCCGCTTGCCGAGCGCTTCGGGCACCCACGTCTGTTCGAGCGACACGGGCTCGCGGTTCAAGAGCCGCACGCGGCGGATCTCGACGAGCGGCGCACCTTCCGGCACGTTCAGTTTCGTCGCGAGATGGCGATCGGCCTTGACGGTGCGAAAGCTGCGCAGCTGGTTGACGATCTCGTAGCCCATCGACGACATCGCTTCGGCAAAGCCCTGCAGCGACGTCACGTTCTGGAAAGCCTTCGGCTTCGACACGAACGTGCCCTTGCCGTGCAGCTTGAACAGCAGGCCTTCCTTCTGCAGGTCGCCGAGCGCCTGGCGCACCGTGATACGGCTCACGTCAAACATCGCGCAGAGTTCGTGCTCGGACGGCATCCGGCTGTGCGGGGCATAGGTGCCATCGAGGATGCGCGCGCGCAGCGTGTCCTTGATCTGCACGTAGAGCGGGGCCATCGACAGCGGCACGACGTTGGGTGAGGTCATCGGTCAACTTGTTATGACAAGAAGGCTCGAGTGTAGTGAGCGGGCCCGCGCGTCCAAACCAACTATTTCTGATTTCGACTTTCCGATTCCGGAAAAGCGGGGTGGGGCTCCGTGGACCGAATGAGGGAGCCGGCGCCCCGGCGGCACTTCGATCGGTCCCCCTGGCTCCTTGTCATCCGCGCAAATCGGCCGACAATCGGAAATTTGCACCTGGCGTGCCGCGCTTGTCGATTTCCCGATGTGCCGTTCGTCGTATCGATGTCGACCGGGTTGTGTCACTGCGCCCATGCGCGAGCGCTGCCCGATTCCCGTCGATGCCTGCAAGACAGAGAAAGGAGCTGCCAGATGCCGGATTCCCGATACCGCTGGACGATCGTTGCCGCGGGCGGCCTGCTGAGCTGCATCGCGATCGGCGCGATGTTTTCGCTGCCGGTGTTCCTGCGGGCCGTCGCGCGCGACACGGGGTGGTCGATGACCGGCATTTCCGCCGCGATGACGCTCGGCTTCATCGCGATGGCGTTCGCGAGCATCGCGTGGGGCAGCCTGTCGGACCGGATCGGCGCGCGCGCGGTGGTCGCGACGGGCGCGGTGCTGCTGGCGGCCAGTCTCGCGCTCGCGAGCCGCGCGCCGTCGCTGCTCGCGTTCCAGCTGATTTTCGGGCTGGGTGTCGGCAGCGCCGCCGCCGCGGTGTTCGCGCCGATGATGGCATGCGTGACGGGCTGGTTCGACACGCATCGCAGCCTCGCGGTGTCGCTCGTATCGGCCGGGATGGGGATGGCGCCGATGACGATGTCGCCGCTCGCCGCGTGGCTCGTGTCCCGCCACGACTGGCGCGCGTCGATGCTGACGATCGCCGCGCTGGCGGGCGCCGTGATGATCCCGGCGTCGCTGCTCGTCCGGCGTCCGCCGGCACTCGACCACCCGCCGGCCGAACCGGCGGCGGCCGGCGCGCCTGCGCCGCTGTCGGTCGGCGACGCGCTGCGCTCGCCGCAGTTCATCGTGCTGCTGCTGACCAATTTCTTCTGCTGCGCGACGCACTCCGGCCCGATCTTCCATACGGTCAGCTACGCGGTGACCTGCGGGGTCCCGCTGATCGCCGCGGTATCGATCTACAGCGTCGAGGGGCTCGCCGGTATGGGCGGGCGCATCGCGTTCGGGCTGCTGGGCGACCGCCTCGGTGCGAAACGCATGCTGGCGGCGGGGTTGCTCGCGCAGGCGCTGGGCGCGCTCGGCTACTACTTCGTGCGCACGCTGGACGGGTTCTACGCGGTCGCGATGCTGTTCGGCTTCATCTATGCGGGCGTGATGCCGCTCTATGCGGTGCTCGCGCGCGAGAACTTCCCGCTGCGGATGATGGGCACCGTGATCGGCGGCTGCGCGATGGCCGGCAGCCTCGGGATGGCGGCGGGGCCGGTTGCAGGCGTCCTGATCGTCGATGCGCTGGGCAGCTACGGCTGGCTGTACCTCGGATCGTTCGCGATCGGCATCGGCGCGTTCCTCGGCGCGATGATGTTCCGGCCGTTTCCCAAGGCGCGGTCGCAGACGCTCGCCGCATGACCCGGCGGCCACGAAGCGGCGATTTTCGGCGGGACGAGGAATGCCGGGCTGCCCGGGCGAAAACAAAAAACGGGGCCGGACATCGCCGGTACAAACCGTGCCAAACCCGCGCGGAGCCTGCTGCGGCGCAGCAGAGCGGTAAATCGTGGCGATCGGCGCGCATGCGCGTCGATTCGGCCCCTAAAAACACAATATTGAGCAACCCTTCGAAGAGCCTGTCATACGGGCGTCACCCTGCTAGAATTCGGCTGCCGCATTGTTCCGATTGACTGATGAGATTGCTTGACGCACTGGTCGAACAACGAATTGCCGCCGCCGCCGCGCGGGGTGAGTTCGACGATTTGCCGGGTACCGGCGCGCCGCAGGCGCTGGATGACGACCTGCTCGTACCCGAGGAGGTGCGGGTGGCCAACCGTATCCTGAAGAATGCGGGCTTCGTGCCGCCGGCCGTCGAGCAACTGCGCGCGCTGCGCAACCTGCAGGACGAACTGCAGGCAGTCAGCGACCGTGCCGCGCGCTGCCGGCTGCAGGCGAAGATCCTCGCCCTCGACATGGCGCTCGAATCACTGCGCGGCGGCCCGATGGTGATGCCGCGCGACTATTGCCGGCGCATCGCGGAGCGTCTGTGCGAGCGTGGGCTCGACGACGTGTCCGCCGAAGCGGGGCCGATGTGAGCGCCGACGCACTGCACGACGCGGCAGCCGGATCCGCTGCCGCTTCCGATTCTCCCGTTCCCGAAACCACGCCGGTATCGGCGCGCGACCTGCATTTCATGCGTCTCGCGCAAGCCGCCGCCGAAGAGGCGCGTGCGGCCGGTGAAGTGCCGGTGGGTGCCGTGCTCGTACGCGGCGACGAAGTGATCGCACGCGGCTTCAATCATCCGATCGGCGGGCACGACCCGTCGGCCCATGCGGAAATGGCCGCGCTGCGCATGGCCGCGCAGCATCTGCAGAATTACCGGATGCCGGGCTGTGAGCTGTACGTGACGCTCGAGCCGTGCCTGATGTGCGCGGGCGCGATCATGCACGCACGCATCGCACGGGTCGTCTACGGCGCCGCCGATCCGAAGACGGGCGCATGCGGCAGCGTGATCGACGCGTTCGCGAATCCGCAGCTCAACCACCATACCGAAGTGACCGGCGGCGTGCTTGCCGACGAGTGCGGCGCCGCGCTGAAGTCGTTCTTCGCGGAGCGCCGCCGCGCGCTGCGCGAGGCACGGTTTGCCCGCGACGCCGAATCCGACGCGTCGTGACCCCCTCCGCCGCGCGCCCATCGCCCGGAGCGGGGCGGGTGCACGCCTCGTGAACCGGAGACGGTTCGGACCCTCTAAGCAGGTTTGACGACCTCGACACCCTTCGCCATGTCCTTCCAGCCCGCCGCGTCCTACACCATCCGCCTGCTGGCGCCGTCCGGTTATCCGCATGATCCCGATGCGATCAATCGTGCGCTCGAACGCCTGAGCGGCGCGCAGCATCGCATCGAGAACATCGAGGCGACGCAGCGCCGCTTTCAGCGTTTCGGCGGCACCGACGGCGAGCGGGCCGGCGACCTGAATCGCCTCGCGGATCCGGAGCGCGCGCTGCCGGACATCGCGCTCGCGGTGCGCGGCGGCTATGGCGCCGCGCGCATCCTGCACGGGCTCGACTATCGCGGGCTCGAGCGCCGCCTGCGCGACCAGCCGATCGCGCTGGTCGGTCACAGCGACTTCACCGCGGTCCAGCTCGCGCTGTACGCGAAGGCGCGCATCAAGACCTTCGGTGGCCCGATGCTGTCGGCCGACTTCGGCGCGGAAACGCCGAGCGACTTCACGATGCGGCACTTCTGGCAGACGCTGTCGCAGCCGACCACGACGATCATCGCCGAAGCGCCGCAGGTGCAGGCCGTGAACGTGACGGGCACGCTGTGGGGCGGCAACCTCGCAATCCTCACATCGCTCGTCGGCACGCCGTACATGCCCGATATCGAAGGCGGCATCCTGTTCATCGAGGACGTCAACGAGCAGCCGTTCCGGATCGAGCGGATGATCTACCAGCTGCATCTGTCGGGGCTGCTCGCGCGCCAGCAGGCGCTCGTGCTCGGACAGTTCACCGGTGCGCGGCCGTTCGAGTACGACAACGGCTACGACATGCAGGCGATGATCGACCAGGTGCGCTCGGTGGTCGGCATCCCGGTCGTCACGGGGCTGCAGTTCGGTCACGTGCCGGATCTGCTGACGCTGCCGTTCGGCGCGCAGGCGCAGCTCGTCGCGAATGCGCACGGCTTCCGGCTTACGCTGTCGGACTACCCGCATCTCGGCTGAGCCGGGCAGGTACCTTCGAAAGGCGGGGTTCCCGCCTTTTTCTTTAAGTAAGTGTGCAACTAACGGTCGAAAATTTTCGTCGACATCAATCGGGATGAAGTTGTGGCATGCACCATTTTTGTCAACAAAATGACCGAGAGGGTATACACCGTGAGCCGCCTTGGATAAGCCAGAGAGCCTTGATGTGCCTGGATTCTGTGCGCCACGCACGAATCTGGCACGATGAGATGCACACGGATTGTGCGCATTTAAGGAAAAGAATTGTTGACAATCTTTATGTCCGTTCTAGGATAAGGACCATCACACGATGCAGATCATGAACGAGCCTGATTCCCATCCGTCCGGCACCGCCGGTCCTGAAGCGATCGCCGAGCGGATTCGCACCGCGATCCTCGAGCATCGGCTCGCGCCCGGCGCGAAGCTGACGGAGGCGCAGCTCTGCGACGTGTTCGGCGTGAAGCGCGGGACGATCCGGCAGGCGCTCGCGCAGCTCGCGGCCGACAAGCTGGTCGATCTCGAGCCGAACCGCGGCGCGTTCGTCGCGAGTCCGACGCTGCAGGACGTGCACGAGGTGTTCGAGATGCGCCGGATCATCGAGCTGGCCGTCGTCGAGCGGCTCGCGACGGGGCCGGGCGCGAAGCGGCTGAAAGGCGTCGCCGCGCTGATCGACAAGGAGCGCAAGGCGTTCGAGCGGCACGACTTCGCAGCGTGGATCCGCCTGTCGGGAGAATTCCATACGGCGCTTGCCGCGCTGATGGGCAATGCGACGCTCTGCGAATGCCTCGACGGGCTCGTCGCACGCTCGACGCTGATGTCGGCACTGTACGAATCGCACGGGCGCAGCCCGTGCTCGTTCGACGACCACGATGAGATCCTGGCCGCGCTGGAGGCGGGGGATCCGAAGCGGGCGGCGGCGCTGATGGCGCACCACCTGCAGCATGTTGAACTGAAGATGCTGGACCGGCCCGCGCAAGGGCAGGTCGATTTGCGCGAAGTGTTCGGCGGCGCCTGAGCGGCGACGCGAACCGGCCCGCGCGCCACACGACGAGAGCAATGCAGGCCGGCGGTTCACGCCGCCGGCCGCCAGTCCGACTCCGGGCAACGATCCGGAGCGATATCGATGGCGGTGGAGCGGCCGTTCGGCCGCGTCAAGGAGAAGTCATGGCTCAGTTCAGTGTGGCGCACGACAGCGCCTATCCGGCGGAAGAAGGCGGCGCGGGCGGCGGTTCCGCATTGCCGGATGGCTACAGTCCACGTTTGTACAACGAAGATTTGGCACCCCTTAAGAATCAGACATGGGGGTCGTACAACATCTTCGCGTTCTGGATGTCGGACGTGCACAGCGTCGGCGGCTACGTGTTCGCGGGCAGCCTGTTCGCGCTCGGGCTGACGAGCTGGCAGGTGCTGATCGCGCTGATCGTCGGCATCACGCTCGTGAACCGGTTGTGCAACCTGATCGCGCGGCCGAGCCAGCAGGTCGGCGTGCCGTATCCGGTCGCGTGCCGCGCGACATTCGGCGTGCTGGGTGCGAACGTGCCGGCCG
This sequence comes from Burkholderia sp. Bp9031, assembly GCF_003857965.1. Taxonomy (NCBI): domain Bacteria; kingdom Pseudomonadati; phylum Pseudomonadota; class Betaproteobacteria; order Burkholderiales; family Burkholderiaceae; genus Burkholderia; species Burkholderia sp. Bp9031. The sequence continues at coordinate 100,650 of NZ_QTPW01000006.1, forward strand.
TGATCCGCGGGTTGATCGCGATCGCGTGGTACGGCATCCAGACCTATCTCGCGTCCAGCGCGCTCGTGATCGTCGTGCTGAAGTTTTTCCCGCAATGGATGCCGTACGCGGACGTCCATCGCTACGGCTTCCTCGGGCTGTCGGCGATCGGCTGGGCCGGCTTCATGCTCCTGTGGGTGCTGCAGGCGTTCGTATTCTGGAACGGGATGGAGACGATCAAGAAGTTCATCGACTTCGCGGGCCCGGCCGTCTACGTCGTGATGTTCATCCTGGCCGGCTACATGGTGTGGCGCGCGGGCTGGCGCAACATCGGCCTCAACCTCGGCGGCGTCAAGTATCACGGCGCGGAAGTGATTCCGGTGATGATCACGGCGGTGTCGCTCGTCGTGTCGTACTTCTCCGGGCCGATGCTGAATTTCGGCGACTTCTCGCGCTATTGCCGCTCGTTCGGCGAAGTGAAGCGCGGCAACTTCTGGGGGCTGCCGGTCAACTTCCTCGCGTTCTCGCTCGTCACGGTGATCACCACGGCCGCGACGCTGCCGGTGTTCGGCGAACTCATCACCGACCCCGTCGAGACGGTCGGCCGCATCGACCATCCGACCGCCGTGATCCTCGGCGCGCTGACGTTCACGATCGCGACGATCGGCATCAACATCGTCGCGAACTTCGTGTCGCCCGCGTTCGACTTCTCGAACGTCGCGCCGCGGCTGATCAGCTGGCGCGCGGGCGGGATGCTCGCGGCCGTCGCGTCGATCTTCATCACGCCGTGGAACCTGTTCAACAACCCGGCCGTGATCCACTACACGCTCGACGTGCTCGGCGCGTTCATCGGCCCGCTGTACGGCGTGCTGATCGCCGACTTCTATCTCGTCAAGCGCGGCCGGCTCGTACGCGACGACCTGTACACGATGTCGGAGAGCGGCACCTACTGGTACACGGGCGGCGTGAACCGCCGCGCGCTCGCCGCGCTGCTGCCGGCCGCGGTGATCGCCGTCATCTGCGTGATGGTGCCGGGCTGGCAGGCCGCCGCGAACTTCTCGTGGTTCATCGGCGCGGGGCTCGGCTTCGTGTTCTACCGGCTGCTCGTGAGCACGAAGACCTGAGGAGCGCGCGATGAAGATCAAGCTGATCAATCCGAATACGACGCAGCGGATGACCGATGCGATGGGGCGCTGCGCGCGCGAAGTCGCGGTAGCGGGCACCGAGGTCATCGCGGTGAGCCCGCCGATGGGGCCGCCGTCGATCGAAGGCTATTACGACGAGGCACTCGCGACGCCCGGTTTACTGGCCGAGATCGCGCAGGGCGAGCGCGACGGCTGCGATGCGTACGTGATCGCGTGTTTCGGCGACCCGGGCCTGTATGCGGCGCGCGAGATCGCGAGCGGGCCGGTAATCGGGATCGCCGAGGCGGCGATGCACGCGGCGAGCGTGCTCGCGCCGGGCTTTTCGGTCGTCACGACGCTCGCGCGCACCTGCGGGATGGCGTGGCATCTCGCCGAGCGCTACGGGATGAAGCGGTTCTGCCGCAACGTGCGCGCAACCGACGTCGCGGTGCTCGAGCTCGACCGGCCCGGCTCGGCCGCGCGGCGGATCATCGTCGACGAATGCCGGCGCGCACTCGACGAGGACGGGGCCGACGCGATCGTGCTCGGCTGCGCGGGGATGGCCGAATTCGCGCACGAGATCGAGCAGCAGATCGGCGCGCCGGTGGTCGAGGGCGTGACGGCGGCCGTCAAGTGGGCCGAGGCGCTCGTCGCGCTGCGTCTCGCGACCGCGAAGCGCGGCGACTATGCGCGGCCGCTGCCGAAGCGCTACGACGGCGAATTCGCGCGTTTCAGCCCGTCGGAGGATGCGTCGGCGGCCGTGTTGTCCGCCGCCACCGCGCGCAGCGGGGTCGCCGCATCGGAACCGGTCCCGAATTTGCCGCAACCGCACATACACTCCGTCTGACATGCACTATCTGCGCGGCTGTATGGGCGCGTATGAACCTTTTCGCTACACTGGGCCGTCATCGCGTCGGCTCGTGCGGCCGGCCTCCGGCACCCGCGCGAGTCGATGCGAACCCATTATTTCAGCGAACTTTCGCCGCACTTCGAACCCATGTCACTCGATCCCAACTATCCTCGCGACCTGATCGGCTACGGCCGCCATCCCGTGCAGGCGAACTGGCCCGGGCGCGCCCGCGTCGCCGTGCAATTCGTCCTGAACTACGAGGAGGGCGGCGAGAACTGTGTGCTGCACGGCGATCCGGGCTCCGAGCAGTTCCTGTCCGAAATCGTCGGCGCGGCCGCGTATCCGGACCGCCACATGAGCATGGAGTCGATCTACGAATACGGTTCGCGTGCCGGCGTGTGGCGCATCCTGCGCGAATTCGAGAAGCGCGGGCTGCCGTTGACCGTCTTCGGCGTCGGCATGGCGGTCGAGCGCCATCCGGAACTCGCGCGCGCCTTCGTCGAGCTCGGCCATGAGATCGCATGCCATGGCTGGCGCTGGATCCACTACCAGAGCATGACGCCCGAGCTCGAGGCCGAGCACATGCGCCTCGGGATGGAAGCGATCGAGCGCGTGACGGGCGAGCGTCCGCTCGGCTGGTACACCGGCCGCGACAGCCCGAACACGCACCGTCTCGTCGCGGAATACGGCGGTTTCCTGTACGACTCGGACAACTATGGCGACGACCTGCCGTTCTGGATGAACGTCGAGGTGTCGGGCGGCAGCACGTCGCCGCAACTGATCGTTCCGTATACGCTCGATACGAACGACATGCGCTTCGCGACGCCGCAGGGCTTCAACACCGGCGATCACTTCTTCGACTACCTGCGCGACGCGTTCGACGTGCTGTACGCAGAGGGCGACGAGGCGCCGAAGATGCTGTCGATCGGCATGCACTGCCGCCTGCTCGGCCGTCCGGGACGTTTCCGCGGGCTGCAGCGTTTTCTCGATCACATCGAGAAGCACGATCGCGTATGGGTGACGCGCCGTGTCGATATCGCGCGTCATTGGCGTGAACATCATCCGTATCAGCCCAATCATCGAAACGAAGGGAAAGCATGAAGGCGATGCGTTACACGTTGAATCAACTGAACACGATGGCGCCGAGCGCATTCGTCGCGGCGCTGTCAGGGATCTTCGAACATTCGCCGTGGGTGGCCGAGGTTGCCGCGGGCGAGCGGCCGTTCGCGAGCATCGACGCGCTGCACGAGACGATGTCGAATGCGGTGGAGACGGGCGGCGAAGCGCGCCAGCTCGCATTGATCAACGCTCACCCGGAGCTGGCCGGCAAGGCCGCCGTGCGCGGCGAGCTGACGGCCGAGTCGACGCGCGAGCAGAGCGGCGCGGGTCTCGACCAGTGCACGCAGGAAGAGTTCGACAAGCTGCTGACGCTGAACCGCACGTATCGCGAGAAGTTCGGCTTCCCGTTCATCCTCGCGGTGCGCGGCTATGACCGGCACGGCATCATCGCGAACTTCGAGTCGCGCGTGAATCATTCGCGCACCGAGGAACTGCGCACGAGCCTCGACCAGATCTACCGGATCGCGCGCTTCCGCCTCGACGACCTGATCGACGCCTGACACCGCAACACGGCCTGCTGCGTCGCAGCGGCCTGATCGCCTCACTGAAACAAGGAAACATCATGGCTGTTCCGCTTCTCGATCCGAACGCACCCGATTTCACGCGGCGTTACGTGAATCTCGCCGACCCGCGTCTCGGTGCGCAGGCGCTCGAGGCCAGCGACGACTTCTTCGCGCCGAAGGACCGGATGCTGAACCCCGAGCCGGCGGTATTCATCCCCGGCAAGTACGACGACCACGGCAAGTGGATGGACGGCTGGGAGACGCGCCGCAAGCGCACGACGGGCTATGACTGGTGCATCGTCAAGCTGGCGCGCCCGGGCGTGATCAAGGGGTTCGACATCGACACGAGCCACTTCACCGGCAACTTCCCGCCGGCCGCGTCGATCGAGGCCGCGTTCGTGGCCGACGGCGCGCCGACGCAGGCGACCGAGTGGGTCGAGATCGTGCCGTCGACGACGCTGCAGGGCAACAGCCATCACTACGTCGAAGCGAGCGACGCCCGTGCGTTCACGCATCTGCGCGTGAACATCTATCCGGACGGCGGCATCGCGCGCCTGCGCGTGTACGGTCAGCCGCAGCTCGACTGGGCCGGCGCGAGCGCGACCGAGCAGTTCGATCTCGCGGCGATGGAAAACGGCGGCTACGTGGTGGCCGCGAACAACCAGCACTTCGGCGTCGCGTCGAACCTGCTGCTGCCGGGCCGCGGCGTGAACATGGGCGACGGCTGGGAAACCCGTCGCCGCCGCGAGCCAGGCAACGACTGGGCGATCATCGCGCTCGCGCAGCCGGGCGTGATCCGCAAGATCGAAGTCGACACCGCGTTCTTCAAGGGCAACTACCCGGACCGCTGCTCGATCCAGGCCGCGTACGTGTCGGGCGGCACCGACAGTTCGCTGATCACGCAGTCGATGTTCTGGCCGGTGCTGCTCGGCGAACAGAAGCTGCAGATGGACAAGCAGCATTACTTCGAACACGAAATCGCCTCGCTGGGCCCGGTGACCCACGTGCGCCTGAACATCATTCCGGACGGCGGCGTATCGCGCCTGCGTCTGTGGGGGACGCTCGACAAATGAAGACGCTTGCAATCGAACCGCTGACCAAGGAAGCGTTCGCGCCGTTCGGCGACGTGATCGAGACGGAAGGCGCGAAGCAGATTCCGATCAACCTCGGCACGACGATCCGCTTTCACGATCTCGCGAAAGTCGACGTGACCGACGAAGACGGCCGTACGCTCGTCAATTTGTTCCGCGGCCAGCCGCGTACGCTGCCGTTCGAGGTGAAGATGCTCGAGCGTCATCCGCTCGGCAGCCAGGCATTCGTACCGCTGAACGACCAGCCGTATCTCGTCGTCGTGGCGCCCGCGGGCGATCTCGATCCGGCGAAGATCCGCGCGTTCGTGACGAGCGGGTGGCAGGGCGTCAACTATGCGAAGGGTGTGTGGCATCACCCGCTGATCGCGCTGGGCGGCGTCAGCGACTTCATCGTCGTCGATCGCGGCGGTGACGGGCTGAACCTGAACGAGCAGGACTTGCAGGAATCGCTGTGGCTTACCGAGGACGCGCTGGATGCAGTGACGGCCTGAGCCGGATCGCAGCCGTTGCCGTTCGAAGAAACCCGTGCAGTTTGCGCGGGTTTTTTTATGCTCGCCGCGCGCGCATCACGGCGCGGCCGGCGGTTGCTGTTCATGCGCACGCTGCAGCAGCGCGACGAACGACGACGCATCGGGCAGCGTCGCCGCAACGAACCGGCGCATGGCGATGTCGGGCATCCATGAGCTCATCACGACGGCGCCTGTCGGCGAAGGCAGGTCGGCCGGCAGCAGGCTGCGATTGCGTTGAGGCGCGCCGAGGCACACCAGGTGCGGCCGCATGCTATCGTGGCCGCAACTCAACCGCCTGACGTCCGGTTCCGGACGTGTTCCTCAGATGAGCCAACCTGAAAACGACCTCGCGGTCCTGCTGCGCACGATGCAGCCCGAACTGCATCCGGGTGCATTCGCCTTCGTGTCTTTGCCGGCCGATGCAGACGTGTCGTTATCCGAAGTGATTGCGACGTTCCGCGAAGCGGAAGGACTGACGGTCGTAGCCAGCGAGGAAACGGTCGCACGCCGCGGCTGGCCCGTGCTGTTCCGCGCCGCGTGGATCACGCTGACCGTGCATTCGGATCTCGCGGCGGTCGGCCTGACGGCCGCGTTCGCGCGGGCGTTGGGCGCAGCCGGCATCAGCTGCAACGTGATGGCCGCCGCATATCACGATCACATCTTCGTGCCGTTCGACGACGGCCCGCGCGCGCTCGATGCGCTCGTCGCGCTGCAGCGCGACGCCATGCGCGGCTAGCGGGCAACGCGTTCCATACGCGCAAAAAAAACGGGCCCGTTTCCGGGCCCGCGAACGGAGAGGATTGCGCCGGCGATCGAGAGTCGGCGCAGGGCGGCTTACTTGGCCGCGCCACCCTCGAACCAGGCGGCGAGCTTCACGCGCTCGTCGTCGGTCATGTGCGTGACGTTGCCGATCGGCATCGCCTTCAGGCGCACGGCCTGTTCGTAGATACGCTGCGCATTCTTCGACACTTCGTCCGGCGTGTCGAACATCACGCCGGCCGGCGCGCTGCCCATCAGCGTCGGCTTGGCCGAGTGGCACTCGATGCAGCGCTGCTGCAGGATCGGCATGATGTCGTTGATCACGACCTTCGGTGCGTTGGCAGCCTGTGCTTCCGGTGCGACCGGCTTGGGCATCGTCCACACCAGTGCGCCCGACAGCAGTGCGACGCCGCCGATCGGCAGGTACCACAGCTGCTTGCCGCGGTGGCGCATCACGAAGAACTGACGGATCAGCGCGCCGGCCAGCATGATCAGCACGAGCACGACCCAGTTGAACTTGTTCGTGTACGTCATCGCATAGTGGTTCGACAGCATCGCGAACACGACCGGCAGCGTGAAATACGTGTTGTGCACCGAGCGCTGCTTGCCGCGCTTGCCGTAGATCGGGTTCGGCTCTTCGCCCTTGAGCATCTTGTCGACCATCTTGCGCTGGCCGGGGATGATCACGAAGAACACGTTCGCCGACATGATCGTCGCGAGCATCGCGCCGACGATCAGGTATGCCGCACGGCCCGAGAAGATGTGGCATGCGAGGTACGCGGCGACGACGACATAGATGCCGACGCAGATGCCGAGCACGCGATCGTTGGTGCCGAGGATGCGGCACAGCGAGTCGTAGACGATCCAGCCGGCCGCGAGGAAGCCGAGCGCGGATGCGACGGCGACCACCGGGCCCATGTCGAGCACGCTCTTGTCGATCAGGTACGTGTTCGGTGCGAGCAGGTACAGCACGAAGAACAGCGAGAAGCCCGACAGCCAGGTCGTGTACGACGGCCATTTCGACCAGTGCAGGTCATCCGGCATTTCCGGCGGGGCGACCGTGTACTTCTGCATGTTGTAGAAACCGCCGCCGTGGACGTGCCACAGTTCGCCGAACACGCCGCGCTTGCGCTGGTTCGCGTCGGTAGGCGGTTTCAGGCTGTTGTCGAGTGCGACGAAATAGAAGGACTCGCCGATCCACGCAATGGCGACGATGACGTGCAGCCATCGCAGCGCGAGGTTCAGCCAGTCGGTGATGAAGCCTTCCATGAAACTCCTCCAGACTCAGATCGTTGTCTTTGATGCGGGCGCCGATACGTGTGTCAGCTGCCGCGATAGGTGCTGTACGACCACGGCGACACGAGCAGCGGCACGTGGTAGTGCGATGTGGTGTCGGCGATGCCGAAGCGCAGTACGACGCGGTCGACGAAGCGGGGTTCGGGCACCTTCACGCCGAGCGACGCGAAGTAGTCGCCGGCATGGAATACGAGTTCGTATTCGCCGGCGGCGAGCGCCGCGCCTTCGAGCAGCGGTTCGTCGCAGCGGCCGTCGCTATTGGTCAGCACGGTCTTGATCGCGCGGCGCGATTCGCCGTCCAGCGCGTAGAGGTCCACCTTGATGGAAGCGCCGGGACGACCGTGCGCCGTATCGAGTACGTGGGTAGTGAGCTTTCCCATTCGCAATTGTCCTTGTGTGAATGCGAGGTTCGGCGGCGACTCGATCCATTGACTGTGCGGCGGATCGAGGCTCCACGTCACGTGGCTACATACCCGTCGGCGAGATTGAAGCGAGCGCCGTGCAGGCATTGTAAAAAGGTTCCCCGCGCAAATACGGGCGCGATATCAAAGATAATGCGCCGCGCATGAACCGCTGTCGACGGCACGCCGGCACCGGCGCGCAGCCCGGGATTCCGGCGCCCGGCGGCCTCCCGTGCGGCGTACCATATCGAAACCGTGAAGCGCGGTATTGCAGATCGCGCATTGTGCGCCGCGCGCGCTTGGGCGATGCTGCCGCCGTGCGCGTCGGGCTTCCAGCCCGCGCGTACCCCGAAGACGGCATTCACGCCGGGTAACCGGGCCAGCGCGTTCGAACGGACGCAGGCACCGGGGCGTGCCGCGAATCAGCGTTCGAACGGCTTTGTGAGCGTCTCCGGGAGCGGCTCCCGGGGGCAGAACGACGCGGAGAACGCATGAACCTCGAGCAGCACGCCGGCGCACGCGCGCCGCACCTTTCCTCATCCCGCCCGAAAACCCTGCTGGTCAAGCACGCCGACGTGCTCGTGACCATGGACGACACGCGCCGCGAACTGCGCGACGCGGGGCTTTATATCGAAGACAACCGGATCGTCGCGGTCGGCCCGAGCGCCGAGCTGCCCGACACCGCCGACGAAGTGCTCGACCTGCGCGGCCACCTGGTGATCCCGGGGCTCGTGAACACGCACCATCACATGTACCAGAGCCTCACGCGCGCGGTGCCGGCCGCGCAGAACGCCGAGCTGTTCGGCTGGCTCACGAACCTGTACCGGATCTGGGCGCATCTGACGCCCGAGATGATCGAGGTGTCGACGCTCACCGCGATGGCCGAGCTGCTGCAGTCGGGTTGCACGACGTCGAGCGACCACCTGTACATCTACCCGAACGGCAGCCGGCTCGACGACAGCATCGGCGCCGCGCAGCGCATCGGCATGCGCTTTCACGCGAGCCGTGGCGCGATGAGCGTCGGCCAGCGCGACGGCGGGCTGCCGCCCGATTCGGTCGTCGAGCGCGAGCCCGACATCCTGCGCGACGCGCAGCGCTTGATCGAGACCTATCACGACGAAGGCCGCTACGCGATGCTGCGCGTGGTCGTCGCACCGTGTTCGCCGTTCTCGGTGAGCCGCGGCCTGATGCGTGACGCAGCCGTGCTGGCGCGCGACTACGGCGTGTCGCTGCACACGCACCTGGCCGAGAACGTCAACGATATCGCATACAGCCGCGAGAAGTTCGGGATGACGCCCGCCGAATACGCGGAAGATCTCGGCTGGGTCGGCCACGACGTGTGGCATGCGCACTGCGTGCAGCTCGACGATGCAGGCATCGGCCTGTTCGCACGCACCGGCACCGGCGTCGCGCACTGTCCGTGCTCGAACATGCGGCTCGCGTCGGGCATCGCGCCGGTGAAGAAGATGCGTCTCGCCGGCGTGCCGGTCGGCCTCGGCGTCGACGGCTCCGCGTCGAACGACGGCGCGCAGATGGTCGCGGAAGTGCGGCAGGCGTTGCTGCTGCAGCGGGTCGGATTCGGGCCCGATGCAATGACCGCGCGCGAGGCGCTCGAGATCGCGACGCTCGGCGGCGCGAAGGTGCTGAACCGCGACGACATCGGTGCGCTGAAGCCCGGCATGGCCGCCGACTTCGCCGCGTTCGACCTGCGCCAGCCGCTGTTCGCGGGCGCGCTGCACGATCCGGTCGCGGCGCTCGTGTTCTGTGCGCCGTCGCAGACGGCATACACGGTGGTGAACGGGAAGGTGGTGGTGCGGGAAGGGCGGCTCGCGACGCTCGACCTGCCGCCGGTCATCGAGCGCCACAACGCGCTGGCGCAGGCACTCGTGGAGGCGTCGCGCTGACGCGCGGGCGTGGTGGTCGCGCCGCGCGTTGCGGATCGGCGCGCGGCGGTTGTAGCCGCCGCCGCACGCGGCACATCACACCGGGTCACGCCGTCACGGCATGACCGACGCGCGCATCGTGCGCGATTACGGCTCGATCAGCGTGCGGGTCGCTTCGGCGACGAGGCCGCGCAGCCAGCGCACTTCGTCGGAGTAGTGGCAGCGTTCGTGCCACAGCTGGTAGTACTGCATCGGCGGGAAGTCGAGCGGCGCCGGCACGACCGACAGCGGCAGGAACTTCGCGTAATGATCGGCGAACAGGCGCGTCGTCGTGAAGATCAGGTCGGACTTCACCAGCACGTACGGTGCGAGGTTGAAGTACGGCAGCGTGACGACCACGTGGCGCTTGAGCCGCTCGCGCGCGAGGTGCACGTCGATCGCGCCGCGCTGGCCGACCGAGTACGGCGTCGGTGCGAGATGCGGCGCATTCAGGTACTGGTCGAGCGTGAGCCCGCCGCGCTTCGCGAACGGGTGCGTGTTGCTCATCAGGCAGACGATCTGGTCGACGAACAGGTTCGACAGGTGCAGTTGTTCGGGCGGCTCGGGCCAGTTGCCGACGACGATGTCGAGCTTGCCGTCTTCGAGCGCGAGCTCGTAGTCGAACGCGGGGCCGAGCGAGTGAAACTCGAGCGTCGCATTCGGCGCGGCCTGGCGGAAGCGTTCGACCACGGTCGGCACGAACAGCACGTTCAGGTAGTCGGGGCAGCCGATCCGGTAGCAGCGGATCGACGTGGCCGGGTCGAAGTTGTGCTGCTGGAACTTGATGCGCTCGATTTCGCGCAGTGCGTTCTGCACCGGCTCGAGCAGGCGCAGCCCGTATTCGGTCGGGACCATGCCGGACTTGCCGCGCACGAGCAGCGGGTCGCCGGTGATGTCGCGCAGGCGCCGCAGCGCGGCGCTGATCGCCGGTTGCGACTGGTTCAGTTTGACGGCCGCGCGCGTAACGCTGCGCTCCATCAACAAGGTGTGCAAGACGCGCAAGAGGTACGTGTCGATCGCCTCGCGTTGCTGACTCATGATATCTCCGTTTTATATGTCCGGGCTGATCGAGGGGGCGGGGGAATATATGGTTTTTAATATGAACCACGGGCAGCGTCAAGAGATGGATACCCGCAGACGCCCGCCGGCCGGGCCCCGGCAAGGGGTCCGAACGGGGCGGAATACGGGCGAGCACGGCGCCGCGCGGATGCGCATTGCACGCATCCGGTGGTCAGGGCGCCGCGCGTGACGAGCGCGGTGCGTCAGTCGTCGATGCGCATGCCGACTTTCAGCGTGACCTGCCAGTGGATGACCTGGTCGCCTTCGATGTGGCCGCGTGTTTCGGTCACCTGGAACCAGTGCAGGTTGTGCAGCGTCTTGCCGGCTTTCGAGATCGCGTTGCGGATGGCGTCGTCGCAAGATTGCCGCGACGAGCCGGTCAGTTCGATCAGCTTGTAGACGTGGTCGCTCATGATGCGCTCCCTGGGAGGTTGGTATGGGCGGCCGGCGCAAGCGGCGGGACCGAAGCGGCGCCGCGCGTGTCCGGCTTCTTGAGTGATAGGTATGATGGGCGGCAAGTGCAACCCCAATTGGAGACGAGGAACATCGTGGAAGTCGGATTTTGCGGACCGGGATTGATGGGCGCGCCGATGATTCGGCATTTGCTGGCGGCGGGGCACCGGGTCAGCGTATGGAACCGGACGCGCGGCAAGGCCGAGGCGCTTGAAAAAGACGGCGCGCAAGTGGTCGACACGCCGCGCGAACTGGCCGAGCGCGTCGACACGGTGTTCGTGTGCGTGCTCGACGGCCGCGCGGTCGGCGACGTCGTGTTCGGCGAGCACGGGCTCCTTGCGGGCGAAGCGAAGGCGCGCCGTTTGAAGCGCATCGTCGATCATTCGAGCATTCCGCCTGCGGCGACGCGCGACTACGCGGCGCGCGCGGCCGCGCTCGGCGTCGGCTGGATCGACGCGCCGGTGTCGGGTGGCGTGCCCGGCGCGCAGGCCGGCACGCTCGCGGTGATGGCGGGCGGCGGCGCGGCGGATCTCGATGCGGTGCGGCCGCTGATCGACACCTACGCATCGCGCATCACGCACATTGGCGACGCGGGTGCGGGCCAGACCGCGAAGCTGTGCAACCAGGCGATCGTCACCGCGACGGTGACCGCGATCGCGGAAGCCGTCGGCCTGGCGCAGGCGAGCGGCATCGACGCCGCGCGTCTGGCCGACGCGCTGGCGGGCGGGTGGGCCGATTCGGTGCTGCTGCAGACCTTCGTGCCGCGCATGACGTCGGGCGGCCATCCGTCGATCGGCGCGCTCGCCACGTTCCAGAAGGACGTCGACGCAATTGCCGATGCCGCGCGCGATACGGGCGCGGTGATGCCCGTATCGGCCACGGTGCAGCAGGTGCTGCGTCTGGGCGCCGCGCAGGGGCTCGCCGGTGCCGATTTCGCCGCGTTCATCGACATCGTCCGGCCCGGTAACGGGCGCGGGACGGCACGGTGATCGCGCGGCGGCAGTAAAGCGGGAAACCTGAATGGCCGATGGGCCGCCCGGAGGCGGCCCATCGTGTCGGTGTCGGTTCAGCCGAGGGAGCGCGGTGTCGTGTCGCCGGCGTTCTGGCGCCCGAGCCCGCCGCGCAGGCTCGCCTTCGTGCCTGCACCAAATTCGGGCAGGATGCGCGCGCGCGCGCGGCTCGCGAACACGAGGAAGCCAAAGCCGTTCGCCTCGTACCAGTACCCGCCGTTCTCGAGACCGTCGAGTGGCTGTTCGAGTGCGTTGGCGATCGATTCGATGCAGCGCTTGCGCAGTTCGGCAATGGCCGGATAGGGCGGCTGTGCGCCGCGCACGCTGCATAGAAGCACATCGAGGCCGGGCAGCACATGCGCATAGAGGACGGGTTCGTCCTGCGCACGGGCGCGGGCAATCTTGGTGTCGAGCTGCGCGAAAGGTTTCGAATGGCGCAATACCGCGAGGAACGACTCCTGGCCATCCTGTTGCGCGCGTCGACGTTTTTTCGGGAAGGACATAAACACTCGCCTCAAAAACAATTGCAAGAAATGCGGCATTTTCATGCGACCCACTCCCGGCTATGTACGCCGCATGCCGATCCTTTATAGCACACGAAAATGCTGCACTCGTGCGGTACGACGATCAATGTCTCCCGTCGACCCGCTTGCCACGATGATCGACACAGCCAGCGTCTTGGCGCCCGTACTGTCGTTTAGTCTCCATCATAGACCTGCTTTTCCCGCGCGTGCATTCGCCCGTCACAAAAAAATGAGATAAGCCTCGCGCGGCCGTGCGCGGCGCGCGCCCAACAAAAAGGCCCGCACATGGCGGGCCCGATAGTTGCGGCGTGGCGCGGTGCTCAGCGTTGCTTGAGCGAATCGCGGATCTCGCGCAGCAGCACGATGTCTTCCGGCGTTGCGGCCGGCGCGGCTTCTTCCGGCTTGCGCAGCTTGTTGATGAATTTCACCATCATGAAAATGATGAACGCGAGGATCACGAAGTTGATCGCCACGGTGATGAACGAGCCGTAGCCGAACGCGGCAACGCCCGCGGCCTGCAGGTCCTTGAACGAATCGGGATTACCCTTGAACGACGGGGGGATGGTGCCGAGCAGAACGAACTTGTTCGAGAAATCCAGACCGCCGGTTACCACGCCGATGACCGGCATGATGAGGTCTTTCACGACCGAGTCGACGATCTTCGAGAATGCGCCACCGATGATCACGCCGACGGCGAGATCCATCACGTTGCCCTTGACGGCGAATTCCTTGAATTCCTTGATTATGCTCATGAGCGGCTTTCTCCTGGTTGGGGCGAGGGGAGGCGTGCCGCGACGCGCAGGGCTGCGAAGCGTCTGATGGGATCGGAGGCACGCCGATGGCCGCATGATAGCGAACGTGCCCCATTGCCGGTAGCCCATCTTGAAATGATTAACAAATCAGGGGACCGGCGCGAGTGGAAATGAAAGGAAGCGTGGCGTGAGGGGCGGGCGTCGCGCGATGCGTCGGCGCCCGCGTGCGAATGCTCAGGTATTGTCGTCGGTCCAGCCGTCGTCGTTGCTGCCGAGATCGACACTGCCGCCGCCGTTGCCGTCGCTCCAGTTCGAATTGTCGCCGCGACCGAGGTCGAAGCCCGGATCGTTGTTCTCCTGGCGTCGGCGCTGGTCGTCGACGATCACGTCGCGCTCGACCACGCGCTCGCGGCCGCCCGACATCGCTTCGCCAAGCAGCACGCCGGTCAGCAGCCCGCCCATCCCGCCGCCGAAACCGCCGCCTTGCTGGACCACGACGGGTGGCTGCTGTTGCGGATACGGTTGCGGTGGATACGGCTGCTGCGGGTACGGTTGCTGCTGATACGGCTGGCCTTGCATGCCGGTCATGCGATCGGCTTCCTGCGCATACACGGAGCCGCTGCCGTTCGCCGGCGCGGCGGGTTGCGCGCCCGGATCGGGGCGGCCTTCGACGCGTGCCTTCACGCTCGCATGCCGCTGCTCGAGTTCGTCGATGCGATACGGCGGCACCGGGTTCTTGCCGTTCGACAGCGTTTCGACGAGCGTGCGCGCATCGGTCTCGATGCCTTCGAGTTCGCCGGTGAGCGCGGCCGCGCCGGGCGCGGTCGAGAGCTTCGCGTCGAGTTTCAGCGGACGAATGTCGTTCAGCACGTCGGTCGCGCGCTTCAACTGCGTGCGGCGTTCGTCATCGGCGCGGCTGTCGTCGGCCGAGCGTGCACGTCGCAACGTCCAGCGCAGCACCAGCGCAATGATCGCGACGATCAGCCCGAGGCCGATCCACATGCCGGTCGACGGACCATGTTTCGCGACCGGCACGGCCGGTGCGAGCGACGACTGCAACGAACCGCTCTGCGTGGCCGACGGTGCGTTGCCACTGATGCGCGCGGCGTCTGCGCGAATGCGCGATTCCGTCTGCGCGAAGTGCGACGCGTCGGTGAAGCGCAGTTGCGGATCGAGCGACTTTGCCTTCTGCAGCTGCGTGAGCGCATCGGACGCGCGACCTTCGCGGTCAAGCACCTGCGCGTACAGGTAGCGCGCATGCGCGTTGTTCGGATGGGCATCGATGACTTGCGACAGCTGCGTGTCGGCACGCTGCCAGTCACGTTGTGCGATCGACTGCTCGACTTGCTGCAGCGACGGGACCGCAAATGCGGCGGACGACAGCAGCATCAGCGAGAGGCCGAGCGCGGCGAGAGATTTCTTCATGGTCGAACCGGGCGCGAGCGCCCGTCTCCTGACGATCGGTGCGCGCCGCGGGCCCGGCGGGCCGCGGCGCGGTTGCCGTTACTGCGCGGGCGTGTCGAGCTGCTTCTTCAGCGCGGCGAGGCGATCCTCGACCGACGGGCCCTTGTTCAGCGCGGCGAGCTTGTCGTCGAGCGCCTTGCCGCTCGACGTGTCGGCCGAATTCAGGCGTGCGTCCGAGCGCGCGTTCTGCAGCGCGACCTTGTCCTCGAGCTTCTGGAAGTCCTCGGACAGGTTCTTGCCGCCGATGCCGCCCAGCGCGCTGGCCGCGACGTCCTTCGCCTGCGCGATTTCCTGTTTCGCCTGCAGGATGTTCGAGCGCGCATTCAGGTCGTTGCGGCGCTGGCGCATGTCGGCGATCTGCCCCTTCAGCTTGTCGACCGACGGTTCGAGCGTCGTCAGCTCGGCCGCAAGCGCATCGCGCTCGGCTTCCGCGTTCGACTGCGCGGCAAGCGCCTCGCGTGCGAGCGCTTCGTCGCCGGCCTGCAGCGCGCGCTTCGCGCCGTCCTCGTACTTCTTCACCTTGTCGTCGGCCGCATCGCGCTTGCTGCGCTGGGTCGCGACCTGTGCCTCGATCTCGATCAGCGAATTCTCGGCACGGCCGATGCTGTCGTCGAGCTCCCGCACGATCTGCCGTGCGTCGCGCGACGGATCCTGTACCGAGTCGGCCGCGTCGTTCAGCAGGCCTTTGATCGTGCGCGAAACAGAGTCGAAAAGCGACATGAAATCCTCCGTGGTTGAAAGGTGCCGCGTGAGCGCGGCAGTGCCCGTCGCGAATCGGATCCGACCCGCGTGAGCCGGCGGATATTACACCGCCGGCCCCTTAAATACGGCTTAAGCGCCGGAGTTCAAGCGGCATGCACGTGCAGAACTCGAACCTTTCGTGTTTGAAAGAAACGCTGCGGCGCGCGCCGGGCCGCGAGTCCATGATAGGCGGAGCATGCCGCCAATACGTTTCGCAATTCACGGTTATGCGGGAATTTTTACAAAAAATCGCGAAGCCGATCGGTCGATTTCATTAAAATGCGCTGTCACGTCGCGGGAACGGATCGCCGCGCGGCGGGGTCTGTCGACGTGACAGTTGCCGCGATGCACCCACTCTGATTCATCCGCTTGCATTTCCGCATGCGTCCGAGGGCGCCACGCCGCCCGCCATTCCGACATGCCAATTATCAAACGACCGTCTTCTCCTTCCGACCGGAACGAACCTCACTACACGTTACGCCGTTCGCCATCGGGAGCCTATTACCCCGACGACGACCGCGGCGACGACCGCGACGACGACCGCGACGACGACCGTCGCGCGCAGCGCAGCGGAGGCGGGGGCGGCCGCCGCTCGTTCGGCTCGCGCGTCGCACTGTGGTTCGTCGGGCTGTTCGCGACGCTCGCGATTGTCGGCGCGCTGATCGTCGGCTACGCACTCGTCGTGATGGCCCCGCAACTGCCGTCGCTCGATGCGCTGACCAACTACCAGCCGAAGGTGCCGCTGCGCGTGTTCACCGCCGATCACGTGCTGATCGGCGAGTTCGGCGAGGAGCGCCGCAGCCTCGTGCGCTTCCAGGACATTCCCGACGTGATGAAGAAGGCGGTGCTCGCGATCGAGGACTACCGCTTCTACGAACACGGCGGCGTCGACTTCGTCGGCATCCTGCGCGCGGGCGTGGCCGACCTGCTGCACGGTGGCGCGCGCCAGGGCGCGAGCACGATCACGATGCAGGTCGCACGCAACTTCTTCCTGTCGAGCGAGAAGACCTACACGCGCAAGATCTACGAGATGCTGCTCGCGTACAAGATCGAGAAGGCGCTGACGAAGGACCAGATCCTCGAGCTGTACATGAACCAGATCTATCTGGGTCAGCGCTCGTACGGCTTCGCGGCCGCCGCGCGCGTGTATTTCGGCAAGGACCTGAAGGACATCACGCTCGCGGAAGCGGCGATGCTCGCGGGGCTGCCGAAGGCGCCGTCCGCGTATAACCCGGTCGTCAACCCGAAGCGCGCGAAGGTTCGCCAGGAATACATCCTGAAGCGCATGCTCGAGATCGGCTACATCACGCAGCCGCAGTACGACCAGGCGGTGAAGGAAGAGATCCACGTGCGCACGCCGGGCAACCAGTACGCGGTGCACGGTGAATACGTCTCCGAGATGGTGCGGCAGATGATGTACCAGCAGTACAAGGACGAAACCTATACGCGCGGGCTGACCGTCACGACGACGATCAACTCGGCCGACCAGGAAGCCGCGTACCAGGCCGTGCGCCGCGGCATTCTCGATTACGAGCGCCGCCACGGCTATCGCGGGCCGGAAGGCTCGATCAACCTGCCGGCCGCTGGCGACGACCGCGACGAGGCGATCGACGACGCGCTCGCCGATCATCCGGACAACGGCGACCTGCAGTCGGCGGTGGTGCTGACGGCGTCGCCGAACGCGGTCGAGGTGCAGTTCGTCGGTGGCGCGACGACGACGATCGGCTCGGCCGGGCTGCGCTTCGTGTCGGCCGCGCTGAATCCGCGTGCGAATGCCACGCTGCGGATCAAGCCGGGCTCGATCGTGCGCGTGCTGAAGGACGGCAAGACGGGCTGGCAGGTCGTGCAGCTGCCGCAGGTCGAAGGCGCGCTCGTCGCGATCGCGCCGCAGGACGGTGCGATCCGCTCGCTCGTCGGCGGCTTCGACTTCAACAAGAGCAAGTTCAACCACGTGACGCAAGCGTGGCGCCAGCCGGGTTCGTCGTTCAAGCCGTTCATCTATTCGGCGTCGCTCGACAAGGGGCTCGGGCCGGCGACGATCATCAACGATGCGCCGCTGTACTTCCCGCCGAGCGTGCCGGGCGGCACCGCGTGGGAGCCGAAGGACGACGACCAGCCGGACGGCCCGATGACGATGCGTACCGGCCTGCAGCGTTCGAAGAACCTCGTGTCGATCCGGATCCTCGCGTCGATCGGCACGCAGTATGCGCAGCAGTACGTGACGCAGCGCTTCGGCTTCGATCCGGCGAAGACGCCGCCGTACCTGCCGATGGCGCTCGGTGCGGGCCTCGTGACGCCGCTGCAGCTCGCGACCGGTTATGCGGTATTCGCGAACGGCGGCTACAAGGTCGATCCGTACCTGATCGCCGAAGTCGACGACGCGCGCGGCCAGCCGCTGCAGAAGTCGCAGCCGGTGGTCGCGGGCGGCACGGCGCCGCGCACGATCGAAGGCCGCAACGCGTACGTGATGAACAGCCTGCTGCACACGGTCGCGACGGCCGGCACGGGTGCCGGCACCAACGCGCTCGGCCGTAGCGACCTGCAGGGCAAGACGGGTACGACGAACGATGCGAAGGACGGCTGGTTCGCCGGCTACCAGCAGTCGCTCGTCGCGGTCGCGTGGATGGGCTTCGACCAGCCGAAGAGCCTCGGCAGCCGCGAATTCGGCGCGCAGCTCGCGCTGCCGATCTGGGTGAACTACATGCGCACTGCGCTGAACGGCGTGCCCGAGCAGCAGATGCCGATGCCGGACGGCCTGACGACGGTCGACGGCGAGCTGTACTACGCCGATCGCACGCCGGGCAACGGCTTCGTCGCGAGCGTGGACATCAACCCGGCCGCGAACGCGATCAGCGCGAACGATGCGCTCGGCTCGGCCGGCTCGGAGGGGCTCGCACCGCCGCCCGTCACGCAGCAGGAGAAGCAGCAGATCATGGACATGTTCGAGAACAAGTAAGCGGTACGCGGATGTTTCGCATGCGACGGGCGCCTTCGGGCGCCCGTTTTTTTGCGTGTCGCGGCCTCGGCCCGGTAGGGCGAATCAGAACGACGCGCAGGCCGGCACGAGCGTGATGCCGACCGATTCCTGCCGGAAGCGCTCGCGGTACGCATGCCGGATCGCGGCGAGCCGCGCGTGCGTGTCGGCGGTATCGTCGGCGACGATACGGACCACGAAGCTCGCTTCGCGGATGATCCGGCCGGTGGCGCGGTCGCGCCATTGGCCGCGGGTGTCCCAGTATGTGAAGCCGTCCGGAAAGCGCGGCGTGACGACGTCGGCGAGGAAGGCCGCGCGCTCCGCATCGGTGACGGGGCCGCGTCCCGCGATATCGCGCCCGAACAGCAGGTCGGCTTGCAGCATCCGGTGCGCGTCCGGCTGCATGCAGGCTGCAGACGCGTCGATGATGGGCGAGGGCGGTGCCGCACAACCGGCGAACAGTGCAAGGGCGGCGGCGCCGATCATGGAGCGCATGCGACGCCGCCACGTCGCGGGACGCGCGCTCGGCGGCGGCATCTGCCTATTTCGCGTCCGACGCCCTTCGCGCGCATAAAACGCTGCCTGCTCAATGACTTGCGTGTTTGTCCGGCGGGTTATCAACAGGGCTGTCAACATAAACTGGGGATAACCCTGAGTAGCCTGCGTGGATTCAGTGATGCAGTTTCGCGTGCGCGAGATGCATGCCGAGCGTTGCGGGGTCGGTGTTCGTGCCCGACAGCAGCACGCCGACCCGCTTGCTCTGCAGCGTTTCGCGCAGCGGGCCGAGCAGCGCCGCGAGCGCTGCCGCGCACGCCGGTTCGACCGACAGCTTCAGGTGCGAGAACAGGAACAGCATCGCCGCGCGCAGTGCGTCGTCGGACACCGTGACGATGCGGTCGATGTGGCGCCGGCACAGCTGGTAGCTGTATTCCTCGGTGTGCGGCGCCATCAGCGAATCGGCGATGGTCTGCATCGCGCTCATCTTGATCGTGTGATTGGCGGCGAAGCTGCGGCTCATCGCGTCGGCGCCTTCCGGCTCGACGCCGTACACGTGCACGCGCGGATTCGCGAGCCGCAGCGCGGTCGACATGCCGGCCGCGAGCCCGCCGCCGCCGATCGGCACGATCACCGCGTCGAGATCGGGCGTCTGCGTCGCCCATTCGTAGCCCAGCGTCGCGGTGCCGAGAATCGTGTGATAGCCGTTGAACGGATGGATGAAGAAGCGGCCTTCCTCGGCCTCGATTCGCCGCACGAGGTCGAATGCCTGCGACGCGCTGCCGGCGAGCACGACTTCCGCGCGGTACTGCTTGCACTGCGCGATGCGCATCGGGCTCGCGGTATGGAACATCACGACCTTCGCGCTGCTGCCGAGCCGCATCGCCGCATAGGCGACGGCCGCCGCATGATTGCCGGCCGAGACGCACGTGACGCCGGCGTTCTTGCGCGCTTCGTCGAGTGCCAGCAGGTGCGTGAACGCGCCGCGCGCCTTGAAGCTGCCGCTTGCCTGCAGCAGCTCGAACTTGAAGTTGACGTGCGTGCCCTCGAGGGACGGGAGATCGGCGCGCTCGAACACCGGGGTGCGTGCGACCCACGGTGACAACGCGAAATGCTGCGCGGCGATTTCGTCGAGCGTCGGAATCGGCTCGCCGTCGATCGTCGTATGGGCAGTGCCCTGTTGTTCAGTCGACATGACGTGGCGGGTGGCGGGGGTAGGGGCCGGCCCGCACACGCAGGCCGGCGTGGCGGGCGGTCAGTGTGCGTCGACCGACATGCTGCGGATGAACTTGCGCAGGAACTGCTCGCAGCCGGCGAGCTGCGCGAGCTCGACATATTCGTTCGGCTTGTGTGCCTGCTCGATGTTGCCGGGCCCGCAGACGATGCTCGGGATACCCGCGCGCTCGAACAGGCCGGCCTCGGTGCCGTAGGCGACCTTGCGCTTGTCCTGGTCGGCCGTCAGCGCGCGCACGAGCTGCGTGATCGCGGCCTGTTCGGTCGCGTCGAGCCCCGGCGCCGCGGCGATCTTCGAGAACTCGATCGCCGCGTTCGGATGCTCGCGACGCATCTGCGGCAGCAGCGTTTCCTGCGCATACGCTTCGATGCGCGTGAAGATCTGCTCGGGATCGAGCGTCGGCAGGTTGCGGAACTCGAAGTCGAACCGGCATTCGGCCGGCACCGTATTGATCGCGTTGCCGCCCTGGATCGTGCTCGTCTGCGCGGTCGTGAACGGCACGTCGTACAGCTCGTCGAACGGGCCTTCGGCACGGAAGCGGTCGGCGACGTCGCGGATGTGGCAGATGAGGCGCGCCGCGTACTCGATCGCGTTCAGGCCCTTCGGCGTCAGCGACGAGTGCGCCGCATGGCCGCGCACGCAGCAGCGGTACGCGTTGATGCCCTTGTGCGCGATGATCGGCCGCATGCTGGTGGGCTCGCCGACGATGCAGCCGGACGGCTTCACGCCGCGCTTGACGAGATCGGCGATCAGGAGCGGTGCGCCCGCGCAGCCGATTTCCTCGTCATAGGACAGCGCGAAATGGATCGGCTTCGCGAGCCGGGTCGCCTGCATCTCGGGCAACAGCGCGAGCGCCGTGCCGATGAAGCCCTTCATGTCGCACGTGCCGCGGCCGTACAGGCGGCCGTCGCGCAGCTCGGGCGCGAACGGGTCGCTGTCCCACTGCTGGCCGTCGACCGGCACGACGTCGGTGTGCCCCGACAGCACGATGCCGCCGTCGGTCGAGCCGTCGTATGCGGGCACGGTCGCGAACAGGTTGGCCCAGCCTTCGCGCGGATCGTGCGTGAGCGTCGACGCGATGCCCTTCGCGGCAAGCGCGTCGCGCACCGTTTCGATCAGGCCGAGGTTCGGCACGCGGCTCGTCGTGTCCATCGACACCAGCTGCTTGATCCAGGGCAGGCTGACGAGCGAGGCGTCGCCTTGGTCGGCGGCGGACGGCGCCGTCGCGTCGAGAGTGGACATGGCAAAACTCCGTCTGATGAATGGGAAAATCATACTCAAAAACGCGTCCGCCCGCCTTCGCCGGCCGCGATGCGGTGCAGCATCGCGGCCGTGCCGTAAGCGTGCCGTAAGCGTGCCGTCAGCGTGCCGCGCTCGCCGCCGCGTCGGCGCGCGGCGCGAGCGCGCGCAGCGTTTCCTTGATCGTCGACACGCGGATCGCGAGATCGGGCGAGCGCGTCTCGATGCGCAGCTTGTCCTGGCCCGCGAGCTTGATGTGCCGATGCTTCTGCACCATCTCGATGATGCGCATCGGATCGATCGGCGGATTCGGCTCGAACTGCAGCCCGATCGCGGCCTCGCTCGCATCGATCTTGACGATGCCGAGCGGCTTCGCGGCCAGCCGCAGCCGGTGCGTCTCGACGAGCGCGTGCGCCTGCGGCGGCAGCTTGCCGAAGCGGTCGATCAGCTCTTCCTGGATGCCGTCGATCGCGTCGCCGTGCTCGCAGTTCGCGAGACGCTTGTACAGCGACAGCCGCTCCTGCACGTCCACGCAGTAGTCGGCCGGCAGGATCGCGGGCGCATGCAGGTTGATTTCCGTCGTCGCGGCGAGCGGGGCGGTGAGGTCGGGCTCCTTGCCGTTCTTCAGCGCCTTCACCGCGTCGTTCAGCATGTCGGTGTACAGCTGGAAGCCGATCTCGTGGATCTCGCCCGACTGCTTGTCGCCGAGCACCTCGCCGGTGCCGCGGATCTCGAGGTCGTGCATCGCGAGATAGAAGCCCGAACCGAGTTCCTCCATCTGCTGGATCGCCTCGAGCCGGCGCTGCGCCTGCTTGGTCAGCGACTGCGGATCGTGGACCAGCAGGTACGCATACGCCTGGTGGTGCGAACGGCCGACGCGGCCGCGCAACTGGTGAAGCTGCGCGAGGCCGAACTTGTCCGCGCGGTGCATGATGATCGTGTTCGCGCTCGGCACGTCGATGCCGGTCTCGATGATGGTCGTGCACAGCAGCACGTTCGCGCGCTGCGCGACGAAATCGCGCATCACGCGTTCGAGCTCGCGCTCGTGCATCTGGCCGTGCGCGATCACGATGCGCGCTTCGGGCACGAGCGTCTCGAGCATCGCCTTGCGGTTCTCGATCGTCTCGACCTCGTTGTGCAGGAAGTACACCTGGCCGCCGCGCTTCAGCTCGCGCAGCATCGCCTCGCGGATCACGCTTTCTTCCTCGCGGCGCACGAAGGTCTTGATCGCGAGCCGTTTCTGCGGCGCGGTCGCGATCACCGAGAAGTCGCGCAGCCCCTCGAGCGCCATCCCGAGCGTACGCGGGATCGGCGTCGCGGTCAGCGTCAGCACGTCGACTTCCGCGCGCAGCGCCTTCAGCGCTTCCTTCTGCCGCACGCCGAAGCGGTGTTCCTCGTCGATGATCACGAGGCCGAGGCGTTTGAACTGCACGTCCGACGACAGCAGCTTGTGCGTGCCGATCACGATGTCGACGCTGCCTTCGTTGATCTGCGCGATCGCCGCGTTGACTTCCTTCGCGGTCTTGAAGCGCGACAGCTCGACGATCCGCACCGGCCAATCGGCGAAGCGGTCGGCGAAGGTCTGCGTGTGCTGCTCGGCGAGCAGCGTGGTCGGCGACAGCAGCGCGACCTGCTTGCCGCCCAGCACCGCGATGAACGCGGCGCGCAGCGCGACCTCGGTCTTGCCGAAGCCGACGTCGCCGCACACGAGGCGGTCCATCGGCTTGCCGCTCGTCATGTCGCCGATCACGGCCGCGATGGCGGCCGCCTGGTCGGGCGTTTCCTCGAAGCCGAAGCTTTCGGCGAACTTCACGTAGTCGCGCGGATCGAGCGAGAACGCGTGGCCTTCGCGGGCCGCGCGGCGCGCGTACAGGTTCAGCAGCTCGGCGGCCGTGTCGCGGATCTGCTGCGCGGCCTTGCGCTTCGCGCGCTCCCACTGGCCCGAGCCGAGCGCGTGCAGCGGCGCGCTGTCCGGATCGGCGCCGCTGTAGCGCGAGATCACGTGCAACTGCGCGACCGGCACGTAGAGCTTGCTGTCGCCCGCGTATTCGAGGTGCAGGAATTCGGTCTCGCCTTCGCCGAGATCCATCGACACGAGACCCATGTAGCGGCCGATGCCGTGCTGCGCATGGACGACTGGGTCGCCGACCTTCAGCTCCGACAGGTCGCGCACCATCGCGTCGACGTTGCTCGCCTGTTCCTGCCGGCGGCGCCCCGCGCGCCGGCCGAGCGCGCCGTACAGCTCGGTTTCGGTGACGATCGCGTAGCCTTCGCCCGGCACCGCGAAGCCGCTCGCGAGCGGTGCGACGCCGAGCGCGAACGGTGCATCGCTTTCGAGCCAGCCCGCGAAGTGGTCGTTCGACGCGGGGCGCAGGTGATGCTCCGCGAGCAGTTGCAGGATCGTTTCGCGGCGGCCGGCCGATTCGACCGTCAGCAGCACGCGCTTGCCCGACGATTCGACGAACGTGCGCAGCGCGGCGAGCGGATCGTCCGCATGGCGATCGACCGTGAGTTCGGGCAGGCCCGTCGCCCAGCCGCCGGCCGGCTGCGCCGGCAGCACGACGCGCGCGAACGGCTTCGCGAACGCGAAGAAATCCTCGTCGGAGAGGAATAGCCGCTGCGGCTCGAGGATCGGCCGCTCGCGGTCGTGCGCGAGGAACGCGTGGCGCTGCTTCGTATCGGCCGTGAAGCGGCGGATCGACGCCTCCAGATCGCCGGCGAACACGAGATGCGCGTCCTGCGGCAGGTAGTGGAACAGCGTGGCCGTCTCGTCGAAGAACAGCGGCAGGTAATACTCGATGCCGGCCGACGGCACGCCGTTGCCGATGTCCTTGTAGATCGGCGCGCGGCTCGGGTCGCCTTCGAAGGTCTCGCGCCAGCGGCTGCGGAACGCCGTGCGCGCGGCTTCGTCGAACGGAAACTCGCGGCCGGGCAGGAGGCGCACGTCGCGCACCGGGTAGAGGCTGCGCTGCGTATCGGGATCGAACGCGCGGATCGAGTCGACCTGGTCGTCGAACAGGTCGATTCGGTACGGCAGCGGCGAGCCCATCGGGTACAGGTCGATCAGCGAGCCGCGCACGCAGTATTCGCCGGGCCGCACGACCTGGCTCACGTGCTCGTAGCCGGCCAGCGTGAGCTGTGCCTTCAGCTTCGCCTCGTCGAGCCGCTCGCCTTGCGCGAACGCGAAGGTGTACGCGGCCATGAACGACGCGGGCGGCATTCGATACAGCGCGGTGGTCGCGGGCACCAGCAGGATGTCGCAGCGGCCCTCGCCGAGGTCGTGCAGCGTCGCGAGGCGCTCGGATACCAGATCCTGGTGCGGCGAGAACGTGTCGTACGGCAGCGTTTCCCAGTCCGGCAGCAGGCGCACGCGTGCATCGGGCGAGAAGTAGCGGAGTTCCTGCGACAGCCGCTGCGCGTCGACCGCGTTCGCGCAGATCACCGCAAGGAGCGGGACCGCGTCGCGGTTGTCGGCGAGATAGCGGGCGATGGCGAGTGCGTCGGCGGAGCCGTGCGCGCCGTCGAAGGCGAACCGCTGGCCCGGTTTGACGCGGGCGACGGGCGAGGCGAACGGGGTGGAAGCGTTGTCTGGCATAGGGACGGCAGGGGTGGCGGGCACGGGCGCGGCGCGGTGCGCCGGTCGAGACGAAAGACCTATTATAAAATCCGCTTCTCGATTTCATCTTTCCGGCGTTTCCCTTTCGTGACTCCCCGACTTTTCGCCCTGATTCCTTGCGCCGGCACGGGCAGCCGCTCCGGTTCGGCCGTGCCGAAGCAATACCGCACGCTGGCCGGCCGCGCGCTCCTGCATTACACGCTCGCCGCGTTCGATGCGTGCAGCGAATTCGCGCAGACGCTCGTCGTCCTCGCACCCGACGACACGCACTT
This sequence comes from Burkholderia sp. Bp9031, assembly GCF_003857965.1. Classification (NCBI taxonomy): domain Bacteria; kingdom Pseudomonadati; phylum Pseudomonadota; class Betaproteobacteria; order Burkholderiales; family Burkholderiaceae; genus Burkholderia; species Burkholderia sp. Bp9031. The sequence continues at coordinate 126,036 of NZ_QTPW01000006.1, forward strand.
CGACGCGCGCCGCTTCGCGGGCCTGCGCTTCGCGGTGCGCCGCTGCGGCGGCGGCTCGCGGCAGGCTTCAGTGCTGAACGGGCTGCTGGAGCTGGCCGAATTCGGCGCGACCGACCAGGACTGGGTGCTCGTGCACGACGCCGCACGCCCCGGCATCACGCCGGCGCTGATCCGCACGCTGGTCGCGACGCTGAAGGACGATCCGGTCGGCGGCATCGTCGCGCTGCCGGTGGCCGATACGCTCAAGCGCGTGCCGGCCGGCGGCGACGCGATCGCGCGCACCGAGTCGCGCGACGCGCTGTGGCAGGCGCAGACGCCGCAGATGTTCCGCATCGGCATGCTGCGCGACGCGATCCTGCGCGCGCAGCGCGAAGGGCACGACCTGACCGACGAGGCCAGCGCGATCGAATGGGCCGGCCATACGCCACGCGTCGTGCAGGGCAGCCTGCGCAACTTCAAGGTCACATACCCGGAAGATTTCGCGCTCGCGGAAGCGATCCTCGCGCGCCCCGCGAACGCTTCCTGACTTTCACCTCACATCTCAACCGGAATACGCATGGATTTCAGAATCGGACAAGGCTACGACGTGCACCAGCTCGTCCCGGGGCGCCCCCTCATCATCGGCGGCGTGACGATTCCATACGAGCGCGGCCTGCTCGGCCATTCGGACGCGGACGTGCTGCTGCACGCGATCACCGACGCGCTGTTCGGCGCGGCGGCGCTCGGCGACATCGGCCGCCATTTCTCCGACACCGACGCGGCGTTCAAGGGCGCGGACAGCCGCGTGCTGCTGCGCGAGTGCGTCGCTCGCGTGAAGGCGGCCGGCTTCACGATCCAGAACGTCGACAGCACCGTGATCGCGCAGGCGCCGAAGCTCGCGCCGCATATCGACGGGATGCGCGCGAACATCGCGGCCGATCTCGGGCTGCCGCTCGAGCGCGTGAACGTGAAGGCGAAGACCAACGAGAAGCTCGGCTACCTCGGCCGCGGCGAGGGCATCGAGGCGCAGGCTGCCGCGCTGCTGGTGAAGCAGGGCGCGTGAGCGCCTGATGCCGCCGATGCCGGTTTGACACCGGTTTGACGCCGGTTTGACGCCGGTTTGACGCCGGTGTCGGACGCGGTGCGCAGGTCGTGCCGCCGGAATGAAAAAAATGCCACGCGTTTGCGTGGCATTTTTGTTTGGCGGCCCGGGGGCGGCCCGGCCGCGGCGTGGTGCCTGCCGGTGCGGCGTCGAACGCCGCCGCACCGCGCGGCCGCTTACTCGCCTTCGGCGGCGATGACCTGCGCGGCGGCGTTGATCACCGACGCGATGCGGCCGACGTCGCGCAGTTGCGTCGTTGTCATCCCTTGCTCGTTCTTCAGCAGCGCGTAGTGCGACTTCACACAGAAGTGGCACTTGCCGACGATCGACGCGGCGAGCGCGTACATCTCGAACCGGCGCTTGTCGACGCCGCCGTGCGACGCATACGCGCCCATCCGCAGCTCGGCACGCTGCGTCTTCAGGTCGGCGTCGTCGGCCATCTCGACATACGGATACCAGGTGTTGTTCATCCCCATCAGCGCGGCCGCCGTCAGCACGGCGTTCGTCTCTTCGGGCGACAGCACGCCGGCTTCGCGGATCGTCTTCACGAGGATCGTGCTCTTCGCCGCAACAGCCGCCGCCAGCGCGACGCCGACCGCATCGTTGCCTTCGAGCGACGAGCGCGAGATCGTGCCGTCGAGGTTCAGGCGAATATCCTTCGCGTAGTCGGGGATGCGTGCCTTAATCGAGTCGATGAATTCCATTGATATCTCCTATGGGTTGGCCGTTAAAAAAGCCCGCAGGCAGGACGTGCGCCGCGGGCTTCGTGCATCGATGCGCTTACAGCGTTGCGCCGCCGACTGCGCGGTTGCACGGGCACAGTTCGTCCGTTTGCAGGCCGTCCAGAATGCGCAGGACTTCTTCCGGGCTACGGCCGACGTTCAGGTTGTTCACCGAAACGTGCTGGATCGTGTTGTCCGGGTCGACGATGAACGTCGCGCGCAGGGCCACGCCGGCTTCCTTGTCGCGCACGCCGAGCTGGTCGATCAGCTCGCCCTTGACGTCGCCGAACGAGTAGTGGTTCAGCTTGTTCAGGTCCTTGTGCTCACGGCGCCATGCGAGCTTGACGAATTCGTTGTCCGAGCTGCCGCCGAGCAGGACGGCGTCGCGCTCTTCGAACTGCTTCGTGAGCTTCGCGAACTCGACGATTTCCGTCGGGCACACGAACGTGAAATCCTTCGGATAGAAGTAGATGATCTTCCACTTGCCCGGGAACGACGCTTCGGTGACGGTCTCGAACGCCGACTGGCCGTTTTCCTCGTGGTTGTTGAAGCCCGGCTTCGCGGCTACGACGGTGAATGCTTCGAGTTTATCGCCCACGGTTTTCATGCGGATACTCCTGTATGAGTTGGGAAGAAGACTGAGTCAAGCTACCTCGGTGCTGCAACGTTGATGTGACAGCATGGGGTAGACTTTAACACTATTAGCAAGACGCTTCAATAGATTTTGGCTAACAAGCCTCATAGTTTTTTTCAACCGCGGCGATAGTGTGACCCGCAAGAAGCGTGCGCGAACGCGTCACGCCGTCGCACGCGCCTTGCCGGCGCCGGGGAATTCGAGGGTGACTTCGAGGCCCGCTTCGGGGTTGCGGTTGCGCAGGCGCAGCGCGCCGCGATAGCGGCCGACGAGGCGCAGCACGATCGCCATGCCGAGCCCCGTGCCGTCCGCCTTGGTGCGCGCCGTGTCGACGCGGTAGAACGGCCGCATCACGAGCGGCAACTGATCCTCGGGAATGCCGGGACCTTCGTCGCTCACCGACAGCTCGACGCGCGCGTGCGTCACGCGCGTCTCGAGCGTGATGCGCGACACGCCGTCCTGCCGGCTCTGGCCGTATTTGCGCGCGTTCTCGACGAGGTTGCCGATCACGCGGCGCATGTCGGTTTCGTCGGCTTCGATCACCGCGCTCGGCGCGAGCCGCGTGCGGATCTCGACGCCGTCCTCGCCCGATACGCGCGCGGCGACTTCCTGCGCGATCGACGACAGGTCGACCGGCTCCGGCTTGCGCTGGGTCGGCCGCGCGTAATCGATGAAGGCCGCGATGATGCGGTCCATCTGTTCGATGTCGTCGACCATCGCGTCCTTGGTCGCCTGGTCGGATGGACTCATCTCGGTCTCGAGCCGCAGCCGCGCGAGCGGCGTGCGCAGGTCGTGCGAGATGCCCGCGAGCATCAGCGCGCGATCGGCCTCGAGCTGTTCGAGGTCGCGCACCATCTGGTTGAAGCTGCGGTTGGTGTCGGCCGCGACGCCCATCCCGCGCTCGGGCAGCGGCTCCGGCGCCTGGCCGGAACCGACCTGGCGGGCGGCGAGCGCGAGCCGCGAGAACGGCCGGTTCACGAGGCTCGTGATGAACGCGGAGCCGAACAGCGACAGTGCGAGCGCGAACAGGCCCCAGCCGGCCCACTGCAGGCCCGTGACGTTGTCGAGCTGGTCGCGATCGAGCGCGACCCAGTAATCGTCGTCGTCGATCTTGAAGCTGATCCACACGCCCGGGATGTCGTTGACCGACTGCGCGATCACGGTATCGTCGCCGAGGCGGCTGCGGATGTCGTGTTCGATCAGGCGGTTCAGCGATTCGTCGGGCTGCAGCTTGAACTTGTCGGTTTTCTCGCGCGGGTAAACGCGCACGCCCTCGTTGCTCTCGAGATCCTGCAGCAGCGCGCGCCGCAAATCGGGATCGGAATAGAGCAGGGCGGTGCGCGTGAGCTTCACGATCGCGACGAGCTGCAGCGCGACGCGTTGCGCGCGCGGCTCGCGCTCGATCACGCGAAAGCTCTGGAACCACGCGGCGAGACTGACCGAGATCAGCAGCGCGATCAGCAGGAAGGTGCGCCAGAACAGCCCGCCGAACGCGAGCTGCAGGAGGCGCCGGTCGATACGCATGGGACGGGCCGTGGACGGGCGAAACCGGAAAGGAAAAAGATCAGGCGGCGCCGTCCGGGATGAACACGTAACCGAGGCCCCAGACGGTCTGGATGAAGCGCGGGCTGCCCGGATCCGGTTCGATCAGCTTGCGCAGGCGCGAGATTTGCACGTCGAGGCTGCGGTCGAACACTTCGTATTCACGGCCGCGCGCGAGTTCCATCAGCTTCTCGCGCGACAGCGGCTGGCGCGGATGGCGCGCGAACACCTTCAGCACCGAGAATTCGCCGGTCGTCAGAGGAATTTCCTGGCCCGACTTCGTCAGCGTGCGCGTGGCGAGGTTCAGCGAGAACTCGCCGAACTCGAACACCTCGGTCGTTTCCGACGGCGCGCCCGGCAGTTCGGCCGGCGCCTGGCGGCGCAGCACCGCGTGAATCCGCGCGACGAGTTCGCGCGGGTTGAACGGCTTCGGCAGGTAGTCGTCGGCGCCCATCTCGAGGCCGACGATGCGATCGACATCCTCGCCCTTCGCGGTGAGCATGATGATCGGCGTGCGGTCGTTGCTGCCGCGCAGGCGGCGGCAGATCGACAGGCCGTCTTCGCCCGGCAGCATCAGGTCGAGCACGAGCAGGTCGAAACGCTCGCGCACCCAGAGCTTGTTCATCGCGGTCGCGTTCTCCGCGACGTATACGTTGAAACCCTGCTCGCCGAGATAGCGGCGCAGCAGATCGCGCAGGCGCGGGTCGTCGTCAACGACGAGAATCTTGGAGGGGTTTTTCGTTTCCATGAGCGGCATCTTATCGCGAATGGGAAATCACGCACGGTTGCGTATTTTCGTGCGTAACAGTCCGTTACAAAATTTACCCGTAGTGCCGTGCGGAGTAAAGGCAGGCTATAGAGATTCCTTTACTCGAAGCCGAAATTCGGTAGATACTCCCCTGCACTCCATCTTTCATCTTTGTACACCCGAATTCCGCAGGGTTTTTCAAGTACCAGAGGTAACCGGTTGCCGCGTGACGAAGGGAACAAATCGACCAAAGAAGCGAGGACGGTCATGCGATCTGCCCGGATTGCACTGATGCTGACGATCGCACTTGCCGGTCCATATGCGTCGAACTTCGCGTATGCGCAGCGCCCCGAGCAGGGCGCATCGTCGCGCAAGCTGCTGCGCGGCAAAGTGCCGCAGTCCGACCGCGCCGCCGACATGGCGGTCCGTTCCGCCGTGCCTCCCGATCTCGAACAGCACCGCCGCGACGGGCACATGACGCCCGAGGAGCGCCACCTGCTGCGCCAGCACATCGAGGACGCCGTCCGCGAGCTGTACAAGCGCTGACACGCACGCGCCTTCGCACGGCGCGGGAAGATTCCGTAGCAATTTTTCCGTCAACTTTCGCATGCGTGCTGCCGTTGAACCGGCATCCGCACCGCCGGTGCGTTCCGGGAGTCCACGACGATGAAAGCGAACGCTGCCGCCCCGGCACCGCCCGCGATGCAGGCGCCGCTCGACGCCGACGATGCGCTGTTCTTCCTGAGCCGTACCGGCTTTTCTCCCGCTCCGGCCGAGGTCGTCCGCATCGTCGGCATGACACGTGCGCAAGCCGTGGCCGATGCGCTCGGCAACGTGCGCCGCAACCCCGTGACGACCTGGCCCGACTGGCTCGCCGAGCTGCCGCCGACCCGCGCGCAGCGTCAGGCGCTTACACCCGACATGCGGCGCGACGAGCAGCGCGAGCGCAATCGCCGCTACGACGCGTTGCGCGCGGCATGGATCAACGAGATGGTCGCGACGTCGTCGCCGCTCACCGAGCGCATGACGCTGTTCTGGCACGGGCACTTCACGTCCGGGCAGGACAAGGTTCCGTACCCGCAGACGATGGCCGTGCAGAACGCGCTGTTTCGCCGCGAGGCGCTCGGCAACTTCGGCACGCTGCTGCATGCGGTCGCGAAGGATCCGGCGATGCTTCAGTATCTCGACGGCGCGAGCAACCGCAAGGGACGCCCGAACGAGAATTTCGCTCGCGAGGTGATGGAGCTGTTCACGCTCGGCGAAGGGCAATACACCCAGCACGACGTGACGGAAGCCGCGCGCGCGATGACCGGCTGGAGCGTCGATCCCGATACGCTGCGCTTCGTGGTGCGGCCCGAATGGCACGACGCGGGCGACAAGACGATTCTCGGCGAGACCGGCACGTTCGACGGCGACGGGTTTCTCGACATCCTGCTGAAGCGGCCCGACACCGCGCGCTTCATCGCGGGCAAGCTGTGGCGCGAGTTCGTGTCCGATACGCCCGACACCGGGGCGCTCGATGTCGTGGCCGAACGGTTTCGCGCGAGCGGTTACGACATACGCGCGGCGCTTGCCGCGCTATGGTCGACCGACGAATTCTGGGATCCGCGCAATCGCGGCGTGCTCGTCAAGTCGCCAGCCGAGTTCGTCGTCGGGTCGGTGCGGCTGTTCGACATCGCTTACGGTGATCCGCAGATGCTCGCGAACACCGTGCGCACGCTCGGGCAGAACCTGTTCTATCCGCCGAACGTGAAGGGCTGGCCGGGAGGCGCGATGTGGATCAACAGCACGACGCTGCTCGCGCGCAAGCAGTTCGTCGAGCAGGTGTTCCGCGCGACCGAGACGGCCGGCATGCGGGCACCCGCGCGCGGCGGCCTGCGATTCGACCTCGAACGCTGGCTCGCGCAGTATCATGCGCGCCCGCAGGCGATTGCCGGATTGTCCACCGAGCTTCAACTGCAGCACGCGGTGCTGCCGGTGTCGCCGGTCGCGGCGATCGATACGGACTCGACCGGCAGCGCGTATCTCGAGGCGTTGCTGATGGATCCGGCCTATCAACTGAAATGACTGAAACGACGACGAGCAGGCACGCTGCAGCGGTGGCCATACCGCACGGCGAACCGAAGGATGCGCGATGAACCGACGTGATTTTCTGACGCTGACGGGCGCCGCGGCCGCGGCGGGCGTGTCGTTGTGGCAGCCGCCCGCGCGGGCCGCATCGACGGCCGCGGCGGGGCGGCAGCCCGCGGCTGGCTATGCGAACGTGCTGATCCTCGTCGAACTGAAGGGCGGTAACGACGGCCTCAACACGGTGGTGCCGTATGCGGATCCGCTCTACTACCAGTTCCGCCGCAGCATCGGCATCAAGCGCGACCAGGTGCTGCAGCTCGACGCGCATGCGGGGCTGCATCCGTCGCTCGCGCCGCTGATGCCGCTGTGGCGCGACGGGCAGGTCGCGATCGTGCAGGGTGTCGGCTATCCGCAGCCGAATCTGTCGCATTTCCGTTCGATCGAGATCTGGGATACCGCGTCGCGCTCGGATCAGTACCTGCACGAAGGCTGGCTCACGCGCACGTTCGTGCAGGCGCCGGTGCCGCCGGGCTTTGCGGCGGACGGCGTCGTGCTCGGCAGCGCCGAGATGGGGCCCCTCGCGAACGGCGCGCGCGCGATTGCGCTTGTCAATCCCGCACAGTTCATCCGCGCGGCGCGGCTGGCCGAGCCGTCGTCGCTGCGCGAGCGGAACCCTGCGCTCGCGCACATCATCGACGTCGAGAACGACATCGTGAAGGCGGCAGACCGGCTGCGCCCCCGTGGCGGGATGCGCGAGTTCCGGACGGCCTTTCCGGCCGGTACGTTCGGGACGTCGGTGAAGACCGCGATGCAGGTGCTCGCGGCATGCGAAGCGTCGGGGCCCGGCGCGCAGGACGGCGTCGCGGTGCTGCGGCTCACGCTCAACGGATTCGACACGCACCAGAACCAGCCGGGACAGCAGGCTGCGCTGCTCAAGCAGTTCGCGGAAGGGATGAGCGCGATGCGCGGCGCGCTGATCGAACTCGGGCGCTGGAACCAGACGCTCGTGATGACGTATGCGGAATTCGGGCGGCGCGTGCGCGAAAACCAGAGCAACGGCACCGATCACGGGACCGCCGCGCCGCACTTCGTGATGGGCGGCCGCGTGGCTGGCGGGCTGTACGGTGCGGTGCCCGCGCTCGGGCGGCTCGACGGCAACGGCAACCTCCCGGTCGCGGTCGATTTTCGCCAGCTTTATGCGACCGTGCTCGGGCCATGGTGGGGGCTCGATGCGACGCGCGTGCTGCAGCAGCGCTTCGACACGCTGCCGCTGCTGAAGGCGTGATGTCGTACGCGCGGTACGGTGCGGGTCAGTGGCGGCGAGCGGCGCGCCACGCGATCCACAGCTTGCGGATCGGCGTCAGCGCGATGCGCTGGTGCAGCACCTGGTAGCCGTCGCGCTCGATTTCGTCGAGCAGCGCGCCGGCCAGTGCGATCTGCGCGCGCAGCGTGCGTTGCGCGCGGCGTTCGGAAGCGGGGATCGCTGCTTCGGCGGCGGCGAGCGCTTCGCGCGCGCGGGCCGTCTGAAACTGCAACAGCTCCGTGAAGGCCGGGCTGTAGCGGCGGTTCAGCAGATCGGCCGCGGTCACGTTGTAGCGTTGCAGTTCGTCGATCGGCAGATAGATGCGGCCATGGCGCGCATCGTTGCCGAGTTCCTGCACGAATTGCGCGAGCATCAGCGCGTGGCCGGCATCCGCCGCCCACGGCTGCGGATCGGTCGGGTTGGTGGCGCTCGCGCGTGCGACCAGCGACGCGAAGGTGCCGCCGACCTGTGCGATGTAGCGCTGCAGGTTCGCGAAATCCAGGTAGCGCGCCTGTTCGAGATCCATCCCGTAACCATTGACGAGCGTGCGCAGCGCGTCGGCTTCGGCGGCGATCGCCGGGTGGTGCTGCGCGAGCGCCTTCGTGACCGGGTGCGACGGTTCGCCGGCAGCGAGCGCCGCGAGTTCCTTGTGCCACCACGCGAGCTTCGTGTGTCCGACGGTCGGGTCGCTGGTTTCCTTGACGGTTTCCTCGAGTTCACGGCGCAGCGCGAACAGGGCGGTCAGGCGCGGTTCGGCGGCGAGCGGCGCCTGGCGCAGCGCGTAGTAGACGCTGGAGCCCGCGGGGGCGGCCTTTTGCTGACAGTAGTCGTCGAAGTTCACGGGTGGGATCGTGGCGGAGGCGGGTTCGGGGCGCGCGCCGGCGCGTGGCCGGCACGTCGAGCGCGGCATTCTAGCACCGCTGTCCGGCAGGTGCCGGGCGGGGCGAGACAATGTTGTACAGATCAGGTAGAATCTCGCGCTCGCCTGATCGGGCGTGCCGGTTTTCGGGTCGGCATGAAGTCCCGGGAAGTCCCGGGCGCGTGGAGAACGCATCTTGCGTGCCGCGCGGTCAGGCGACGGAAATGCGCGTGAGTGGCGAAATTGGTAGACGCACCAGGTTTAGGTCCTGACGCCCGCAAGGGTGTGCCGGTTCGAGTCCGGCCTCACGCACCAACTCAAGTTCCGGTTTGTTCCCGAGAACTCTTGAAACCCGCGATAGCTAAAGGCTTCGCGGGTTTTTTCATTCGGCGATGTTCCGGTCATTACCGGTTGAAGCTGGGGGCAAGTTGGGGCAACATTGGGGATAACATAGAAGTGCGTCCCGTCCCAGTCATGGAGTTGCCCCCATGCCGCTGACCGATACCGCTATCAAGAATGCCAAGCCTGCCGCGAAGCCTACGCGCTTGTTCGACGGTGGCGGCTTGTACCTGGAAATTTCTCCTGCTGGCGGGAAGTGGTGGCGATTGAAGTACCGCTTCGGCGGCAAGGAAAAGCGGATTTCTCTTGGGGTCTATCCCGATGTCTCGCTACAAACGGCGCGCAAGCGACGCGCCGAGGCCCGCGAGCGTCTCGCGGCAGGGACTGATCCGGGAGAGGTGAAGAAGGCGGACAAGCGCGCCGCCAAGCTGGCAGCGTCGAATTCATTCGAGGCTGTCGCGCTCGCTTGGATGGAGGAGCGCCGCGTTTCGGTCGAACTCGCGCAGTACGAAAAGACGCTGGCGCGGTTCAGGAATGACGTGTTCCCGTGGATCGGCAAGCGGCCAATCGCCGAGATCGATGCGCCGGAGGTGCTTACGCTGCTCAAGCGTATTGATTCGCGAGGCGCGCGCTATACGGCTCATCGAGTACGTGCGGAACTCAGTCAGGCGTTCCGATATGGCATCAAGGAAGGTTACTGTAAGGCCGATCCGGCACGTGACCTGCTCGGAGCAATTCCATCGACACGCACGATTCACTTCGCCTCTATCACCGAGCCGATCAAGGTGGGTGAAATGCTACGCGCGTTTGACGGCTTCACCGGTACTTTTCCCGTTCTCTGCGCGCTCAAACTGGCCTCTCTGCTGTTCGTACGCCCCGGTGAGCTGCGGAAGGCTGAATGGTCGCAACTCGATCTTGACAAGGCCGAGTGGCGTTATCGCGTCACGAAGACGAAGACCGATCATCTCGTACCGCTTGCGACTCAGGCGGTCGCGATTCTCCGCGAGTTGCACTCGCTGACCGGAGGCGGTCGCTACTTGTTTCCTGGCGCGCGCGATCGGAATCGCCCGATGAGCGATGCCGCTATCAATGCCGCGCTGCGTCGACTCGGCTACGACACACGTACAGAAATAACGGGACACGGATTTCGCGCGATGGCCAGAACGATCCTCCATGAGGAACTTGAGCAGAAGCCGGAAGTAATCGAGCATCAACTCGCGCACGCGGTTCCTGATGTGCTCGGCGGCGCATATAACCGGACCCGGTTCATCAAAGAACGCCGGGCGATGATGCAGAAGTGGGCCGACTACCTCGACCGGCTCAAGCAAGGCCCGGTGGCCGCCGTTTCTTAGGGATGCGCACTCGCCCAATTCGCGGCTGCCTCGATAGCCGATAGCCGTGGCGCCGAATGTTGACGTTGGCGTCCAGGGACCAACTTCCATTGTCGACCGAGGCTGTGTGAAAACGCGAAACTGCTCGTTTGTCCGGCCTCGCTTCACCCTTCCCAAGCTGCCGCCAAGCCAATACAGGGCGATCTGATGCGTCAAGTTTTTCGAGCGCAGCGTTCGGTGTTCGTTTTGACACGGGCGAGACGGTCGTGCCGGTATCGGAGCTGGCGGCAGTCATCAAGGAAATCAAGGGCTGAAACGGCTCGGAAAGAAGACCCCGGAGATGGGCTGCTGTGGGACGTGTTCATCGTGATGAGCGGTCTGGCGAAGGGTAGGTTGACTACGCATTGCCGGTAGGGTTTCCGTGGTGGAAGATGCGCATGGCCTCCTCACTAGAGCCGGCCATCTTCTGGCTGTGGACTCGGGATGGACATCAAGCACCTACAATTGTTTTTCGACATTGTCGAGACGGGTAGTCTCAGCAAGGTTTGTGCATCGCGGGGGATCGCCCAGTCTGCACTCAGCAAGCACATTGCCGCCTTGGAAAACGAGATTGGGGCGAAGCTGTTCTATCGCACCGGTCGAGGCGTCGTTTTGACCGAGTTCGGGCAGTCCATGATGCCGCGTGTGAGGTCGCTGCTAGGTGAGTTCGAACTGCTGGCAAGCGAGGTGAGGGACCAATCGAACGTGCCGAGCGGTCCGGTGCGGCTCGCGCTGCAGTCATCCATCACCCAGCAGATCGTTGGTCCGCTATTCCAACACGTGCGCGCAGACTTTCCGAAGATCGACCTGCGCTTGATGGAAGGGTTCGCAGGCAACATTGAAGAGGCGCTGGCCAACGGGCGCGCAGACGTCGGTGTCTTTTCTCGATACGGAGATCGCATCCACAAGATCGATGAAGCGCTCGTGACGGATGAACTCTATTTGATTGCCCGCGCCGGGGATCCCGTTGTGGGTAAGCCCAACTGCAGGTTCGCCGACGTGGCCGGTTTGCCGCTAGTGCTGCCGGGCGCGCCGGACGGATTTCACATGATGCTGCTGGACGAGGCGAAGAAAGCCGGCGTGCATCTGAATACCCAGATAGAAGTCGATTCGCTCACGGCCATGCGCGAGATCGTGGCGAACGGTGCCGCCTACACTATCCTCACCCGTCAGGCAGTGAGCGTCGAGATGCAGTTGGGGAGGATTCAAGTCAGCCGCATCACCGATCCGGTTTTAACGCGCACGCTGGTGCTTGCGGTCAGCACGCAGCGCCCGCTGACGCACGCCAGTCGAACCGTCATAGGCCTTATCCGGAAGCTGACGCAGCGCGAGACCTGAGCCGCGCCAGCGAGCGTGATGGCGGCCGGCCCTTCGGGAGTGGCCGCCGTCGCAACCCATGAGTCAAGGGACAGCGACTGAGGGTTCGGCGGTCTTTCGCTTCTGCAACAGATCGAGCGCCACGTCGACGATCATGTCTTCCTGGCCGCCCACCATGCGTCGCTTGCCAAGTTCGACCAAGATGTCTACTGCCTTGATGCCGTACTTGGCGGCCGCTGCTTCGGAATGCCGGAGAAAACTGGAGTAAACGCCGGCGTAGCCTAGCGCGAGCGTTTCGCGATCCACGCGCACGGGCCGATCCTGCAGCGGTCGCACCAGGTCTTCCGCCGCGTCCATCAGACGGAACAGGTCGCAGCCATGGTTCCAGCCGAGCCGGTCGGCGGCGGCGATGAACACTTCGAGCGGCGCGTTGCCCGCACCGGCACCCATGCCGGCCAGGCTGGCGTCGACACGGTCGCAACCTTCTTCGACGGCCACGATGGAGTTCGCCACGCCCAGCGACAGATTGTGGTGCGCGTGGATGCCCACCTGCGTTTCAGTGTTGAGTGTGTCCTTGAACGCGCGTATGCGATGTCGGACATCTTCCATGCCGAGCGCGCCACCGGAGTCGACCACGTAGCAGCAGGTCGCTCCATAGCTCTCCATGAGCTTGGCCTGGGCGGCCAGCTTGGCCGGGGTCGTCATATGGCTCATCATCAGGAAGCCGATCGCCTCCATGCCCAGCGCGCGTGCCGTCTCGATGTGCTGCTTGGCGACATCGGCCTCGGTGCAGTGCGTAGCGATTCGCACGATTCTGGCACCTGCGCGATATGCGGCTTTGAGATCATGCACGGTGCCGATGCCCGGCAGCAGCAGGGTCGTGATCTTGGCTTGCCGCACGACATCGGCCACGGCCTCAATCCATTCCAGATCGGTGTGCGCACCGAAACCGTAGTTGAAGCTCGACCCCTGGAGCCCATCCCCGTGGGCGACCTCGATCGAATCGACGCCGGCGGCATCGAGCGCCTCGGCAATCGCCTTGACCTGCTCGATACTATATTGGTGACGAATCGCATGGCTGCCGTCGCGCAATGTGACGTCGGAAACGTAGATTTTCTTGCTCACGTTCAACTCCTTCAAATAGCGGCGACGTCGCTGTCGACCATGCGCTGGGCAATGCGTTCGGCGGTCGACAGGGCGGCGCTAGTCATGATGTCCAGATTGCCGGCGTAGGCCGGCAGATAGTGGGCTGCGCCCTCGACTTCCAGCAGCACGGTGGTCTTCAAGCCGCTAATGCGCCCCAGGCCCGGGACATTCAGATCGTGCACGTGGTCGAACTGCACGTCCTGCTTGAGCCGATACCCAGGGACGTAGCGTTGCACAGCGGTCACCATGTCTTGCACGGACTGGGCAACGCGTGCCTCGTCGACCTGCTCGCTCAGGGTGTAGACGGTATCGCGCATCATCAGCGGCGGTTCGGCGGGGTTGAGCACGATGATGGCTTTGCCGCGCTCGGCGCCGCCTACGGTCTGGATGGCTCTGGTGGTGGTCTCGGTAAATTCGTCAATGTTGGCGCGAGTGCCGGGGCCGGCAGATCGGCTGGCGATACTCGCCACGATCTCCGCATAGCGCACCTTGGCCACGCGCGACACGGCCGCGACGATGGGAATGGTCGCCTGACCACCGCACGTGACCATATTGACGTTGGGCGCGTCCAGGCAGTACTCGCCGTTGACTACCGGCACGCAATAGGGGCCGATGGCCGCCGGGGTCAGGTCCACCATGCGTATGGTCGGCTTTCGCTCGCGCAGGAAGCGATCATTGACGATGTGGGCGGCGGCGCTGGTGGCGTCGAACACGAGATCGACGGCTTCGAAGGCAGGCAGGCGTGTCAGCCCTTCGACGCCCTCATGCGTGACCGCTATGCCGAGGCGTGCAGCACGCGCCAATCCTTCCGAGCACGGGTCGATGCCGACCATGGCGGCGAGTTCCACATGTTTCGCATGCCGCATGATCTTGATCATGAGGTCGGTGCCGATATTGCCGCTGCCAATGATGGCGGCCTTGATCTTGTTGCTTGACATGACGTGCTCCCGTTCAAGTCGCCGCAAACGCCGTTGTGACGACGCCCAGACCGGCGATGGTGGTTTCGATGATGTCGCCCGGCGAGATAGTGACCATGGGCCCGAGTGCGCCGGTCATGATGACGTCGCCCGCGACGAGGGGACGCGCCACTTCGATCATCTTGCGAGCGAGCCACAGCGCGGCATTTAATGGATGTCCAAGGCATGCCGCACCCACGCCGAGGGACACGACCTGCCCCTTGCGCTCCATGAGCATTCCGCACGTGCGCAGATCGACTTCCGACAGCTTCCTGGGCCGCGTTCCCAACGCGTACAGGCCGGATGAGGCGTTGTCCGCAACGGTGTCCAGGAGCTTGATGTCCCAGTGCTTGATGCGGCTGCCGACAATTTCGACCGCCGGGACGACGTACGCAATGGCGGACATCAACTCGGACAGCGTCACATGCTCCTGGCAAAGATCTCGCTCGAGTACCACGGCCACTTCCGCTTCCACCTTCGGCTGGAGCACGCGCCCCAAGGCGACCACCTCATCCGGCGCGAGCTCCATGTCGGCGAACAGCATGCCGAAATCCGGCGAATCCACGCCCAGCTGTTGCTGAACGGATTGCGACGTGAGGCCGATCTTGCGGCCCGTCAGACGCCGCCCGATTTCGAGGCCGTGGCGCGTGTTGATTTCCTGTACCGCATAGGCGCCGGCCACGCCGAGCGCGGCCAGTTCGTCTCGCACAGGAGGAATGGGAAGACCCTCCCGTGCCGCCTCGCGAAGGGACGTGGCCAGCCTTTCAAGTACTACGGTGTCCATGTTCATAGGCGCCTTAGAGTGAGGGATTCAGGTTGTCAGGGCACGAAAAGACGAGTTTCCAGGGCTTCATGACGACGCTCTTGAACAGCGACGCCTTGGCAAACGGATCGTTGGCGGCGAGTTCCGAGGCGTCATGCTCATTGGGGACTTCATAGACGAACAGGGCACCGCTGCCGTCTGCAAAGGGGCCGGCGACCACCAGCCGCCCCTGTTGCAACAGGTCCTGCAGATAGGCGCGATGGGCGGGCCGAAGCTGTGCAATACGTTCGGGCTCGTTGGCGTACTCGACGATGGCTGCGAATTTCATGATGAGATCAATGGTTGAGAAAGCCGATGGAGATCCAGGGCACGGCTGCCACGAGGGCGGTGCCGATGAAGAGCGAGATCATGTAGCGCCAGATGTGGCGTACGCCCTCGCTCGGTTGGGTGCGACTGATCGCACAGGCCGCGTAGTAGCCGACGCCGAACGGAGGCGCGAAGAGGCCGATGCCCATGGCCAGTACGACCACCATCGAGTAGTGCACGTCGTGAATGCCGAGCTGGCGGGCGATCGGAAACAGCAGGGGGCCGAACAGCACGATGGCGGGAATCCCTTCCAGCACGCTGCCGAGCAGCATGAAGGCGATGATGGAGACTGCGAGGAACGCGGCAGCGCCGCCCGGCAGCCTCGCCATGGCATCCGCCAGATCGCCGGAGAATCCGGATTGCGTGAGCGACCATGCCATGCCGGTTGCAGTGCCGATGATGAGCAGGATCGCGCCGGACAGCGCGGCCGTGTCCACGAGTGCAGGCCACAGTTTCCGGACGTCGAGCTTGCGGTACACCAGTAGCCCCACCACGATCGCGTAGACGATGCCGATGGTGGACACCTCGGTGGCGGTGGCGACGCCTTCCACGACGGCAGCGCGAATGACGAACGGCAGCGCGAGCGCGGGGAGGGCGACGACGAAGCTTTTGCCCACCGCAGTCCAACTTGCCTTGGCCGTGGTCGCGCAATTCGATTTGCGCGAGCGCCACCACACCGCTGCGCCGAGCATCGCGGCCAGCACGATGCCGGGCAACAGGCCACCCGTGAAGAGATCGGAGATCGAGATACCGGTGACGGATCCGATGGTGATGAGCACCAGGCTGGGCGGAACCGTTTCGGTCTGCGCGCCGGTGGCGGCGAGTAGTGCGACCATGTTGCCGTCCTCGGCGCCACGTTTCTTCATTTCCGGGAACAGGGCCGGTGCGATTGCTGCCATATCCGCCGCCTTCGAGCCCGAGATGCCCGACACCAGGTACATCGAGCCGATGAGCACGTATGACAGGCCGCCGCGCACGTGACCGAGCAGATTGGCCAGGAACTGCACCATCGCCTTGGCCATCGACGTCATCTCGATCAGCACCCCCAGAAAGACGAACAGGGGCACCGCCAGCAGGATCAGGTGCGACATCCCTTCGTCCATCCGCCCGACGATCACCGTAGTGGGTGTCGAGGTGGTGAGAGACAGATAGCCGAATGTCGCTAGTCCGAACGCGAAGGCGATCGGCACGCCAGCGAAAACCAGCAGCCCGACGATGGCGACGAAGAATACCAGCAGGTTGGCGTTGCCGAGCGCTTGCAGCAGCGGTTGCAGTGCAACCAGGGCTCCCACGACGCAAACGCACGCAACCATCGCCACCAGTGCCGTGCGCAGACTCGACGTCATCAGTACGCGTACCACGCTCATCAGCAGGATGATCCCGATGCCGACGGGTAGCGCGGCTGCGCGCCAGGCGTTGGAGATATCCAGCGCGGGCAAGGTGACCAGCGCCTCTTCGCTGGCGAATTCGTATGCCGGGTGGGCGACCAACGCTAACCACGTCAAGGCGGCCACCGTGGCGACCAGCTCGAACACGCCGCGCCAGTGGGGCGCGGCGCGATCGACCAGCGCCGTCATACGCATGTGGCCGCCGCGCCGGAAGGCGACCGCGGAGCCCAGCATGATGAGCCAGATGAAAAGCAGTGAGGCGAGCTCGTCCACCCAGATCAACGGAGTGTGCAGGGCATAGCGGCTCAAGACTCCGCTGAACAGCACACCGATTTCCGCCACCACCAGCAGCGCGGCCGGGATCGCGGTTGCCGCGCCCAACACCTTGTCTGTCAGATACAGCACGCGAGCGAGCGTTCCCGGTTCAGGGGTGCCAGCAGGGCGATCCATGGCCTGCGAGTCGACTTCGACCGTATGGATGGACATGACTTGCCTCCATTACCGTTGCGGCAACCCGAGCACGTTGGCCTGGATTTCCGGATCGACGAAGCGTTCCAGACGCTCGGGATGGACGATGATCGTGATCTCGCACGAACCCGTACCAACCGTCAGGCCCAGAAGATGGCCGCCGACACTGTTGAACGTGCCATCCGTGACTGTGCCGTGCGCGTGGATGGATGGCTTGCCCTCCTTCCATGCAATCGATCCCGTCATGTTGGCCATCTCGACATTGCGAAACGTCTTGGGGTCGAACTGCTTGCGGTCGAAGTCATAGAAGCCGAACGTGGCTTCGGACATAAACCCGATGCCGGTGAAGCTGGCGCTCGGAATCTTCTCCGCCTGGGCGAGTTGGGCCAGACTTTCCAGCACGTTGTCCCCATGGCGAAGCACCATCAGATAGCCGGTGGGGGTCTTCATGTACTTGCCTTTGAGGTCTGCTGCGACCGCGCTGTGCATCATCGGGGCAGAGAGCGTGATGCCGAGTACGAACAGCGAGGCCAGGCGCTTGATGTAGTTCATGACGTTTCCTGTATTTGCGGGCGAGTGCCACCCTGGCGGTGGCTCAATGCCACCGGCCATGGTCGGTTGTAGAGAGAACGTGACTTGGCTAAGCGAGCTGGCCCGAATACTTCTCGAGCAGCGACCACGTGTCGGCCGGAAACTTCTTCTTCCAGTCCTTGTAGAAGCCCGCCTTGCTCAGGTAGTCGCGGAAGGCCTTTACGTCAGGCTGGTTGAAGATCATGCCGCGGTCCTTGAGTTGTTCGCGCAGGCGTGCGTTCAAAGCATCGACGGCCTGGCGCTGTTTGACGGCATAGGCGTCGAACGTCGTGGACGCAATCTGCCGCAAATCTTCGGGCAGGGCGTTCCATGTGCGCATGTTACCGACCAGCCAGAAACCGTCCCACACGTGAGAGGTGAGCGAGCAGTACTTTTGGACTTCGTACAGCTTCTGCGTCTCCAGGATGGTCAGCGGGTTTTCCTGTCCGTCCACGATTTTGGTCTGCAGCGCGGTATAGGTCTCCGCCATATTGATGCCGGCGGGGGCGGCACCAAACGCCTTGAACAACGAGGTGAGGGCGGGGCTCAGCGGTACGCGGATCTTGAATCCATTGAAGTCCTGCGGCATGGCAATCTGCCGGTTGCTGCTGGTGACCTGGCGGAACCCGTGGTCCCAGATTCGAGCTTGAGGTACCAGGTTGATCCTGGCGAATGCCGCGCGGATATGCGCCCCTAGCTCGCCATCCATGGCTCGCCACACATGGTCGTAGCTAGGAAACGCAAAGCCGATCCCGCTGATGGATGCCGTCGGCACCAGCGTGCCCCAGATGAGCCCCGCGGTGCTGACAAAGTCGATGGCCCCGGAGCGCACTTGTGAAATCATGTCAGTGTCGCTGCCGAGCTGGCTGTTGGGAAATACCTGGATGTTCAGCCGACCATTCGAGACACGGGCAATCTCGGCTGCTGCTGCGATCAAGTTGGCCGTGGTCGGGTGGCCGGGTGCCAGTGCGATGCCGAGCTTGTAATGATAGGTTTGCCCGGCCGCACGTGCCCGTGGGCTGAACATCACGCCCGAGGCGGCCGAAGCCGCTGCAATGGCTAACCCCTGTTTGAGCGCCAGGCGACGCCCGCTATTGATGCTGCTCATGACTTGTCTCCTGTGGGTTCCCGCCTTTTTATTGTGTTCAGCGGGATGACGCGGGCGGTATCAGGTCGTCAGTGGCTGTCGATTGCTCAGGTACGTGGCGAAGCTCCGGGCGCCATCCCAATCCTGGATCAGTGTCAGCCGGCGCTTGAGGAACAGCCCGTCGGCCACACGTTCCGCAAATGCCTCGAACGTTTCGGTCGGGTCGTTGATCTCGAATACGAAGTAGACCTTTGCTTCTTCGTTGGACAACCACGGGCCGGCCAGCAGCTTGAGGTCCGCGGGAAGGTTGTGCGGTCGCACACCTTCGCGCAGCTTCCCCAGGAAATCCACTACGCCTTGCATCGTCTTGGGCGACATGTCGCGCAGCCACACTTCATTGAAAAACTTGGGCATCTTCTTTTCTCCTTCGGCGTTTACGTGCACTGATCAGGCGTTCGCCACGCGATCCGTATGGGCTTTCAACTGGTCCCAACCGGACAACAGAGTCAGCTTGCGGTGAGCAAACAGGCCACTCATGACGCGCTCGGCATAGGCATCGAACATGGTCGACGGGTCGTCGATCTCGAAAACGAACATCACCTTCGCCTCCTCGGCCGAGAGCCAGGGGCCCGCGACCATGCGCAGATCGGGCGGAAGGTTGTCGGGTTTGGTACCCACGCTCAGGTTGCCGAAAAAGGTCACGGCCTCTTCCATGACTTGTGGCTTGATGTCGCCAAGCCATACTTCGTTCAGAAACAAAGGCATTGATGTCTCCAGGTCAATGTTCTGTCGCAGGTGTTGCGACTCGACGCCTGAAGCGTACGAAATTGCGCTACGTCGTCATATGCACAAATCGAGATATCAGATTTTCCCGGGTGGCGTGCGCGAACGACACGTGAGCGCAAGTTGCCGGCACGATCGCTGTGATTCGTTAGAGGAATGCACGCTTGCCGAGCGCATGCGGCAGCGAATACGTGGCACGAATGGACCGTCGAGGAAGTGCGCTGTCTCGTTCTCTGCGAGACTATGTGGACCGTTTGGATTGCTTGGGTAGGGCCGATCGGCATGCCCTGGGACGATCTCTGCCGTTCAAATGCCAAAGAAGATGTCGCTTCCGGGAGGACCCCGGAGCAGGGAGCGGGCATGATTGTCGCGCGGCCTCGGTCATTGGCCGAGGCGCGATACATGACACTTCATCCCCGGTCGATGAAAAATGGCGGACGGACCATTTGATTGCTGTTCCTCCTTCATGAATCGGACGACAGCGACGGCATGGACGGTGAGGTGCGCACCACCGGTTTGCATTGCATGAGCGTACCTGTCGGTGATGCGTAGATTCACTCCGAGCCAAGCGTATCGGAGTGAATCGGTCGCAGGAATTTTCCCGATTTTTTCAAAAGAGTTTTCGCACGATGCGCATTTTTATTCAACGCAGAAACGAGTACTACTATGTTTCCGCGGCGGGCTAGCGGCGATCGATGGAAAGTGATCGTCACGACGGCTGCTTCGCGGCGTGCGTTGCGCTTTGACAAACGATGCTGTCGGAGCCTGTCGATCGCGCGCGCTTGACCTTCGTGACCGTCACAATCCACCGGAATAGAGATAAATGAGGCGATGCAAGATTGGTTACATTCTGGTGATGTCGATGCTGATCGGCCTGATACCTGACGCTGTACGGGCAAGTGAAGCGCAACAATCTCGACGCCCGCTGGTCGTGGGCGAAATCAATTTGACGTTCTATCAAGTAGCGGCAGCGGTTGTTGTCGAGGTACTGGAGAGACTGGGTCACCCCGTAACCATCGTTGGCGGAAATCATCCACAGATTTACGACGCGCTGGGCAAGAGCAAGGTTGACGTGCTCGTCGCATCGTGGCTTCCACACGCCCATGGTCCGCTGCAGCAGCCATTGGCCGACAAGCTCGTTGAGGCGACGACGCTGTACACCGACGCACGCCTTTTCTGGGCTGTGCCTTCCTATGTGCCGGAGAGCGATGTTTCCAGTATCGACGATCTTCGCAAACCGGACGTCGCCTCGAAAATGGACAAAGATATTGCCGGCGTCGGTCCGGGGTCGGGGCTGATGGTCGGATCCGAAAAAGTGATGTCGTCGTACGGACTGACGGCGGTCGGTTATTCGTTGCGTGTCGCGCCGGTGAGCGAATGGGCCGCCCATCTGGGATCTGAGGTTCCCTCGGTTTTTCGCCTTCCAGAGGCCCCGGGGTTATGCAGCCGCATCCCTTGTCCGCTGAGCCACAACCCAGTCTTGCATGAACTGGGTTGGCGACACGAAGCCAAGCGATGAATGACGACGACTGCGGTTATAAAACACTTCGATGTATTCGAACAAGTCCGCGACGGCTTCGCGATGCGTGCGATACCTCGTGCCATGCACGCGTTCGTTCTTCAGGCTGTTGAAGAAGCTTTCCGTCGGCGCGTTATCCCAGCAATTGCCTTTGCGGCTCATGGAGCATTGCATGCCGTACGAACTCAGCTTGCGCTGGAAGTCGTGGCTGGCGTATTGACTGCCCCTATCCGAATGATGCAGCGCGCCGGGCGCGGGCCGGCGCCGGAACCATGTCATCGTCAACGCATCGGTTACGAGCTGCGCCGTCATACGCGGCTTGACCGACCAGCCCACGACCTCCCGGTTGAACAGGTCCAGCGTGACCGCCAGATACAACCAGCCTTCGTCGGTCCAGATATACGTGATGTCCGAGGTGAACACCTGATTGGGCTCGGCCGGCGTGAAGTTGCGGTTCAACACGTTCGGTGCGACCGGCAACTTGTGCCGGGAATCGGTTGTTACGCGGTAACGGCGCTTGTGGCGGGCTCGAATGCCGTTGGCGCTCATCAACCGCTCTACCCGTGCCTTGCTGGCCGGGAAGCCCCGAGAGCGAACCTCTTCGGTCATGCGCGGCGAGCCGTAGGCGCCTTTGACCTCGGCGTGAATCGTCCGAATCAACGTGAGCAACTGCGCATCGGTCAGCCGCTGACGCTCCGGCGTGCCGCCGCGCTTCCAGGCGCGATAGCCATTAACGCTTACGCCAAGGACCTCGCACAGCGCCAACACGGGATATTGTCGGCACTGCGTGTCAATCCAGGCGAACTTCACAGGAGGTCCTTCGCGAAGAACGCCGCCGCTAATAGGATGGTCCGCCCCTCCCGCAGTCGCATAATCGGCGGTGACGCGTACAACTTCCGAGGAGGTGTGTCATGAGTCAGCCTGTCAAACCTGTCGTGGTTCGCATGGGCATCGACATCGGCAAATCAGCGTTTCACGTCGTCGGGCTCGATTTCGCTGGCAAGCCGGTGTTCAGAAGCCGCTTCACCCGCGAACGCCTCATCGAATTCCTCGCCCGTGCGTCACCAACAGTTGTCGGGATGGAGGCCTGCCCTGGCAGTAACTGGCTTGCTCGTAAGGCCGCCCTCGCCGGTCACGATGTCCGGATAGTCCCCGCGCAGTTCGTCAAACCGTTCGTCAAGTCCAACAAGACGGACATGATCGACGCAGAGGCGATTGCCGAAGCGATTTCCCGTCCCACCATGCGCTTCGCGCAGCCAAAGACAGAGGCCCAGCTCGATTTACAAGCGCTGCACCGTGTCCGGCAACGACTCGTCTCCAACAAGACGTCCGTCATCAATCAGGCCCGTGCTTTTCTGCTCGAATACGGTCTCACCATCAGTGTCGGCGCCGCATACTTTGTGCGTGACATGCCGTCGATTCTCTCAGATGACCAAAACGGCCTGACTCCGTCGATGCGCCGCCTGCTCGAGGAGCTATGGCAGGAATATCGTTCCATCGAGGCACGTCTGCTGCAACTTCGGCAGCAAATCGAATCTATTGCCAGCGCCGACGATGCTGCCACCCGACTGACATCAGTGCCGGGTATCGGCCAACTCACAGCGACGGCCATTACTGCTTTCGCCGGGACAGGCACCCAATTCAAATCCGGTCGGCATCTGGCTGCCTGGCTTGGGCTTGTGCCGAAGGAATTCTCGACGGGCGGCAAACAGTGCTTGCTCGGAATCAGCAAGCGCGGCAATCCCTATTTGCGCAAGCTGCTCGTGCACGGCGCTCGTTCCTGTGTGCTGCATCTCGATCGAACAAAAGATCATCTCGGCGCCTGGATAGGCCGAATGGAAGCGAGGGGTATCCATCGCAACAAAGTCATCGTCGCTTTGGCCAACAAACTCGCACGAATCGCGTGGGCCGTGCTCACCAGAGAGGGTGCGCTCTATCTTAGGCAACCGAAACAGCAATAGGAGACAAAGATTACCCTTCCAAGTTTGCAGGCTGATACCTGATGACGAAACTGTGCAACGGCGTTCGGTAAACCCGGGTCAAAAAAACGGCCTCCAGGGTCGAGCCACTTGTTGGGAACCGAGCGCGCATATCCCATCATGGCCTTGCCGCCAAAAGCGGCTGACTCGCGAGAGGCCGGATACATTTACGCAAACTGCTTCGTCACACAGAACCCGCTTGCAAAGCCGGGGCGGACCATACATTTTTTGCGATTTCCAGCTCCATCTGCAAGCGCTTGTTCTCCGCTCGCAGCCGCGAGAGCTCCATTTGCTCCGCCGTAACGACTTTCGCCCCCGGACCATTGAGCTTGCCGGCCTCCGAGGCCTTCAGCCAGTTGCGCAGGGTCTGCGTCGACATACCCAATTCCCGGGATACGGCGCTCAGGCCTTGCCCGTCCTTGACTCGTTGCACGGCGGCTTCCTTGAACTCTGCCGTGTACACCTGGTGCGGTACCTTGAACATCTCTACTTTCCTTCCTTTGGGTCGAGTTTATACGCGACCTGCTGGAAGGCGAAATTTCAGGGGAAGCTCAGATAGTCTGACGGCCGAATATTGAGCGTTACCAAGGACACGAACAGAGCTTCAAGCGCCGCAGCATCGAGTATTGGGGGCAACTATGGGGGCCACTATTCGGCGAGAAGAACACAATTGATTGATGGCAAAGGATCCGGCCGGTCGATTCGGGTCGGCCTCAGACCAGGAAGTTGAACGTGCCTCCCCCGGGGCCGTTCTGGAAGAAGCGCTGTCGGTCGGTTGACCGGCAGCGCTTTTTTGTTGATGCCGGGCTGTATCTGCGCGATACGCGGGATCTCTCGGGCGCACGGAAATTCGGGGCGCGAATCGCGTAATATCGTAATCACTGTTCATGCACGACACGCGCTTTTTGCCGAGGACGGTATAGATGAAGAACATCGTACACACGTCGATTTCCGTTCTGACGCTGACGCTGATGCTGGCTGGACCGGCATTTGCCGCCACGCCCGCCGACAATGTCGCATGGAGCGCCAAACCCGTGCAGACCGACGCATCGTCGCCGGAGTGCTCGGCCTACTCGGGCCGACTGATCTCGAGCGGCGTGTCGCTGTCGGGCGAAACCGTCCTGAAATCGGTCGGCACGGCGCTGCTCGGCTCCGCATTGGGTTTCGCCGGCGGGTATCAGGGTGCAGTTCCCAACCCGTGCCGGCACGCCGGCCTGTGAGTTGCCCGAGGCAAACCGCGCATATCGTTACCGCATTTGATGAAAAGCGCCGCACGTCGACCGACCGCGGCGCTTTGTCGTTTTGAGCGGACCTAATCCCAGAAACTTCGCACCGCGACCGCGACGATCACCGGCACCGAGAACACCAGCGGAATCGCGAAATACTGCGCTTCGCGATCGACGATCCAGCTATAGATCAACCACGCCACGCCGATCGCGAATGTGACGAGGCCGACCAGTACGGCGGCGATATTCAGAACCAGCTTCGACGGCTGGCGGCGCGCTTTGTCGTTGGTGTCGGGTTCGCGCGGAGATGATTTCATCTGAAGAAGGGCCTGGCAGGTGTAAAAGCACAGGAGACCCCATCCGCACCGATCGCGCAAGGGCCGGCGCATGCCGGCCCCGTAGCGTGGGCACAGCGTTACAACCCGAACGACACGGCCAGTTCGTCGAGCCGCTCGCGCTGGAACGCGACGAACCGTTCACCCGGCTGCTGAGCGATCGCGAGGTCGAGCATCGGATCCGCGACAGCGGTGCGCATGCCGGCCAGCTCCTCGACGATCGCGAGGCCGCAGAACGGCACGTACGCCTCCGAATAGCCGCCTTCATGGACGATCACGAGCCGCCCGCCGCAGTGGCGCTGTGCGGCCTCCTTCACCGCGCGCGTCATGAACCGGTAGCTGTCGGTATGCAGTTGCATGCGCGCGAGCGGATCGACCGCGCTCGCATCGAGGCCGCTCGCGACGACGATCAGTTCCGGCCGGAACCGCTCCAACGCTGGCAGCACGATCCGCTCGAAGGCATAGCGATACGCATCGTCGCCGCTGCCTGCGAGCAACGGCACGTTCAGGTTCGCACCGACGCCCGCGCCTTCGCCGCGATCGCCGCCGCCGCTGTAGCCGGGCGGAAAGCAGCGGTCCTGATGCAGCGAGATCGTCAGCGTGTCCGGATCGTCGTAGTAGATCGACTGCGTGCCGTTGCCGTGATGCACGTCCCAGTCGATCACCGCGACGCGGCCGATGCCGTGCTTCGCGCGCGCGCCCTCGATCGCGATCGGGATGTTCGCGAGCAGGCAGAAGCCCATCGGGCGATCGCGCAGGCAGTGATGGCCGGGCGGCCGCGACAGCGAGAACGCGTTGGCCGCATGCTCGGCGACGACGGCGTC
The DNA here is from genome assembly GCF_003857965.1 of Burkholderia sp. Bp9031. Lineage (NCBI taxonomy): Bacteria > Pseudomonadati > Pseudomonadota > Betaproteobacteria > Burkholderiales > Burkholderiaceae > Burkholderia > Burkholderia sp. Bp9031. The sequence goes on from NZ_QTPW01000006.1 coordinate 151,431, forward strand.
GACCGCCGCGATCGCGAGCCCCGCGGATAGCGCCGCGATCTCGTAGCTGCCCTTGCCGAAGGGCGCGAGGTCGCCGAGGTCGCCGCCGTGCGCATCGCTGAGCGCACGAAACGCGTCGAGGTAGCTTGCCGGATGGATGCGCAGCAGGTCGCCGGTGGTGGCCGGTGCGGCGTAGCGCATGTCGAGGTGGGCGGCAAGGCCCGACGCCTGCACGAGCGACAGGAAGCGGCGCTTCGAGTCGGGCGATTCCGCATAGCCGGCGCTCGACGGCGGCTGGACCCAGCCACCGACCGGGAAGAACAGCGCGTGCGTGCCGCCGGTGTGCCAGAAAGTGCGTTCGTCGGTGAAGAAGGCAGTGCGATTCATGGATGAGCTTGACCTGTCACGGTTGGGAGGAAACGGAAGTCGTCGCAGCGCGTGCGCGGCGATCGATATGGCGCAGCGCGGCGAACGACGCGATCGCGACGGCGGTTGCGGCCGCGAACAGCGCGCGCATCGTGCCGCCGGCATCGAGCAGCAGCCCGGCGAGCAGCGGGCCAGCCGCGAGGCCCGCCCCGATCACGAAATTGAGCGTCGCGACGAGGCGCCCGGATGTGTCGATCTGCGCGACGGTCGCGAGAATGAACGGCAGCACGAAGGTCCACGCGAACTTGAACGCGAAGATCGCGGCGCTGTAGCCGCTCGCATGCGGCAGCGCGGCGAGTGCGACGAGCGACGCCGCGAGCAGCGCGTAACCGGCAGCCAGCATCGCGCGCCGCGCAAGCCGGCCGCCCGCGCACGATGCGAGCGCCGCGCCGGCTATCCCCATCACGCTCGCGATCGCGAGCACGTTGCCGGTCGACTGCGGATCGAGTCCGGCTTGCGCCGCCGCGCGGCTCGCGAACGTCCATACGCTGCCGATCGCGAGATAGAACGTCAGCACCGCGCCGATCGCGAGCGCGACGAAGCGTCGCGATGCATCTGTCGCGGTGCCGCGTACTTCTTGTGCCGACGCGGTGCGCACTCCGAGCATCGATGGAAAGCCGCGTGATAGCGGTGCCGCGAGCAGCGCGAGCACGGCCAGCGCGGCGTACAGCGCGCGCAGCCCGAACGCGGCGAACACGTGAGGCAGCACGAACAGGCCGATCGCGCCCGCGATCAATTGGCCGACCACCCACAGCCCGTACACGCGGTCGCTGTTCTCGCTCGTGGCGGCGCTGGTCATGCAGAGCACCATCAGCGAGCCGCCGCCGAGCGCGGTGACGGCGCGCAGCGCGAGCAGCGTGACGAAGCCGGGCATCCACAGCGCGGTCAGCAGGTTGCCCGCACCGAATAGCGCGATCGCGCAGGCGGCGACGCGGCGCGCATCGACGCGGCCGAGCCACAGGTACGACGGCACGGTCGCGAGGCTGAACGCGCCGAGCTCGACGAAGAAGTAGGTGCCGATCTGCGACGCGGACAGCCCGAGCTGCGTCACCAGCTGTCCGGCGACGGCCGGCGCGACGAGCAGCAGCAGCGGCGTGATGGCCGCGAACACGACGAGCGCGACGAGCGTCGAGCGCGCGAAAGTCGACGCGCGGCCGTCGGACGGCAGCGCGGCATCGGAGCAAAGGGTTTTCATGAAGGGATCTCGCTGGACGGAATCAGAACAGGTGGTACATGCCGACCATCGCGCCGAACTGCGATGCACCGGCGAGCGGCGTCGGGTCGTATTCGTAGACGGTCTGCGCGCTCTGGCCGCTGTTGCGCGCATAACCGAGGTTCACGTAGGCGACGGTGCGTTTCGACAGCGCGTAGGTGGTGCTCGCGATGAACAGCGTCGGGTGGCCGATCGCCGGCGTGCGTGAATCGGTGTGGTAGACGCCCGCGTTCAGCCCGATTCCGCCCGGCGTCAGGTAACGCGCGCCGCCCCAGACGATCGTGCGTGCCGCATCGAGGTCGCCGGTCAGGCGTTCGACGCCCGCGTAGACGGTGAGCGGCAGCGTCGCGAATGCATAACGTGCGGCGAGCGTGCCGAGTTCGCGGCGGCGCGCGGACGCGTCGTCCGCTGCGGATGCGTCGCCGTGCGCCTGATGCAGTACCGCGCTGACCGACAATCCGTTGCTCGTGTACTGGCCGCCGAGTTCGAGCACGCGCCCGGCGCGTGTATTGCCCGCGACGCCGGCTGTCGCCGCGAGCGCCTCGACATCGAAGCCGGCGAACGTCGGCGACTGGTACTTGATCGAGTGGTCGATGAAGTTCGCCGTCATTGGCACGATCACGCCCTGGCCGCTGTATGACGCGTACCACAGCGGGTCGTAGAACAGCGTCTTGTCGAACAGCACGCTGAATTGCCGCCCGAGCGTGACGGTGCCGATCGGGCCCGCGACACCCACGTACGCGCCGCGGAAGAATGCATAGCCGGGGACGGTCGCGGTGCCGTCGTTGAGGTTGAGGCCCTGTTCGAGCTTGAACAGCGCGCGCCAGCCGCCGCCGAGATCCTCGTTGCCCTTCAGTCCGACCTGCGACGGCAGGATCCCGTAGTTCTGCAACTGCACGGCCGCGTGCCGTCCGTCGGCATGCGTGAGGTACTGCACGCCGGCGTCGAGCGCGCCGTACAGCGTGAGGGTCGATTGCGCGTGCGCGGCGAGGCTGCAAGCGGCGAGCGCCGCGGCGGCCGTGGCCGTGCGGATGAAGCGAGGTGTCATCACGTGGGGTTCTCCATACCGTCCTGCATCGTGTGTCGTTGGTGTTGTCGCGACGCAGTGTCCGCAGCAGGAAAGCCGGCGAACAGTCGTGCAGATGAACGGTATGGAAAACCCGCGGTGCACGGCATGGACATGGTGCGACGCCGCCGCACGGCGTGCTGCGCAGCAGCAACGCGGGGCGTACCGTCCAAATGGATGGGGTTGTCGCGCGTTCCCGCGGCGGGGCCCGCCAAAAATGCCGGTCGCTATAATCGGCCGGTCTGCGTTGCGCGCATCAGCAGCCCGATCGGGCAGGGGAGCGGAAGGTGAGGATCACGACGGATATCGGGCCGGATCTCGACGCGCTGCGCGACGTACCGGCCGCGATCGTGCTCGACGAATCCGCATGGCCGCCGCTGCCGTCCCGACGCGCCGATTTCGACGGTGTGACGCGCGGCGACGCGGCGCAGCGAGAACTCGGCCTGATGCTGCTCGACCTGTACGCGGTCGCCGCGCAGTCGGGCATCGGCGAATTCGAGTGCCGCTTCTTTTCGCTGCTGCAGGCGCTGATCCCGTTCGATGCCGCATGGACCGGCGTCGCGACGCACGTGCCGACCGGCCCCGTGATGCACAACAGTTTCCTGTACCGTCTTCCGCATGCGTTCTTCAGCGACTGGAAACGCGTGCGCGATTGCGATCCGTTCGCGCAGCGCACGCTGCCCGGCGCATATGGTCGCGCGGTGCGTCTGTCGATCGTCGAGCCGGGGGGCGACGTGCGGTTTCGCGACTGGTGCGTGAAGTACGGGCTGGCGCAACTGATGTGCGTGTGTACGCTCGATCGCCGCTTCGGGCTGACGACCTTCATGTCGATCTACCGCCAGGGCCTGAACCGTCCGTTCAACGATGACGACGCGAGCCGCTTCGAGGAAGTGATCCCGCATCTGGCGGCCGCGCTGACGATCAATCGCACGGCCCAGCTCACGCGCGAGCGCGGCGATGCGGTTGCGCCGGCGGCACGCGCGCTGTGCGACAACTTCGGCGTGCTGCATCACGCCGATCATGGTTTCGACGACGTGCTGCGGACCGAATGGCCGGCGTGGACGGGCTCGCGCGTACCGGAGCCGCTGGTCGCGCATGTGCGGCGCCAGTCGGGCCAGCCCTTCGTCGGCGATGCGTTGCGCATCCAGTGCGTGCCCGTCGCGGGGCTGTTCCAGATCGAGGCGCGGCCGCGTTCGCTGCTTGACCGGCTCAGCCCGCGCGAACTGGCTGCGATCCGCTATTACGGTGCGGGGCGCTCGCACAAGGAGGTCGCGCAGCAGATGGCGATTTCACCGACGACCGTGCGTCACTACCTGCGCTGCGCGTACCGCAAGCTCGGCATGCACGACAAGAGCCAGATCGCCGGCGTGCTCGGCGCGACGGGCGGTCCGGTTGACGACGAGCCCGTGGAGGCGGGCGCCGTGCCGCGCTGAATCGCTCAGGCGAACACCTGCCGCGGGCACACGCGAGAATGGTTGTATCCGCAACCATTGGGCGTTATGCTCGTCAGCTCCCAGCAGACGGATTTCCATCATGAACGACACGAATTCAGGGTCGGTGCGCGCGGCGGTGGTCGGTGTCGGCGCGATCGGCGGATTGCTCGCGGCAGCGCTGTCGCGGGCCGGCATGACGGTGAGCGCATACGCGCGCGGTGCGACGCTCGATGCGCTGAACGCGCACGGCGTGCGCGTGGTCGACGAGGCGGGCGCCGTGTCGTCGGTCCCGGTGCGCGCGAGTGATGACGCGGCCGCGCTCGGCGTGCAGGACTACGTGGTGATCGCGCTGAAGGCGCAGGCGCTGCCGGCGCTGGCCGCGCGCATCGCGCCGCTGGTCGGGCCTGGCACGGTGATCGTCGCCGCGATGAACGGGCTGCCGTGGTGGTTCACGCACGGGCTCGCAGGCCCGATCGACGGCGTGCCGCTCGATGCGGTCGATCCGGCCGGTGCCGTCTCGGCGGCGCTGCCGCCCGCGCAGGCGATCGGTTGCGTCGTGCATCTGTCGTCGAGCACCGATGCGCCGGGTATCGTGCGCCGCGGCCGCGGCAATCGCCTGATCATCGGCTCGACCGATCCGCGGCTCGACGCGCCTGCCGCGCGGTTCGCGGCGGCGCTCGCCTCGGGCGGCTTCGATGTCGAATCGACGCCGGTGATCCGCACCGAGATCTGGGCGAAGCTGTGGGGCAACATGAACATGAATCCGTTGAGTGCGCTCACGGGTTCGACCGCCGAGCAACTGCTCGACGATCCGTTCACGCAGGATCTCGCGTTGCGAATGATGGAGGAGGCGGCCGCGATCGGTGCGAAGCTTGGTCTCGATACGGGGATGAGCGGGCCGGAACGGATTGCCGTGACGCGCAAGCTCGGCGCGTTCAAGACGTCGATGCTGCAGGATTTCGAGGCTGGGCGACCGCTCGAAATCGGGCCGATCCTCGGCGTGTTTCCGGAGCTGGGTCGCAAGCTCGACGTGCCGACGCCGTATTGCGACGCGGTGCTTGGGCTGCTGCGTCAGCGCGCGGTGAACAGCGGGCTATAGCGAAAAGGGATCGCTGCGGGGATGGCCTGGCGTGATGAAGAACGACGAGCAGTCGTTCGGTACGTGGCCGGCAGGGGAGGCCGGGCCGACGCCCATGTGCTTGCGCGACTCGGGCGACCTGCAGATTCGTCTGGATAAACGGGCGGGCGCCGGATCGCTCGTGACGCGTCTGCGCGGCCCGCGCGGCAATTCCGGTGCGTGTACCGCGCATGTGCAACGCGCGTGCGGCACGGATTGCGCCCGCTGCGCGATTCACTCGTCGCGTTCGACCGCGTGCGCGACCACCTTGTCGAGCAGCCGCTCGAACGCCTGGCGCTCGCTGTCGGACAGGCATGCGAGCAAGCCTTCGTTCCACTTGCGCACGATCGGCATGATCTTGCGATGCAGCGCGCGGCCGTCGGTGGTCAGCGCGATCAGCACGATCCGGCCGTCCTCCTCGCTCGCGCTGCGCTCGAGCAGCCCCTGGCGCAGCAGCGCTTCTGCCGCGCGGCTCGCCTGGCTTTTGTCGAGATTGGTGTGGCGCGCGAGATCCATGATCGAAAACGGACCGAACGCGCCGACGGCGGCGATCACGCGCGCCTCGGGCAGCGAGATGTCCAGCTTGTACCGGTACACCTCGGCGATCCCGCGGTCGGATCGCTTCGTGAGCGCATGGAGGCGATAGGTCAGAAACTGATCGAGCCCGGCTTGACGGCCTTTCATGTCGAATCCTGAAGAAAAAGGGCGGGCCCGATTGTTCCTGTATCGCGCGCTCGGGTCAACGGTCAGTGTGCGCCGTACTTCAGCCGTGTCAACTGTTCCGCTTCGTTCACGAGCAGATTCGCCGCGTCGCGGATCGCGACGTCGAGCGTGATCGGCCCCGGCGCCGGCGAGAAGCAGCCAGAGAAGTGTTCGGACAGGCGCGGCAGCGCGGCCGGGTCGACCGCACCCGACAGCAGCGACGCGGGCACGCCCGCGGTCCGCGCGTGACGGCAGGCGATGAACGGCGCCTTGCCGTGCAGCGTCTGCACGTCGGAGCGGCCTTCGCCGGTGATCAGCCAGTCGGCGCCGGCGAGCGCCGCATCGAGCCCGACCTGCCGTGCGACGACTTCCGCGCCGGCTTCGAACTGCGCGCCCAGCATGTGCAGCGCAAAACCGAGGCCGCCCGCGGCGCCGGCGCCCGGCAAGTCGCGGGCACGACCAGCGGAAGTCCCCGTGGGACGCCGGTCGAGCGCGGCCTCGAGCAGGTCGGCGAAGCGGCCGAGCGCAGCGTCGAGGGTCTCGACCTGCTCAGGCGTCACGCCCTTTTGCGGGCCGAACACCGCGGTCGCGCCGTGCGCGCCGGTCAGCGGGTTGTCGACGTCGGACATGCCGACGAATTCCGCTTCCTTCAGGCGCGGATCGAGCCCCGATGCGTCGATCCGCGCGATGTCGGCGAGCCGGGACGGGACGGGTTCGACTGCCTGGCCGGCCGCGTCGAAGCACTGCAGGCCGAGGCCCGCGAGCAGCCCTGCACCCGCGTCGTTCGTGCTGCTGCCGCCGAGTGCGACGAAGAAGCGGCGCACGCCTTCGTCGAGCAGCGTGCGGATCGCTTCGCCCATCCCGCGCGTGCTGCGCGCGTCGACCGGTACGCTCATGCCGACCGCATCGGTGATCCCGACGATCTCGGCCGTCTCGACGATCGCCGTGCGCGCGTCGATCACGCCGACTGCCGCATCGCGTGCCGCGAGCGACGCGCCGGCCACCCGCAGCGCACGCCGCGTGCCGCCGCCTGCCAGCATCGCGTCGAGCGTGCCTTCGCCGCCGTCGGCCATCGGGCAGCAGCGCACGACCGCGTCGGGCCGGGCGCGGCGGATGCCGGTGGCGATCGCGTCCGCGACCTGCTCGGCGGAAAGCGAGCCTTTGAACGAATCGGGCGCGATGACGACGACAGGCGCGGACGGGTGTTGCGGCATGGTGTCTCCGGAAGGTGTAATTGATGTGAGGAATGGGGGCGTGACGGCGACGCACCCTCAATCGGAGCTTACAGGATGGTGGGCCGGCGGTGGATACGGCGTTCGGCATAGCGGCGATCTGCGAACATCGCCGTGCACGGACAGCGGGTATGCACGTACGTCGTGCCGATCTAGCGGTGCGAGGAAAATTGTTTGCTAGAATAGTCGATTCTTCCGGCCAAAGCCGTGCTCCGAGCCGCTTGCGCTAGCCATCCGGCGCGTGCAGGGATGGCGTGGCGCTCCGGCGCGGCGTGTGTGTGACGCACCTCACGCTGCAGGCAGGCACGGCAAGGAAAACCCGATTCGCTCGAATAATTTTAGGACGATTGAAGCCATGGCTAACGTTGTTGAGAACCTCGGCAAGCTTGAACGCCGCGTGACGATTTCCCTGCCGAAGGACACCGTGCAGAAGGAAATCGACGCCCGTATCCAGAAACTCGCGAAGAACGTTCGCATGCCGGGTTTCCGCCCGGGCAAGGTGCCGCTGAAGATGGTTGCCCAGCAGTACTCGGGTCAGGTCGAAGCGGAAGTGCTGAGCGACAAGATCGGCCAGGAATTCTTCACGATCAGCCGCGCGGAAAACCTGCGCGTCGCCGGCCAGCCGAGCTTCGAGCCGAAGCAGGAACAGGCTGAAGATGCGTACGCGTTCGACGCGACGTTCGAGGTCTACCCGGAAGTGAAGATCGGCGATCTGGCGACGGCTGAAGTCGAGCGCTCGACGACGTCGATCGGCGACGCCGAAATCGACCGCACGCTGGACATCCTGCGCAAGCAGCGCGTGCACTTCCACGCTCGCGGCGAAGCCGGCGAGCACGGCGACGGCGGCGCAGACACCGCAGCGAAGAACGGCGACCGCGTGACGGTCGACTTCGTCGGCAAGATCGACGACGTCGCGTTCCAGGGCGGCACGGCCGAAGACTTCCCGTTCGTGCTCGGCGAAGGCCGCATGCTGCCGGAATTCGAAACGGCGGCGCTCGGCCTGAAGGCTGGCGAACAGCGCACGTTCGACCTGAAGTTCCCGGACGACTACCACGGCAAGGACGTGGCGGGCAAGACGGCGCAATTCACGGTCACGATGAAGAAGATCGAATGGCCGCACCTGCCGGAAATCGACGGCGAATTCGCGAAGTCGCTCGGCATCGAAGACGGCGACCTGACGAAGATGCGCGGCGAGATCAAGGAAAACCTCGAGCGTGAAGCGAAGCGCCGCACGCAGTCGATCGTCAAGAACCAGGTGATGGACGCGCTGCTGAAGATTTCCGAACTCGACGTGCCGAAGGCGCTGATCGAGCAGGACCAGCAACGCCTCGTCGAAATGGCTCGCCAGGATCTGGCGCAGCGCGGCGTGCCGAACGCGAAGGACGCACCGATCCCGGCCGAGATGTTCGCCGAGCAGGCAGAGCGTCGCGTGAAGCTGGGCCTCGTGCTGGCCGAGCTCGTGAAGTCGAACAGCCTGGAAGCGAAGCCGGAACAGATCCGCGCGGAAGTCGACGAGTTCGCGAAGAGCTACGAAGACCCGAAGGAAGTGGTCCGCTGGTATTATTCGAACCAGCAGCGCCTCGCCGAGATGGAAGCGTTCGTCGTTGAAAGCAACGTCGTCGACTTCGTGCTGGGCAAGGCAAAGGTGACGGACAAGGAAGTGAGCTTCGAAGCACTCGCGAGCGCATCGGCGCAAGCGTAAGCGTCGCTCTAGCGGCGTGCCGGCTGTCGGAGCGACGGCCTGCACGCCGTTTTTACGTCAAGCGCACGGTTGCCATTAATATGGCGATTGAGCGGGCGGCTTCCTTCCGTTCAATTTTCCATTCGAACAAGGTTCATTGAATGATCACTCGCGCTGAATTGCTGGACATGCTTGCTTCGAACGCGCCGCAAGGTTTCGAGGCGCAAGCGCTGGGGCTGGTGCCGATCGTCGTCGAAACGAGCGGCCGCGGCGAGCGTTCGTACGATATTTATTCGCGTCTCCTGAAGGAGCGCCTGGTGTTCATGGTCGGCGAAGTGAACGACCAGACCGCCAACCTCGTGGTCGCGCAGTTGCTGTTCCTCGAGAGCGAGAATCCCGACAAGGACATCAGCCTCTACATCAACAGCCCGGGCGGTTCGGTGTCGGCCGGCATGGCGATCTACGACACGATGCAGTTCATCAAGCCGGACGTATCGACCCTCTGCATGGGCCTCGCGGCCAGCATGGGCGCGTTCCTGCTCGCATCGGGCGCGAAGGGCAAGCGTTTCGCGCTGCCGAACTCGCGCGTGATGATTCACCAGCCGCTCGGCGGCGCACGCGGCCAGGCATCCGACATCGAGATCCAGGCGCGCGAAATCCTCTACCTGAAGGAACGGCTGAACAACCTGCTCGCGCAGCACACGAGCCAGGACGTCGAGCGCATCGCGCGCGACACCGACCGTGATAACTTCATGTCGAGCGAGGACGCGAAGGCGTACGGGCTGATCGACCAGGTGCTGCTGAAGCGCCCGTGAGCTTAAGTGGGGTGCCGCCCCGATTCGCGCGGCGCCCCTGCTACGTCCCGAGTGCCTTGAGCATCTGCGGCAAGCGCATCCAGCCGACTCCGGTCGCGCCCTAGGCGCGGCGTTCGGAGCATTCGGCGTATCATGTCATCTACCTGTCCGGAGGCTCTACATTCATGGCGGACAAAAAAGGTTCGAACAGCGAGAAGCTGTTGTATTGCTCGTTCTGCGGGAAGAGCCAGCATGAGGTCAAGAAACTCATCGCGGGCCCGTCGGTATTCATCTGCGATGAGTGCATCGACCTCTGCAACGAGATCATTCGCGACGAGGCGGCTGCCGCCGGCGTCGAGGCCAGCCTGTCCCGGTCGGATCTGCCGAGCCCGCAGGAAATTCGCGACATCCTCGATCAGTACGTGATCGGCCAGGAGCGTGCGAAGAAGATCCTCGCGGTGGCCGTGTACAACCACTACAAGCGCCTGAAGCATCTCGACAAGAAGGACGACGTCGAGCTGTCGAAGAGCAACATCCTGCTGATCGGCCCGACGGGCTCCGGCAAGACGCTGCTCGCGCAGACGCTTGCGCGGTTGCTGAACGTGCCGTTCGTGATCGCCGATGCGACGACGCTGACCGAAGCCGGCTACGTCGGCGAGGACGTCGAGAACATCATCCAGAAGCTGTTGCAGAACTGCAACTACGAGGTCGACAAGGCCCAGCGCGGGATCGTCTATATCGATGAAATCGACAAGATCAGCCGCAAGTCGGACAACCCGTCAATCACGCGCGACGTGTCGGGCGAGGGTGTCCAGCAAGCGCTGCTGAAGCTCGTCGAAGGCACGATGGCGTCGGTGCCGCCGCAGGGCGGCCGCAAGCACCCGAACCAGGATTTCATCCAGGTCGACACGACCAACATCCTGTTCATCTGCGGCGGCGCGTTCGACGGTCTCGAGAAGGTGATCACCGATCGCACCGAAAAGACGGGTATCGGCTTCGGCGCGACGGTCAAGAGCAAGCAGGAGCGCGACGCGGGCGAAGTGCTGCGCGAGACGGAACCGGAAGACCTGATCAAATTCGGACTGATCCCCGAATTGATCGGTCGCCTGCCGGTGGTCGCGACGCTCGGCAAGCTCGATGAAGCCGCGCTGATGAAGATCCTCGTCGAGCCGAAGAACGCGCTCGTCAAGCAATATCACAAGCTGTTCGCGATGGAGCGCGTCGAGCTGGAAATCCGGCCGGGCGCGTTGCAGGCAGTCGCCCGCAAGGCGATCCGCCGCAAGACCGGCGCGCGCGGTTTGCGTTCGATCATCGAACAGGCATTGCTCGACGTAATGTACGAACTGCCGGCGATGAAAGGGGTCAGCAAGGTCATCATCGACGAGAACGTCATCGATGGCGACGGCAAGCCCCTGCTGATCTATGAGGACACGCCGAAGGTGGCGGGTTCGAACTGACCGGCTTGCCGACGATGTTCTGCGAAAAAGGCCGTTCATGAGACCGTGGGCGGCTTTTTTTCGTTTATCTTGTGGGTAACTCTGACTCGACACGCGGTGGTTACTTTCTTACCGAATATTTCCCGCACTTGAAGGCTTGCAATTCGTTGTGGCGGCCTCAATTACCGAACAATTGATTCCACTCATGGGGAAATGAAATGTCAGGCACCCAACTTCTCCCGCCGGAACGCATCACGCTCCCGCTGCTGCCGCTGCGGGATGTCGTCGTTTTCCCGCACATGGTGATTCCGCTCTTCGTGGGCCGGCCGAAATCGATCAAGGCCCTCGAAGCAGCGATGGAAGGCGGCAAGCACATCATGCTCGTCGCCCAGAAAACCGCGGCCAAGGACGAACCGACCGAAAAGGATATGTACGAGGTCGGTTGTATCGCCAACATCCTGCAGATGCTGAAGCTGCCGGACGGCACCGTGAAGGTGCTCGTCGAGGGCCTGCAGCGTGCGAAGGCGTTGTCGATCGAAGAACAGGAGACGCAGTTCTCCTGCGAAGTGATGCCGCTCGAGCCCGATCACGCCGACAGCGCGGAAACGGAAGCGCTGCGCCGCGCGATCGTGTCGCAGTTCGACCAGTACGTGAAGCTGAACAAGAAGATCCCGCCGGAGATTCTCACGTCGCTGTCGGGCATCGATGAAGCCGGTCGTCTCGCCGACATGATCGCCGAGCGTCTGCCGCTGAAGCTCGACCAGAAGCAGCACATCCTCGAGATGTTCCCGGTCATCGAGCGCCTCGAGCACCTGCTCGCGCAGCTCGAAGCCGAGATCGACATCCTGCAGGTCGAAAAGCGCATCCGCGGGCGCGTGAAGCGCCAGATGGAAAAGAGCCAGCGCGAGTACTACCTGAACGAACAGGTCAAGGCGATCCAGAAGGAACTGGGCGAAGGCGAAGAGGGTGCGGATCTCGAGGAACTCGAGAAGCGCATCAACGCCGCGCGCATGCCGAAGGAAGCGAAGAAGAAGGCTGATGCCGAGCTGAAGAAGCTGAAGCTGATGTCGCCGATGTCGGCCGAAGCGACCGTCGTGCGCAACTACATCGACACGCTGATCGGCCTGCCGTGGCGCAAGAAGAGCAAGGTCAACAACGATCTGTCGAACGCCGAGCAGGTGCTCGACGAGGATCATTTCGGCCTCGAGAAGGTGAAGGAACGCATCCTCGAGTACCTCGCGGTGCAACAGCGCGTGGACAAGGTCAAGGCCCCGATCCTGTGCCTCGTCGGGCCTCCGGGCGTCGGCAAGACCTCGCTCGGCCAGTCGATCGCGCGTGCGACGAACCGCAAGTTCGTCCGGATGGCCCTCGGCGGCGTGCGTGACGAAGCCGAGATCCGCGGTCACCGCCGGACGTACATCGGCTCGATGCCGGGCAAGATCCTGCAAAGCCTCGCGAAGGTTGGCGTGCGCAATCCGCTCTTCCTGCTCGACGAAGTCGACAAGATGGGCATGGATTTCCGCGGCGATCCGTCGTCGGCGCTGCTCGAGGTGCTCGATCCGGAACAGAACCACACGTTCGCCGACCACTACATCGAAGTCGACTTCGACCTGTCGGACGTGATGTTCGTCGCGACGTCGAACTCGCTGAACATCCCGCCGCCGTTGCTCGACCGGATGGAAGTGATTCGTCTGTCGGGCTACACGGAAGACGAGAAGGTCAGCATCGCGCAGCGTTACCTGCTGCCGAAGCAGAAGAAGAACAACGGGCTGAAGGACGGCGAGGTCGACGTCACCGAGCAGGCGATCCGCGACATCATCCGCTACTACACGCGCGAAGCCGGTGTGCGTTCGCTCGAGCGGGAAGTGTCGAAGATCTGCCGCAAGGTCGTGAAGATGCTGCTGCTGAAGAAGGCATCGGGCGCGATCAAGGTCGATGGCGAGAACCTCGATACGTTCCTCGGCGTGCGCAAGTACGACTTCGGCCTCGCGGCGAAGGAAAACCAGGTCGGTCAGGTGACGGGCCTCGCGTGGACGGAAGTCGGCGGCGACCTGCTGACGATCGAAGCCGCGGTGATGCCGGGCAAGGGCAACGTGATTCGCACGGGTTCGCTCGGTGACGTGATGAAGGAGTCGGTCGAGGCTGCGCGTTCGGTTGTGCGCTCGCGTTCGCGGCGTCTGGGCATCAAGGACGAAGCGTTCGAGAAGCAGGACATCCACATCCACGTGCCGGAAGGCGCGACGCCGAAGGACGGCCCGTCCGCCGGCGGTGCGATGACGACCGCGCTGGTGTCGGTGCTGACGGGGATTCCCGTGCGTGCCGATGTCGCGATGACGGGCGAGATCACGCTGCGTGGCGAAGTGCTGCCGATCGGCGGGCTGAAGGAAAAGCTGCTGGCGGCGCATCGCGGCGGCATCAAGCTCGTGCTGATCCCGGAAGAGAACGTGAAGGATCTCGCGGACATTCCGGACAACGTGAAGAACGCGATCGAGATCGTGCCGGTCCGCTGGATCGACAAGGTGCTCGAACTCGCGCTCGAACGTACGCCGACCCCGCTGCCGCCGGAAGAAGAGGCGAAGGCTGCGGCGCCCGTCGGCGAGGCGGCGAAGGATGCCGGCTCGACGGAAGTCGTCAAGCACTGAGAACCTGAACGCCGTCGCTGACGGTTGTTCGCGAAACCCGCGGCGTGGCCGCGGGTTTTTTTATGCGCATTGGAATCGTGCGCGTGAGCGTTGAAAAAAAAAAGTTCGCACGCGGGCTTGGCAAAATGATCGGGATTGAATTAAACTTGCGGGCTCGCTGGTTGTTGATGCCGAAACGCAGATCGCAGCCAGAACGAATCGGAAACGGGTGCTTAGCTCAGCTGGTAGAGCGGCGCCCTTACAAGGCGTAGGTCGGGGGTTCGAACCCCTCAGCACCCACCAGTTTCACGATTCAGCCAGGCCAAGGAGCGGTAGTTCAGTCGGTTAGAATACCGGCCTGTCACGCCGGGGGTCGCGGGTTCGAGTCCCGTCCGCTCCGCCAGAAAATGAAGAAGCCCGCCTCGTGCGGGCTTCTTCATTTGTATTTCTGTTCGTGCCCGCTTGCGGGCGCGTGACTGCGGAGTGGAGGAAGCCGCCTGCGCGGCTTCCGGCGGGACTCGAAGGGCTGCGCGTGCACGCGCAGCCGCGGCCTGCGGGATGTAGGCGAGTCCCGTCCGCTCCGCCAGAAAATGAAGAAGCCCGCCTTGTGCGGGCTTTTTCATTTGCATCGTCGGTCGCGCTCGTTCGTTGCGCACCTGCTTTTCTCCCGTGCTACCCCGTATGTTGTAATATCGGACGTTTTGTCCAATTTTCCCGTCACGCATGCTCGATTTCTTCCGTAATCACCAGCGCCTGATGATGGCGCTCCTGCTCCTGATCGTGTTGCCGGGGCTGGGTTTCGTCGGGATCCAAGGCTTCCGCGGCTTCTTCGACGACAGTGCGAACGTCGCGGCGGTCAACGGGCACAAGATCACGCGGGTCGAATTCGACGGCGCATTTCGCCAGCAGATCGACCAGGCGCGCCAGGCGCTCGGCGGCCAGTTCGACGTCAAGATGTTCGATACACCCGAACATCGCAAGCAGGTGCTCGACGGCCTGATCCAGCAACGCGTGCTGGCCGACGAGACGCAGCGCCTGCACCTGACGGCATCCGACAACGCCGTGCGCGACGCGCTGATGAGCGACCCGATGATCGCGTCGCTGAAGAAGCCCGACGGTTCGATCGATGTCCAGCGCTATGCGCAGCTGCTGTCGTTCCAGGGGATGACGCCCGAGCAGTATCAGGAGCGCGTGCGTTACAGCCTCGCGCTGCAGCAGATTCCCGCAAGCATCGTGGCGAGCGCATTCACGCCGAAGGGCCCGGCGCAACGCCTGTCGGAACTGGCCGCGCAGCAGCGTGAAGTGCAGGCGCTCGTGCTGAAGACGAGCGACTACGCGGCGAAGGTGCAGCCGACCGAGGCACAGCTCACCGCGTATTACGACGCGCACAAGCAGAGCTTCGCGACGCCGGAAACCGCGACGATCCAGTATCTCGTCTATTCGCCGGCCGCTGCCGCCGCAAGCGCGCAACCGACCGATGCGGACGTCAAGAAGTTCTACGACGACAACCCGACGCACTTCCGCTCGGAAGCGCAGGTGCGCGTGAGCCACATCTTCATCGCCGCGGCGAGCGATGCAAGCGCTGCCGACAAGGCGGCAGCGAAGGCGAAGGTCGAACAACTGCTGGCCGACGTGAAGGCGCATCCGGACCAGTTCGCGCAGATCGCGCAGAAGAGCTCGCAAGATGCGCCGTCGGCAGCGAAGGGCGGCGACCTCGGCTTCATTACGCGCGGCTCGACGGCGGGCGGCAAGGCATTCGACGATGCCGCGTTCGCGCTGAAGCAGGGCGACGTGAGCGGTGTCGTGCAGTCGGATCTCGGCTTCCACATCCTGAAGGCCACGGAAGTGAAGCCATCGGTGGTCAAGCCGTTCGCGGACGTGAAGGACCAGATCGCGGTGGACCTGAAGCAGCAGTACGCAGCGAAGGCGTTCTCTGATAACGCAGAAGGCTTCACGTCGACCGTGTATGAAAAGGCGAAAACGCTGCAGCCGGCAGCCGACAAGTACAAGCTGACGATCCAGACGGCCACCGTCACGCCGACGCCGAATCCGCAACTGCCGCCGACGAGCCCGCTGAACAATCCGAAGTTCCTCGCCGCCGTGTTCGCGAACGACTCGGTGAAGAACCAGAACAACACGCAGGCGATCGACGTGGGCAACAACACGCTGATCTCGGCGCGCGTGACCGACTACAAGCCGGCTGCCGTGCCGGCGCTGGACGCGATCAAGGACGCGGTGCGTCAGAAGGTCGTCGCCGAGCAGGCTGCGGAACTTGCGAAGAAGGACGGTGCGGCGAAGCTGGCCGAGCTGCAGAAGTCGAAATCGGCCGATGGTTTCGCTGCCGCGCAGAAGGTGTCGCGCACGCAGTCGCAAGGGCTCACGCCGGCGGCGCTGAGTGCCGTCTACAAGATCGATGCGAAGACGCTGCCGGCGTACGTCGGTGTCGATCTCGGTGCGGACGGCTACGCGATCTATCGCGTGAACGCGGTGATCCCGGGCACGGCCGTCGATCCGCAGCAGCTCGCGGCTGCGCAGCAGCAGATGGCGCAGGTCGAAGCGCAAAGCGAGGGCGAAGCGTATCTCGCCGCGCTGCGCGACCGCTCGAAGGTGAAGCTGTACGGCACCACGCAGAGCCAGTCGCAGGACAGCGGCAACTGAACGGCAACTAGGCGGTAACCAAGCGGTAACCAAGCGGCAACCAAGCGAAGCGTCGTTCACGGTTTCGCACGCAACGACAAAAAGCCCCGCGCGAAGCGGGGCTTTTTGCTTTCCGGCGGCGAGTCGTCAGGTCAGCCGCGCGGCTTGCCGAGCAGCGGCTTCAGCGCCGGCCAGACGTTGTCGAGCAGGATGCCCTGCGCCTGCTGCGCGGGATGCATCTGGTCCGACTGGAACATCTCCGGCTTGTTCTCGATGCCGGCCAGCAGGAACGGCACGAGCGGGACGCCGAACTCCTTCGACAGTCGCGTATAGACCGCGTGGAATTTCTGCGTGTAGTCGGGCCCGTAGTTGGGCGGTACGTACATGCCGACCAGCACGACCTTCGCGCGTGCCTGCCGCGCATCGGCGATGATGCCGCGCAGGTTCTGCTCGGTCGTCGCGAGCGGCACGCCGCGCAGCGCGTCGTTCGAACCGAGCTCGACGACGACGATCGACGGCTTGAGCCGTTGCAGCACCGCGGGCAGCCGTGCACGCCCGCCGCTCGTGGTGTCGCCGCTGACGCTTGCGTTCGCGACGCTATAATCGATTCGCTCGGTCGCGAGCCGTTGCCGCAGCAGCGCCACCCAGCCGGTGTCGCGCGGCAGCCCGTATTCGGCCGACAGGCTGTCGCCGAGCACGACGAGCGCGGGCCGGCCCTGGCCCGATGCCGAGGCCGCCGCCGTCGCGGCGCGCGCGGGCACGGTTACTGCGAGCAGCGTACCCAGCAGCACGGCGAGCGCCGTGCGTCTTTTCCAGCGGAATGTCGTGTCCATGTTCAAGATTACCGATCCGATCATCGAAGTCCATGACGTGTGCAAGCGGGTCGCCGACGCTACGGGCGAGCTGACGATCCTCGACGGCATCACGCTCGCCGTGCGGCCCGGCAGCAGCCTCGCGATCGTCGGTGCATCGGGGTCGGGTAAATCGACGCTGCTCGGCCTGCTTGCGGGGTTGGACAGCGCGACGAGCGGCACGGTTCGCCTGCTCGGCCGCGCGCTCGACCAGCTCGACGAGGACGAGCGCGCCGCGCTGCGCAACGGCGCAGTCGGGTTCGTGTTCCAGTCGTTCCAGTTGATGCCGCACCTGACGGCGCTCGAGAACGTGATGCTGCCGCTCGAACTGCAGGGCGGCATCAGTGCGCGCGACGCGGCCGAGCGTGCCCGCGCGCTGCTCGTACAGGTCGGTCTCGGCGAGCGCACCGCACATTATCCGAAGCTGCTGTCGGGCGGCGAGCAGCAGCGCGTCGCGCTCGCGCGCGCGTTCGTCACGCATCCGTCGATCCTGTTCGCCGACGAACCGACCGGCAGCCTCGACGCGGCCACGGGCCACGCGGTCATCGACCTGATGTTCGAACTGAATCGCACGCACGGCGCGACGCTCGTGCTGGTCACGCACGATGCCGAACTCGCGCGGCGCTGCGTGACGATGGTCACCCTCGACACAGGACGGATCGTCGCCCCGCCCGCGGCGTAGCGCGACACTGAATTCTTGCGCCGTTCGCGCGGCACATCGCCCCGCGCGAACGGCATGCGCATGACGTCGTCGCGTCAGCGCTTGAGCGCCGCACGCGCGCGCTCGATCAGTGCGGTCGTCGACGAATCGTGCTTCGCGGGATCGACCGACTCGGCCGACAGGTCGGCTTCGACGACCTTGCCGAGAATCTTGCCGAGCTCGACACCCCACTGGTCGAACGGATTGATGTCCCACACCGTCGCCTGCACCAGCACCTTGTGCTCGTAGAGCGCGATCAGCGCGCCGAGCGTGCGCGGTGTCAGCGCATCCACCAGCAGCGTCGTCGTCGGACGGTTGCCGGGGAACGTCAGGTGCGGCGCGAGCGCTTCCTTGGCCGGCCCGGCGACCTTGCGCGCTTCGTCGAGCGTGCGGCCGAGCATCAGCGCTTCACTTTGCGCGAAGCAGTTCGCGAGCAGCTTCGGATGATGGCTCGCGAGCGGATGCTCGGGCGTGAGCACTGCGATGAAGTCGATCGGCACGATCGTCGGGCCCTGGTGCAGCATCTGGAAAAACGCGTGCTGGCCGTTGGTGCCCGGCTCGCCCCACGTGACGGCCGACGTCGGGTAGTCGACGAACGTGCCGTCCAGGCGCGCGGACTTGCCGTTGCTTTCCATCTCGAGCTGCTGCAGGTACGACGGCAGGTAGTGCAGCGCTTCCGAATACGGCGCGACGAGATAGCTCTGCGAGCCGAAGAAGTTGCGATACCAGATGCCGATCAGGCCGAGCAGCACCGGCAGGTTGCGCTCGAGCGGCGCTTCGCGGAAATGGCGGTCCATGTCGTTCGCGCCCGCGAGCAGTTCGTCGAACTGCTCGGGCCCGATCGCGATCATGATCGACAGGCCGACCGCCGACCACAGCGAGTAGCGGCCGCCGACCCAGTCCCACATTTCGAACACGTTGTCCGCGGCGATCCCGAACTTCACGACTTCGGCCGGGTTTGCCGACACGCCGACGAAGTGCTTCGCGAGCGCGTCCTCGGGGCAGCCGCGCGCGACGAACCAGTCGCGCAGCGAGCGTGCGTTCGTCATCGTCTCGAGCGTCGTGAACGTTTTCGACACGATGATCGCGAGCGTTTCTTCCGGATCGACCTGTTCGAGCACGCGCGCGAGATCGGCGCCGTCGACGTTCGACACGAAGTGCGTCGAGAGCTCCGGCGTCGCGACATGGTGCAGCGCGTGCGTGACCATCTTCGGCCCGAGATCCGAGCCGCCGATACCGATGTTGATCACGTGGCGGATGCGCTTGCCGGTGTAGCCGGTCCACGCGCCGCTGCGCACGGCGCGTGCGAAGGTCGCCATCTTCGCGCGCTCGGCGCTGACCTGCGCATGGAACGGCGCGTGCGGGTCGGTCGCGCGCAATGCCGTGTGCAGCGCGGCGCGGCCTTCGGTCGGGTTGACGATCTCGCCGGCGAACATCGCGTCGCGGCGCGCTTCGACGCCCGCTTCGCGGGCCAGCTGCACGAGCAGGCGCAGCGTGTCGTCGTCGATGCGGTTTTTCGAAAAATCGGCCGCAAGGCCGCCGCCGGGGATCGTGAAGCGTTCGGCACGGGTCGGCGCGCGGTCGTTTTCCGGTGCGAACCAGTCGCGCAGCCGCGCATGGCGGATCTGTTCGAAGTGGGATTGAAGGGCAGTCCAGGCGGGGAGCGAATTCAGCGTCATGGCGGTTCGAGTGAAGCGTGAATCGGGAGGAATGCCGCGCCGGCGCATCGGGATCGGATGGCCGGCGGACGAGAGGACCCGCCGTGCGGCGGGGGCACCCAGTATAGCGGCGTTATATGGCGGCGCGCGGCGACGGGTAAAAAAGGCGATTGATCAGTGCGCGCACCATTGGCGCGAGTTCGCCCGCGGTGAGGCCGGCCGGGCCCGTGCCGTTCGCGGTCAGCGTGTCGGCCGCGAGGCCGTGCAGGTACACGCCTGCGAGCGCCGCCTCGTACGGGGCGACGCGCTGCGCGAGCAACGCGCCGATCAGGCCGCCGAGCACGTCGCCGGTGCCGCCGGTCGCGAGCGCGGCGTTGCCGGTCGGGTTGATCGTGAGGCGGCCGTCGGGCGCCGCAATCACCGTGCCCGAACCCTTCAGCACGACGATGCTCGCGTAGCGCGCGGCGAGCGCCTGGGCCGCAGCGAGCCGGTCGTGCTGCACCGTCGCGGTGTCGCTGCCGAGCAGCCGCGCTGCCTCGAGCGGATGCGGCGTCAGCACGCACGCGATGCCGCGCGCGCCGCGAGCGGCAACGGCGGCGGCGAGATCGGCGTGGGTCGCGACGAGGTTCAGCGCGTCGGCGTCGAGCAGCGTCACGGCGTCGTGCGCGAGCACGTCGTGCACGAGGGTTGCCGCGGCCTCGCGCGTGCCGAGGCCGCAGCCTGCCGCGATCACGGACATCGCATCGAGGTCGAGGCCGTCGGCCGGGTGCAGCATCAGTTCGGGAAACGGCGGATCGTACGGCGGCGCGCCGGCGCCGAGAAAGCCGACATGCACCTTGCCGGCGCCCACGAACAGCGCGGCACGCGCGGCGAGGATCGGCGCGCCGCACATGCCGGTGTCGCCGCCGAGCACCGCGAGGCTGCCGAACGTGCCCTTGTGCGACGCGAACGCGCGAGCGGGCAGCGCGGCGGCGAACCGTGCCGGCGCATTCAGCAGGACGGCGGGTGCTGCAGGCGGTGCGACGTCGAGCGACGCGACGTCGATCTCGCCGGCGAGATCGCGGCCGTCGCCGGTGTAAAGGCCCGGCTTTGCGCCGATGAAGGTGAGCGTATGCGTTGCGGCGACGGCGACGCCCGCGCCGACGATCCGGCCCGTGTCGCTGTCCAGTCCGCTCGGCACGTCGAGCGCGAGCACGCGGCCGCCGTTTCGTGTGTGTGCGGCGATGCGCGCGGCCTGTGCGGCGAACGGGCCGTCGAGTGCGCGGCCGAGGCCGATGCCGAACAGACCGTCGACGACCCACGCGTAATCGTCGAGCGAGGCGGGCGGTTCGGTCGACAGCGGCACGCCGGCCGCGCGCGCGAGGCCGAGCGCCCATTGCGCATCGTCCGGCTTGACCGGCACCGGCATCCACGCCTGCGTCGCGACGCCGAGCTGCTGCAGTTGCGCGGCGGCGACCAGTGCGTCGCCGCCGTTGTTGCCGGGGCCGACCGCGAACCAGACCGGACGTTCGTCGCCGGCGACCCGTTCGGACAGCCAGCGCGCGGCGGCGGCGCCCGCGCGGCCCATCAGCGTGTGCGGCGGCAGTTCGGCGGTTGCGGCCGTCTCGGCCGCGCGCAGGTCGGCGACGCGCAGCAGCGCGAGCGGGGCTGGATCGGGAAGCGGGCGGGCATTCGTCATCGGGGTCATGGCGGCGGGCAGGGAGCCGCCCGGGACGGGCCCGCGGCGGTCAGGTCGTGAAGCGCGCGGCGCTCAGCGCGGCGAGGGTGTCGGCGGGCCACTGCTGCGTGTCGCCGCCCAGACAGTCGGTCACCACTTTAGCAGACCCGCACGCGAGGCCCCAACCGGCCGGGCCGTGGCCGAAATTGACGAACACGCGCGAATGCGGGGTCGGACCGACGACCGGCAGGCCGTCCGGTGACAGCAGCTGCGTGCCTTGCCACGAGAGGGCCGCGGAAATCTTCGCGGCGCCCGGCACCCAGTCGTGGACGGCCTGGCCGAGCAGCGCGAGCGCGGCCTCGGACAGCGGCTCGGGGAGCGGCTTCGCGGTGTCGGCGAGGCTCTGCAGCACGGCACCGCCACCGACGCGCAGCCGCTGATGGGTGCGCGTGATCGAGATCCGCTTGATCGAATCGACGACGCTCAGGTGCGGTGCATGTTCTTCGTACGCGACCGGCGCGGTCAGCGTATGGGCGCGGACCGGATGCAGCGGCAGCCGCCAGCCGAGCCGCTCGAGCAGCGGCAGGCTGCCGGCGCCGGCGGCGATCACGATCGCGTCGGCCGAAATCACGTCGACCTCGCGCGCCTTCGTCGCATGCCGGCCCCCGGCCGGCGCTGCGAGCTCGACCGCGGCGCGGCCGGTGTCGACGCGGATCGCGGCGACGTCCGCGCCGAAGCGGAACTGCACGCCATGCTCGTCGAGCGTTTGCTTGACCAGCTTCGCGAACAACGGGCAGTTTCCGGTGCGCTCGCTCTCGAGCAGTACGCCGCCGGCGAAGCCGGGCTCGGCCGGCACCGACGGCTCGAGTGCCGCGCATTCGTCGGCGGTGAGCACGCGGTACGGCTGGTCGAGCGTGCGCAGCAGGTCGAGTGCCGGCTGCAGCGCTTCCCAGTCGCGCGGGTCGCGCACGACGTGCAGGATCCCCGGTTTCTGCTCGAATTCGAGCTGGAAGCGCGCCTCGATGTCGGCGAGCGACTCGCGCGACGCGTCGATCAGCGGGCGCAGCCGCGCGTACTGCGCGGCGAATGCGTCGGGCTCGCGCAGCGCGGCGAGCTGCTTGACGAAGCGGCGCACGCCGCCGTTGAAGCCCGGCTTGTAGACGATGCCGGTGTCGCGCGGCTGGCGCTGGCGCATGAAGGTCGGGCCGAACCAGACGTCGAGCGGGCTCGGCAGCAGCGTGCCGCCGTCGCCGTAGGTCGAGCCCTGCGCGACGGTCGCGTGGCGTTCGACCACGCACACGCGATGGCCGGCCGCGCGCAGCTGGTAGGCGGTGGCGACGCCGCTGATTCCGCCGCCGATGACGATGACATCCATGGATTGCTTCGATGACGGGCGGCGCACAAGCCGCCCGGTGAGAATTCGCTGACGGGCCCGCGGCCCGGTGAACCGGGAATGATAGCGCCAAAATCGCGCGAACCGGCGCCACGCGAGCCTATCCTGTTCCGCCGTCGTGCCGCCGCCGGTTGCCGCGGCCGCGCACGCAGGCCCGGCGGGGCGGTTGGGCGCGCGGGTGCCGGTGCACCGTCGCGGTGCGCGACCCGTGCCGATCAGCCGGTCTGGGGCGACCGACTTCCGGGTATAATTACGGCCTTCCTTTCGCCCCACGTCGCCACCTCGCGCGACTCATCGACGTCAGTCCAGCCCATGGCTCACTTCTCGTGTTTTCCCGGCGCTTCGGCCCTCTCCGATTTCCGTCAAACCCGTCTGCTCGACACGCTCAGGCAAATCGACGCCAACATCGTCGCGGTGCGCGGCCAGTTCCTGCACTTCGTCAATGCGGTCGAGCCGTTGTCGGCCGACGACAGCGCCCGCATCGACGCGCTGATGCACTACGGCGCGCCGTTCGAGCCGGCGGCCGAAAAGGGGACGGCCGAGACCTTCGTCGTGCTGCCGCGCTTCGGCACGGTTTCGCCGTGGGCGAGCAAGGCGACCGATATCGCGCAGCATTGCGGCCTCACGCAGGTACGCCGCATCGAGCGCGGCGTCGAGTTCACGGTCACGCTGAAGTCGGGCCTGCTCGGCGGCAAGAAGGCGCTGTCCGACGATGCGCGCGCAGCGGTCGCGGCCGCGCTGCATGACCGGATGACCGAAAGCGTGGTCGCCGCGCGCGACGACGCGAAGCACCTGTTCGACGAACTGCCGGCCAAGCCGCTCGCAACCGTCGACGTGCTGGGCATCGGCCGCGGCGCGCTCGAGCGCGCGAACGTCGAGCTGGGTCTCGCGCTTGCCGACGACGAGATCGACTATCTGGTCGACGCGTTCCGCAAGCTCGAACGCAACCCGACCGACGTCGAGCTGATGATGTTCGCGCAGGCGAACAGCGAGCATTGCCGCCACAAGATCTTCAACGCGCAGTGGACGATCGACGGGCAGGAGCAGGACATGTCGCTGTTCGCGATGATCCGCAACACCGAAAAGCTGAGCCCGCAGGGGACGATCGTCGCGTATTCGGACAACTCGTCGATCATGGTCGGCGCCGAAGCCGAACGCTGGTTCCCGCGCAACGCGGGTGCGGCCGGCGAGCCTGGTGAACGCTATGGCCGCCACACCGAGCTCACGCACACGCTGATGAAGGTCGAGACGCACAACCACCCGACGGCGATCTCGCCGTTCCCGGGCGCGGCGACCGGCGCGGGCGGCGAGATCCGCGACGAAGGCGCGACGGGCCGCGGCGCGCGTCCGAAGGCCGGCCTCACCGGCTTCACCGTGTCGAACCTCGATCTGCCCGACGCACGCCAGTCGTGGGAAAACGCACGCGACGCGGCTCAGCCGGTCGGCGAGCGCAACCCGAACGACGCGCATGGCCCGTACGGCCGTC
The DNA here is from genome assembly GCF_003857965.1 of Burkholderia sp. Bp9031. NCBI lineage: Bacteria > Pseudomonadati > Pseudomonadota > Betaproteobacteria > Burkholderiales > Burkholderiaceae > Burkholderia > Burkholderia sp. Bp9031. Next base: position 175,513 of record NZ_QTPW01000006.1, read on the forward strand.
CGGATCGCATCGCATCGCCGCTGCAGATCATGATCGACGGCCCGCTCGGCGGCGCCGCGTTCAACAACGAATTCGGCCGCCCGAACCTCGGCGGCTACTTCCGCGTGTACGAGCAGAACGTCGGCGGGAAGGTGCATGGCTATCACAAGCCGATCATGATCGCGGGCGGCCTCGGTAACATCGCCGATCAACATACGCACAAGCATGACGTGCCGGCAGGCTCGCTCCTGATCCAGATCGGCGGCCCCGGCATGCGGATCGGGATGGGCGGCGGCGCCGCGAGCTCGATGGCGACCGGCGCGAACACGGCCGAACTCGACTTCGATTCGGTGCAGCGCGGCAACCCGGAAATCGAGCGTCGCGCACAGGAAGTGATCAACGGCTGCTGGCAGCTCGGCGCGGAAAACCCGATCCTGAGCATCCATGACGTTGGCGCGGGCGGCCTGTCGAACGCGTTCCCCGAAATCGTGGACGGCGCGGGCAAGGGCGCGCGCTTCGAACTGCGCAAGGTCGCGCTCGAGGAATCGGGCCTGTCGCCGCGCGAAATCTGGTCGAACGAAGCGCAGGAGCGCTACGTGCTGGCGATTGCGCCGGCCGACCTGCCGCGCTTCGAGGCAATCTGCGCGCGTGAGCGCTGCCCGTTCGCGGTGGTCGGCGTCGCGACCGACGAACGCGAGCTGAAGCTCGTCGACGACGAAGCGACGGGCGTCGAGGAGTACCCGGTCGATATGCCGATGGAGGTGCTGCTCGGCAAGCCGCCGCGCATGCACCGCGACGTCACGCGTGTCGCCACCGAGCGTGCGCCGGTCGACGTGACGGGCGTCGCGCTGTCGGCAGTCGCGGTCGACGTGCTGAAGCACCCGACGGTCGGCAGCAAGTCGTTCCTGATCACGATCGGCGACCGTTCGGTCGGCGGCACGTCGGTGCGCGATCAGATGGTCGGCCCGTGGCAGGTGCCGGTGGCCGACTGCGCGGTGACCGCGCTCGACTACGCGGGCTTCAAGGGCGAGGCGATGACGATGGCCGAGCGCACGCCGCTCGCGGTGATCGACGCGCCGGCATCGGGCCGCATGGCCGTTGGCGAGGCGATCACGAACATCGCGAGCGCGCCGATCGCGTCGCTCGACAAGCTGAAGCTGTCGGCGAACTGGATGGCCGCATGCGGCACGGCCGGCGAGGACGCCGCGCTGTTCGACACGGTCAAGGCGATCGGCATGGAACTGTGCCCGGCGCTCGGGATCGGCATTCCGGTCGGCAAGGATTCGCTGTCGATGAAGACCAAGTGGGACGAGCAGGGCATCGCGAAGGAAGTGGTGTCGCCGGTGTCGCTGATCATCTCGGCGTTCGCGCCGGTCGAGGACGTGCGCCGTCACCTGACGCCGCAACTGCGCCGCATCGCCGACGCAGGCGACAGCGTGCTGATCGCGATCGATCTCGGTCGCGGCAAGAACCGGATGGGCGGCAGCATCTTCGCGCAGGTCACGCAGCAGGTCGGTGATGCGACGCCGGACGTCGACGATCCGGAAGACCTGAAGCGCTTCTTCAACGCGATCCAGTCGCTCAACGCGCAAGACAAGCTGCTCGCGTACCACGACCGCTCGGACGGCGGCCTGTGGGCGACAGTGTGCGAAATGGCGTTCGCGGGTCACGCGGGCGTGTCGCTGAACGTCGACATGCTGACGCTCGACCCGAATCACGAGTCCGACTACGGCGACGCGAAGGACTGGGCGAAGCAGACGAGCGGCCGTCGCGAGGATCGCACGCTGCGCGCGTTGTTCTCGGAAGAGCTCGGCGCCGTCGTGCAGGTGCGCGCGGCCGATCGCGACGCGGTGCTGGGCGCGCTGCGCGAGTTCGGCCTGTCGGCGTGCTCGCACGTGATCGGAACGGTCAACGATCGCGACGTGATCGAGGTGTACCGCGACGCGAAGAAGATCTTCGACGCGCCGCGCGCCGAACTTCATCGTGCATGGGGTGAAGTGAGCTGGCGCATCGCGCGCCTGCGCGATAACCCCGCGTGTGCGGATGCCGAATACGACGCGCTGCTCGATGCGGCCGACCCGGGCATCTCGCCGGTGCTGACGTTCGATCCGGCCGACGACATCGCCGCGCCGTTCATTGCGACGGGCGCTCGCCCGCGCGTCGCGATCCTGCGCGAGCAGGGCGTGAATTCGCACCTTGAAACGGCGTACGCGTTCGACCGCGCGGGCTTCGATGCGCACGACGTGCACATGAGCGACCTGCTGGCCGGTCGTGCGACGCTCGCCGATTTCGCGGGCGCGGTGGCGTGCGGCGGCTTCTCGTACGGCGACGTGCTGGGTGCCGGCGAAGGCTGGGCGAAGACGATCCGCTTCAACGCGAACCTTGCCGACATGTTCTCGGCCTTCTTCGCGCGCCCCGACACGTTTGCACTCGGCATCTGCAACGGTTGCCAGATGCTGTCGAGCCTCGCGTCGATGATTCCGGGTGCCGAAGCGTGGCCGAAGTTCACGCGCAACAAGTCCGAGCAGTTCGAGGCGCGCTTCTCGTTCGTCGAGGTCGAGAAGTCGCCGTCGATCTTCTTCGCAGGGATGGAAGGCTCGCGGATTCCGGTGGCGGTCGCGCACGGCGAAGGCTATGCGGACTTCTCGCAGCAGGGCGACATCGATCGCGTCGCGGTCGCGATGCGCTACGTCGACCACCGCGGCGAAGCGACCGAGCGCTATCCGTTCAACCCGAACGGGTCGCCGGCCGGCATCACGTCGGTCACGACGGCCGACGGCCGCTTCTCGGTGCTGATGCCGCACATGGAGCGCGTGCACCGCACGGTCACGATGAGCTGGCATCCGGAAGGGTGGGACGAAGCGAGCCCGTGGATGCGCGTGTTCCGTAACGCACGCCGCTGGATCGGCTGATGTTCGATCCGCACGCACCGGTCGAGATCGTCACGCTGCGCGACGAACGCGCGAGCGACGTCGAGGCGATCGGTCGCGTGATCGTGGCTGCGTTCGAGGGCGAACCGCAGCACGGGCAGTTCGAGCGGCAGATCGTCGACGCGCTGCGCGCGGACGGCGCGCTCGGCGTGTCGCTCGTTGCGGAGCGTGATGACCGCGTGATCGGCCATGTCGCGTTCTCGCCGGTGTCGATCGGCGGCGAGCCGGCCGGCAGCCACGCGTGGTATGGGCTTGCGCCGCTCGCGGTGCGGCCCGAGTGCCAGCGCCAGAGCATCGGTGCGGGACTCGTGCGCACGGGGCTCGACGCGTTGCGCCGGCTCGGTGCGCGCGGCTGCGTCGTGCTCGGCGATCCCGCGTACTACGCGCGTTTCAACTTCGCGCCGTCCGGCGATCTCGTGTTCCCGGGGGCGCCACCCGAGTATTTCCTCGCGCTGGCGTTCGACGACGCCGCGCCGCGGCCGTCGGGGGAGGTCCGTTATCACGCTGCGTTCTATCCGGCATAGCGGTTCGCTGCGCTGCCCGTACGTGATCCTGCCGTTCTGAAAAGCCGCCTTGAAGCGGCTTTTTCTTGTGCGCGGCCGCGGTGTGGATCGGTTGACCGCAAGCAAGCGCACCTGAAAAAGAAAAAGGCCGCTCCACAGAGAGCGGCCTTTGCGTAAGCGAGCGTCGCCGACGTTACTGGATCTTCGCCTGCTGGCGCAGACCTTCCTCGAACGCCTGCAGCTTCTGCTGCACGAGTTGCTGCGCGATCTGCGCCTTCACCTGGTCGAACGGCGGCGGGGCGATGTCGCGGATGTCGTCGACACGGATGATGTGCCAGCCGAACTGCGTCTTCACCGGCGTGTCGGTCATCTGGCCTTTCTGCAGCTTCTGCGCTGCCGCCGCGAATTCCGGTACGTACGCCTTCGGGTCGGACCAGTCGAGATCGCCGCCGTTCTTGCCCGAACCCGGATCCTTCGAGTACTGCTTCGCGAGATCCTCGAACTTCGCGCCGGCCTTGATCTTCGCGATCAGGTCCTTCGCCTGCTGCTCGCTGTCGACGAGGATGTGGTGCAGGTGGTACTCGCGGTTGCCGCCGGCACCCTTCACGAGATCGTCATAGCGCGCCTTCACTTCCGCGTCGGTCGGCTGGTTCTTCTTCAGGAAGCTCTCGATCATCGAGCGCAGCACGACCGTCTGCTGCGCGACGGCGACCTGCGCCTTCACGTCCGGACGGTTCGGGATGCCTTCGCGGATCGCTTCCTGCATCAGGATTTCGCGGTTCACGAGTTCCTGGCGCACGGCCTGCTGCAGTTGCGGGCTGTCGGTCTGGCCTTGCTGGACGAGCTGCGCGACCATCGCATCGGCGCGCGACTTCGGAATCGGCGTGCCGTTGACGACGGCGATGTTCTGGGCGAATGCCGGTGCCGCTGCAAAAGCAGCCGCCGCGACCCACAGGCGGGGGGATTTCAGGATCATCGGGAATTCCTGTTGAGACTAGATTGAAGATTCGTTGAATTCTTCGGGCGTGTAAGCCACGATCGCAAGCGCGTGAATGCCGCGCTGCATCGCATCAGCGAGCGCATCATACACCAGCCGATGCCGCGCGACGCGAGGCTTGCCCGCGAAGGCGGCCGACACGATCGTGACCGTGAAGTGGCCGCCCGCAGCCGCGCCGGCGTGACCCGCGTGCTGCGCGCTGTCGTCGCGCACGGTGAGCGACAGCGGTGCGAGCGATGCGGTGAGGCGCGCTTCGATCAGCGCGATGCGTTCGTCGGGCGAGGCGTTCAGAAAGGCGTCGGTCATGTCATTCGTCCTTCAGGTACTTCGTGAGCCACAGGCTCTGCAGGATGATGAATACGACCATCGCGCCCGTCGTGCCGAACAGCTTGAAGTTCACCCATTGCGATTCGGTGAAGTTGTGTACCACGTACAGGTTCGCGACGCCGAGCACCGCGAAGAACAGCGCCCACGCGACATTCAGCTTGTCCCACACGGGGTGTGGCAGCGTGAGCTGCTTGCCCATCATCTTCTCGATCAGGTTGTTGCCGAACGCATAGCGCGCGGCGAACAGCCCGATCGCAAACAGCCAGTACAGCACAGTCGGTTTCCATTGAATGAATTTTTCGTCATGCAGGACGAGGGTGGCGCCGCCGAAGACGACGATCACGCCGAGGCTGACCCACAGCATCGTGTCGACCTTCCGGTGCCGGAAGGCGACCCACGCGACCTGGGCCAGTGTCGCGACGATCGCGACGGCGGTGGCGGTGAAGATGCCCCAGACCTTGAAGGCGGCGAAAAACAGGATGATCGGAAACAGATCGAACAGGAATTTCATGGCGCTCGCAGCTGCGTGAAAGGCCGCATTGCGCGGCCTTTCACCGTTGTGGGGACCCGCCAGGCGCCACCGTCCGGGATCGGAGCAGCCGGCAAGGCTGCCCGATCGATCCGTCCGGCACCGCTCATTCGTTTTCGGGTCGGGACTCGAAGTTTAACGCAGCCGAATTGATGCAGTACCGCAAACCGGTCTGGTCGCGCGGGCCGTCCTCGAACACGTGGCCGAGATGCGCGCCGCAATGGTTGCAGCGGACTTCGACACGCACCATCCCGTGCGAGCGGTCGATCTTCTCGTCGATCACCTCGCCGTTGAGCGGCTTGAAGTAGCTGGGCCAGCCGCAGCCCGAATGGAATTTCGCGCCGGATTCGAACAGCGGCGTGCTGCAGACGACGCATTTATAGATGCCGGCGTCCTCGGTGTCGGTGTATTCGCCGGTGAACGCGCGCTCGGTCGCCGCATGCTGCGTGACCTCGTACTGCATCGGCGTGAGCCGGCGGCGCAGTTCGGCATCGTCCTTCCGGTACGGGTAGGTTTTATCGTCGGAATCGTGTGACATGTGAGAGTTCTCCTGATCGGTCGGCCGGGTCGTGCGGGTCACGACGAGCAGCTCACTTCGAGCGACCCGGCCCAGTCGGGCGGCAATGCCGCATACGCTTCATGTTCCGGTTGTTCGTCGAACGGCCGGCGCAGCACCTGCGCGAGCCGTTCGACTTCGGAAAAGTCCTTTTCCTTCGCGCGCCGGATCGCGACTTCGGCCAGATGGTTGCGCAGCACGTATTTCGGGTTCACGCGATTCATCGCGGCCGCGCGGGCCGCGTCGTCGCGCGTCTCCTCGGACAGCCGCGCGCGGTAGAGGTTCGCCCACGCGTCGAACGCGTCGCGGTCGATGAACAGGTCGCGCACCGGCGCGTCGCGGCTCGCGTCGTGCTTCGACAACTGCGCGAGGTGACGGAACGTCAGCGTGAAGTCCGCATGGCTCGCATGCATCGTCTCGAGCAGCTTGTTCGCGAGTTCGGCGTCGTTCTCGCGTTCGAGCTCGAGGCCGAGCTTCGCACGCATCGCGCGTTCGAGCGCGGGGCCGAAGCGTTCCGGAAACTTCGCGAGCACGGCCTGCGCATCGTCGACCGCGCGCTCGGCGCGTGCATCGTCATCGGCGATCCCGTGCTGCAGCCCGATCAGCGGCAGCAGCGCCTGCGCGAGGCAGTAGCAGTTCCAGTGCGCGATGCGCGGCTGCATGCGGTACGCGTAGCGGCCGCTCGTGTCGGAGTGGTTGCAGATGTGGTTCGCGTCGAACGCGTCGACGAAGCCGAACGGACCGTAATCGATCGTCACGCCGAGGATCGACATGTTGTCGGTGTTCATCACGCCATGGCAGAAGCCGACCGCCTGCCATTGCGCGACGAGGTCGGCCGTGCGCAGCATCGCGGCTTCGAGCAGCGCGAGGTACGGATCGTCGGCATCGCGGCATGCCGGGTAGAAGCGGTCGATCACGTGATCGGCGAGCTGGCGCAGCAGGTCCGGGCGATCGTTCGAGAAGAAGTGCTCGAAGTGGCCGAAGCGCACGAAGCTCGCCGACACGCGCGTGACGACGGCCGACGTCTCGATCTCCTCGCGCACGACCGGCTGGTCGGAGCCGATTACCGTGAGCGCGCGCGTGGTCGGAATACCGAGATGATGCATCGCTTCCGAACACAGGAATTCGCGGATCGACGAACGCAGCACCGCGCGGCCGTCGCCCATGCGCGAGTACGGCGTGCGGCCGCCGCCCTTGAGCTGCAGTTCGTAGCGCTGGCCGTCGGCGCCGGGGAGTTCACCGACCGTCAGCGCGCGGCCGTCGCCGAGCTGGCCGGCCCATACGCCGAACTGGTGACCGGAGTACACCGATGCGTACGGCATCGCGTTCGCGGGCCAGTCGCGCGTCGGGTTGCCGGCGAACAGCTCGGCGAATCCGGGACGTGCCGCGAGCGAGGGCGGCAGGCCGAGCAACTGCGCGACTTCGTCGGAAAAGCCGACGACGTACGGCGCGGGCAACGGCGCGGCCGGCAGCCGCGTATGAAACGCGTCGCCGAGCGTGACGAACGCGTCATCGGCCGGCGTGCCGAGCGTGGCGGCGAGGTCGGGGAGAGTGTCAGCCGTATCGGCTGCGCTTCGGGAAAACGACATGTTGAGCGCCTCTGGGTAAGCCGATATTGTAAGGCGGCGCCGCGCCGCCCGCATGGTAGCCCGCGCGCCCGGCGTCTGGCCTGTCCGGTCCGTGGACGGGCAGCAGGCAGGCGCACCGCTTCGAGGCTGGTCACCGATTCGCGTCCTTCAGGGAGAACAAGACGATGGGTAAGCCGTTGCTGGGCCAGATGATGGACATGCCGTTGCTGGTGTCGTCGCTGATCGCGCATGCCGCGCGTTATGCGGGCGACACGGAGATCGTGTCGAAGCGAGTGGAAGGCGACCTGCATCGCTACACGTACCGCGACTGCGAGCAACGCGCGAAGCGCCTCGCGCAGGCGCTCGCACGGCTCGGCGTCGAATCGGGCGAGCGCGTCGGCACGCTGGCCTGGAACGGCTACCGGCATCTGGAGGCGTATTACGGGATCGGCGGGATGGGCGCCGTGTGCCATACGATCAACCCGCGCCTCTTTCCCGAGCAGATCGCCTACATCGTCAATCACGCGGAAGACAGCTACGTCTTCTTCGACATCAATTTCGCGCCGCTCGTCGATGCGATCGCGCCGCAATGCCCGCACGTGAAGGGCTGGGTCGCGATGACGGACGCAGCGCACCTGCCGTCCGGTGCGACGCCGTACCTGTGCTATGAAACGCTCGTCGACGCCGAGGACGGCCGCTACGACTGGCCACGCCTCGACGAACTGCAGGCGTCGGGCCTCTGCTACACGTCGGGCACGACCGGCAACCCGAAGGGCGTGCTGTATTCGCATCGCTCGACGGTGCTGCACGCGTACGGTGCGGCGCTGCCCGACGCGATGAACCTGTCGGCGCTGGATGCGGTGCTGCCGGTCGTGCCGATGTTCCATGTGAACGCATGGGGGTTGCCGTACGCGGTGCCGCTCACGGGCGGCAAGCTCGTGCTGCCCGGCAAGGACCTCGACGGCAAGTCGTTGTACGAACTGATGGAGGCCGAGCGCGTGACGTTCTCCGCGGGCGTGCCGACCGTGTGGCTCGGGCTGCTGAACTACATGCGCGAGGCCGGCGTGCGCTTCTCGACGCTGAACCGCACGGTGATCGGCGGCTCCGCATGCCCGCCCGCGATGCTGCGCACGTTCGAGGACGAATACGGCGTGCGCGTGATCCACGCGTGGGGGATGACCGAGCTGTCGCCGCTCGGCACGCTCGCGAAGCTGAACTGGGCGCAGTCGCAGCGGCCGCTCGACGCGCAGCGCCGGCTGCTCGAGAAGCAGGGGCGCGTGATCTGCGGCGTCGACATGCGGATCGTCGGCGACGACGGCCACGAACTGCCGTGGGATGGCATAGCGTTCGGCGAACTGCAGGTGCGCGGGCCATGGGTGATCGATCACTACTTCAAGAGCGATACGTCGCCACTGTCGGACGGCTGGTTCCCGACCGGCGACGTCGCGACGATCGACCCCGATGGCTTCCTGCAGATCACCGACCGCAGCAAGGACGTGATCAAGTCGGGCGGCGAGTGGATCAGCTCGATCGACATCGAGAACGTCGCGATCGCGCACCCGGGCGTCGCCGAAGCCGCGTGCATCGCGTGTGCGCACCCGAAATGGACCGAGCGTCCGCTGCTCGTCGTGGTGCCGCGCGAGGGGGCGAACCTGACCCGCGACGCGCTGCTCGCGTTCTACGAGGGCAAGGTCGCGAAGTGGTGGGTGCCCGACGACGTCGTGTTCGTCGAATCGCTGCCGCACACCGCGACCGGCAAGCTGCAGAAGTTGAAGCTGCGCGAGACGTTCCGCGACTACGTGCTGCCGACAGCGGTCTGCGAGCCGTAAGCCGGGACCGGCGACGGGGTCCACCGAGCGGTCGCCCGATCCGGCCCCCGGGTCGGGAAAAAATTCAAATTGAACGACCGTGCTTTTTTGTTGTATGCTGCCTCCGTTCGATCCGGACATGCGGCTGTTCGACCGCGCACAATGAAGCGCAGCCACCCCGGCGCGCGATGCATGGAGGCAGGCAGATGGCAGTGGATTACTCGATTCGCGACGGCGTGGCCGTCATCACGCTCAACAATCCGCCCGTCAACGGGCTCGGCCTGTCGACGCGCCAGGGCGTCTTGGAGGCGCTCGATCGCGCCGTGCAGGATCCGTCGGTCACGGCGATCGTCCTGACCGGCGCGGGCCGCGCGTTCTCGGGCGGCGCCGACATCACCGAATTCAATACCCCGAAGGCACTGCAGGAGCCGACGCTGCACACCGTGATCCGCGCGGTGGAGGCGAGCGCGAAGCCGGTCGTCGCGGCGCTGCACAGCGTCGTGATGGGCGGCGGCCTGGAGCTCGCGCTCGGCGCGCACTATCGTGTCGCGGCGCCCGGTGCGCAGGTCGCGCTGCCTGAAGTGAAGCTCGGCCTGCTGCCGGGCGCCGGCGGCACGCAGCGGCTGCCGCGTGCGGTGGGGCTCGAAACCGCGCTGAACATGATCGTGTCGGGCGCGCCGGTGCCGTCGGAGCAGCTCGCGACGAGCGGGCTGTTCGACGAAATGGCCGACGGCGACCTGCTCGACGCGGCCGTCGTATTCGCGCGCAAGGTCGGCGCGCAGAAGGGGCCGCATCCGCGCGTGCGCGATCGCAAGATCGTCCACGAGAACGCCGCGGGCTTCATCCAGTTCGCGCGCAATTCGGCGCGCGCCGCCGCGCCGAATTTCCCCGCGCCGCACAAGTGCATCGACGCGATCGAGGCCGGCGTGCTGAACGGCTTCGACAAGGGCAGCGTCGCCGAGCGCGACGGCTTCGTCGCGCTGATGATGACGCCGGAAAGCCGCGCGCTGCGCCATGCGTTCTTCGGCGAGCGCGCGGCGAGCAAGATTCCCGACGTGCCGGCCGATACGCCGGTGCGCGAGATTCGCCGCGTCGGCGTGATCGGCGCGGGCACGATGGGCGGCGGGATCGCGATGAACTTCATCAACGCGGGGCTGCCCGTCACGCTCCTCGAGACGAAGCAGGACGCACTCGACCGCGGGCTGGCCACGATTCGCAAGAACTACGACGCGCAGGTAAAGAAGGGCAAGCTCACGCAGCAGAAGCTCGACGCGCGCATGGCGCTGATCACGCCGACGCTGTCCTACGACGACCTGAAGGATGCCGACCTGATCGTCGAGGCCGTATTCGAGGAACTCGGCGTGAAGGAGCAGGTGTTCGGCCAGCTCGACGCGGTGGCGAAGCCGGGTGCGATTCTCGCGTCGAACACGTCGACGCTCGACGTCGACAAGATCGCCGCGTTCACGAAGCGTCCGCAGGACGTGGTCGGCATGCACTTCTTCAGTCCCGCGAACGTGATGAAGCTGCTCGAGGTCGTGCGCGGCGCGCAGACCGCGAAGGACGTGCTCGCCACCGTGATGGCGGTCGCCAAGAAGATTCGCAAGACGGCGGTGGTGTCGGGCGTGTGCGACGGCTTCATCGGCAACCGGATGATCGAGCAGTACATCCGCCAGGCGCTCTTCATGCTCGAGGAAGGCGCGCTGCCCGCGCAGGTCGATCGTGCGATCGAGAAGTTCGGTTTCGCGATGGGCCCGTTCCGGATGAGCGACCTCGCCGGCAACGACATCGGCTGGGCGATCCGCAAGCGCCGCTATGTCGAGCAGCCCGATCTGCAGTACTCGAAGATCGCCGACCGCCTGTGCGAGCAGGGCCGCTTCGGCCAGAAGACGGGTGGCGGCTGGTACGACTACGTGCCGGGCGAGCGCAAGGCGAAGCCGTCGGCGCTCGTCGACGAGATGGTCGTCGCGTATTCGAAGGAGCGCGGCGTCGAGCGGCGCAAGATCGGCGACGACGAGATCGTCGAGCGGCTCGTGTTCGCGCTCGTCAATGAGGGTGCGAAGATTCTCGAGGAGAAGATCGCGTCGAAGGCGTCCGACATCGACATGGTCTATCTGACCGGGTATGGCTTCCCGCTGTGGCGTGGCGGCCCGATGCTGTACGCGGACATGGTCGGCCTCTACAACGTCGAACGGGCGATCCGCCACTACGCGGCCGCACCGAACGGCGATGCGTGGCAGCTCGCGCCGTCGATCGTCGAGCTGGCGGCGGCCGGGCGCGGGTTCAACGGCTGACGGCCCGCGTAACGGCACGACCTGGCTCGCAAGGAGAATTGAAATGAAACGCACTGACGACGTGTTGCTCGTGATCGACGTGCAGTACGACTTCATGCCGGGCGGCGCACTCGCGGTGCCGGACGGCGACGCGGTCGTGCCGGTGATCAACGCGCTCGCGCAACGCTTCGACCAGGTCGTGCTCACGCAGGACTGGCACCCGCGCGAACACGTGTCGTTCGCGGCGAACCATGCGGGGCGCGAGCCGTTCTCGACGCTCGCGCTGCCGTACGGCGAGCAGGTGCTGTGGCCCGTGCACTGCGTGCGGGACACCGAAGGCGCGGCGCTGCATCGCGACCTCGACATCCCGCATGCGAGGCTCGTGATCCGCAAGGGCGGCGACGCGCAGGTCGACAGCTATTCCGCGTTCGTCGAAGCCGACCGCACGACGCGCACGGGGCTCGCCGGCTATTTGCGCGAACTCGGCGCGAAGCGCGTGTGGTGTTGTGGCCTCGCGACCGACTATTGCGTCGCGTGGTCGGCGCTCGACGCGCGCGCGGCCGGTTTCGAAGCCGCAGTGATCAACGATGCGTGCCGCGCGATCGACCTGAACGGGTCGCTCGCGCACGCATGGCAACAGATGCAGGCGGCGGGCGTCGCACATGTGACGTCCGCGGGCGCGCGCCCGACGGCGTAGCGCATTCCCATCAGGACATGAAGCAGGACCGAAGGAGATTCGCATGACCGAAGCCGTAATCGTATCGACCGCACGCACGCCGCTCGCGAAATCGTGGCGCGGCGCATTCAACATGACGCACGGCGCGACGCTCGGCGGCCACGTGGTCGCCGCGGCACTCGAACGCGCGAAGCTGGACCCCGCGCGCATCGAGGACGTGATCATGGGCTGCGCGAACCCGGAAGGCGCGACCGGCGCCAACATCGCGCGGCAGATCGCGCTGCGCGCCGGCCTGCCGGTGAGCGTGCCGGGGATGACGGTGAATCGTTTCTGCTCGTCTGGACTGCAGACGATCGCGCTCGCCGCACAGCGGATCATCGCGGGCGAGGGCGACGTGTATGTCGCAGGCGGCGTCGAATCGATCTCGTGCGTGCAGAACGAGATGAACCACCACATGATCCAGGAGGGCTGGCTCGTCCAGCACAAGCCCGAGATTTACTGGAACATGCTGCAGACGGCGGAGAACGTCGCGAAGCGCTATGGCATCGCGAAGGAGCGGCAGGACGAGTACGGCGTGCAGTCGCAACTGCGGGCCGCGGCCGCGCAGGAAGCCGGGCGCTTCCGTGACGAGATCGTGCCGATCACCGTGCGCGCGGGCATCGCCGACAAGGCGACGGGCCGGCTGTTCACGCAGGACGTGACGGTGTCGGCCGACGAAGGCATCCGGCCCGACACGACGCTCGAAGGCGTGTCGAAGATCCGTTCGGCCGTGCCGGGCGGCGTGATCACCGCAGGCAACGCGAGCCAGTTCTCGGACGGCGCGTCGGCATGCGTGGTGATGAACGCGGATGTCGCGCAGCGCGAAGGGCTGCAGCCGCTCGGCGTGTTCCGCGGTTTCGCGGTGGCCGGTTGCGAGCCGGACGAGATGGGCATCGGCCCGGTATTCGCGGTGCCGAAGCTGCTGAAGCAGGCAGGCCTGAAAGTCGACGACATCGGCCTGTGGGAGCTGAACGAAGCGTTCGCGGTGCAGGTGCTGTACTGCCGCGACACGCTCGGAATTCCTGACGACCGCCTGAACGTGAACGGCGGCGCGATCGCGGTCGGCCATCCGTACGGCGTATCGGGGGCGCGCCTGACGGGCCATGCGCTGATCGAAGGCAAGCGGCGCGGCGTGAAATACGTGGTCGTCACGATGTGCATCGGCGGCGGGCAAGGGGCGGCCGGCCTGTTCGAAATCATCTGATTTTTTTGGCTGTGCGGCGGTTGCGGCTTCCTTCGACGGAAGTCGCGACCGCGCGACGAATCGGCACCATTGCATACGATTCGTAAGGGTCGGGAGATAAACGGCGCGGATTCGATGTTGCCGTTTCCCCTTACTTGTCAAACGAATTGCCGCATCTATACTTGCTCTGACATTTGCCTTTCGGCGGGATGGGCCAGCGCGTGCGTCGCACCACCGCACGCGGCGCGTTTCCGGTAGCCGGCGAAGACGATGCATCGTGCGTTTCCGGCGCCGTGGACGTTCGAACCACGCAGCAGACCGAACGGGGAATAAATTGAGCACGATCTATGCAGCCGGGGAACCGCCGCGCGTCGTCAGCGCGGCCGCGAGGCTCTACGCAAAATGCCTGCTGGTCGGATTCGCATTGCTGCCGGCCTATCTGATTGGCTATCTGTGGTTCTTCAGCGACCCGCACGTCGTGTTCGAGAGCCACGCATTCCATGAAATCGCGATCGCGGCCGCAACCCTCGAGGGCGCGTTCGTCACGTACGTAACGTGGGTGTGCTACCGGTCGTCCGGCGAGCCGCTGCTGCGCTGGCTGACACTCGGCTTTCTCGGTTTCGCGATGATCTACGCGCTGCACGGTCTTTTCACCGGGATGGCGCACCACAATATCTGGCTGTTCCTGCTGTACGGACCCGCGTCTCGTCTCGTGATGTCGATCCTGTTGCTGACGGGCCTGCTGTCGTATTCGGATCCGCCCGATCGCGCGGAGAAGCGTACGCGTGCGCGAACCTGGCTGCCGTGGATCGCGTTTTTCATGACCATCAACGTGGCGGTTGCGTACATTGCGTATTCGCCGATCGCCGGCGCGCTGGGCACGCGGATGTCGATGGAAGGCGGCGCGCTGGTGTTTTCGCTGCTGAATGTCGGCGTGCTGCTTGCACGGCGCATCCGTTCGCCGCTGATGGTGATCTACGGCATGTCGATCATGGCGTTCGCGCTGTCGTCGCTCGCGTTCATGCTCGGCAAGCCGTGGAACCACATGTGGTGGCTCGCGCATGCGATCTTCGCGGGTGGATTCTTCCTGCTCAGCTACGGCGTCGTCCAGGCGCTGCAGACGACCCGCTCGTTCTCGGCGATCTACAGCCAGGAGGACCTGATGAGCCGGCTGTCGGAATCGATGGCGCGCACCGAGAGTGCGCTGCAGGAGTTGCGGCGCACGAACCAGAAGCTCGAGTACATGGCCGCGACCGATCCGATGACGGGGGCGTCGAATCGCCGTCAGTTCATCGCGCAGATCGAGCGCGAGATCGTCCGCGCGGAGCGCGACGGCACGCCGTTCTGCCTGCTCGCGCTCGATCTCGACAACTTCAAGCACATCAACGACGCGTACGGGCACCAGATCGGCGACGAGGTGCTGCGCGGCGTCGTGCGCCAGTGTCTCGAGGCGATTCGTCCGGCGGGCGCGCTTGCGCGGGTCGGCGGCGAGGAGTTCATGGCGCTGTTGCCCGAGATGCCGCTCGAAGGCGCGCGCATGACGGCCGAGCGCGTGCGTTCGTCGATCGCGAGTTCGCCGTTCGGGCTGGATTTCAAGCGCGTGCAGGTGACGGTCAGCGTCGGCGTCGCGCAGTACGGCGTCGACGGCAGCACGGTCGATGCGCTGCTGCGCGCGGTCGATGAACGGCTGTACCAGGCCAAGCGCGACGGGCGCAATCGCGTGGTCGCGCACTGACGAACGACCGCCGCGCATCCGGCGACGCGGCGCGTGCAAATGCAGCACGATGGGGCGATGTGACGGACACCGCGGTTCGCGGACAACCTGGACGAGGCCCCGCACGTGAATCCGCGTGCGGGGCTTTCGTTTGACTGGCAGGTCATCTATCGCGACGCAACGGCCGCCGCTTTCTCGGGCTGCGCATCCCGCATCCGCTGCGACGCCTGCCACCAGTACTTGCCCGAGCGCAGTTGCGGATCGCGGATCACGAGATACGTCGTGCTCCATAGCTGCGCCGCATTGGCCTCGGTCGCATCCGCGCTGCGCGTGCCGAATGCATCGGTCTGGTACTGGCCGTTGACGTATGACCAGGTCCACATCTCCGACGTGCGCATGTCGCGTCCGTTCGAGATCACTTGCCAGATCGTCTGCCGTGCCTGCGTCAGCAGCGTGCGCGTCGTGTCCGACAGGTCCTGGCGCGCGAGCTGCCGATCGAGCCCGGCGACCCACATCGCCTGCTGCCACGACCAGATCACCGTGCCGTGATACGCGGAACTCGTGAACTTCGGCCACAGCGCCTGGCTCGCATAGGCGGGGTTCGCGATCAGCATCCCGACGTCGGTGACGAGCCGCTGGAGTTCGTCGTCCGGCGGCGTGCCGAACAGCAGCGCGAAGCCGCCTTTGAATTCCGGTCACGAACTGCAATGCCCGCGGTTCACTCGTCGAAGCCGACAAATTTGGTAGGCTTGGAGGCTTCCTCCGCTTTCGATTTCGGTCCTTCGCGGAGCCGGGCGTTTCATCGGCGATCGTCGGCGGTCGAGATCGCCTTTGCATTATTTTGGAGAAAGCGCGGTGCTACACGTACCCGACGATTCAGTGCTCGTATTGGTTGATTTTCAGCCCCGACTGATGCCGGCGATCCACGACGGGACGCTTGTCGTGGCACAGGCCGTTCGGCTCGGCCGAATTGCGCGGATCTTCGAGGTGCCGGTCATCGGTACCGAGCAGAGTCCGCTCCGGCTTGGCGAGAACGTGTCGGACCTCAAGGAGTTGTGCTCGGAGACCGTGGCCAAGGACCATTTCGACGCGTGCGCGGATGGTCTGGCCGATGCGCTTCCGGCCGAGCGCAGCAATGTCATCGTTGCCGGTTGCGAGGCACACGTCTGCGTGTTGCAAACGGCCTTCGGCTTGTTGCGTAGCGGCCGTAAAGTCACGGTGGTCCGCGATGCCGTGGGCTCTCGCAAGACGGTGGATCGCGATGCGGCGATCGACAGGCTCCGGGCGAAGGGCGTGGAGATTGCGACCGTCGAGATGATCGGGTTCGAATGGCTGGGCTCCAGCCGGCATCCGCGTTTTCGCGACGTGCTGCAACTGATCAAGTGAATCACGGCGTCCGGGTGCGGCCCGGAACGCCACGTCGGCAACCGGGCAGGCGAGCCTCTGGTTACTGTTCGTTGGCGCAGGCTAGTCTGGCGGGCCGGCACTCGCGAGCGGGGGCCTGGCATCGGCGAGAGAGGCGGAGAAAAAGCGGGCATCGCTGCCGCAGGTGTGAAATGATGCCCGTTTGGACATCCGCGTTCCCGTGGCCGGCCGCGCTTGCCGGCGCGCGTGAATGGCGGAGCAGTGGAACATCCATGACCGGCGAGGGTTTCGGCCGGAATGGCGAATCAACACGAACAGGAGCAACGGAAGTGATCAGACATATCGTCATGTGGAAGCTGAAGGAATCGGCCGAAGGCGGCACGCGCGCGCAGAACGCGCTGAAGCTGAAGGAAAAGCTCGAAGGCTGCCGCGACCTCGTGCCGGGTATTCTGCAACTCGACGTCGGCGTGGCGACGCCGGGCCTCGACGCGACGTCGGACGTCGTGCTCGTGTCCGATTTCACGGACCAGGCCGCGCTCGATGCGTATCAGGTGCACCCGGTTCACCAGGAAGTGAAGAAATTCGTCGTTGCGGTGGCCGAATCGCGCCAGTGCGTCGACTATCTGTCCGAAAGCGCGGCACGATGAGCGACGCGGCGTCCCCGACGGACGGCCCGTCGATTGAAAGTCCGTTCGTCGATCTGCTCGGCGTGCGGCTCGTGTCCGCGAAGGATGGGGCGAGCGAAATCGTGCTGCCGCTCGACGAGCGGCACATGAACACGTGGAGCATCGCGCACGGCGGCGTGACGATGACGCTGTCGGACATCGCGCTCGCGATGGCCGCGCGCAGCCTGACCGACGACGGCGTCGGTGTCGTCACGGTCGAGATGAAGGTGAACTTCATGCAGCCGGGGCGCGGCGAACTGCGCGCGTATGGCCGCGTGATGCATCGTTCGACGACGATGGCGTACTGCGAAGGCGAAGTGCGTGACAGCGACGGCAACTTCGTCGCGAAGGCGCTCGGCACGTTCAAGTACATGCGGCGGCTCGCGGTGGGCCGCGACATCAAGCGGCAACGCACGCGCACGGCACCGGATGCCCAGCCCGGCCCGAGCGACGCGTAAGCGCCGGAACGCGCGGCCCTGCCTGATCACAGGCAGGGCCGTTTCGTTTTGAGGCTCGGATGCGCAGCGGGACGACGATACGCGCGAATGAGGCCAGGGAGGCTGCAATGAACACGGTCAACCGCCAGATCCTGCTCGGGTCGCGCCCGCAAGGCGTCGCGAGCGCCGACAACTTCCGGCTCGTCGAAACCCCGCTCGCCCCGCTGGCGGACGGCGAACTGCGGGTGCGCAACCACTTCCTGTCGCTCGATCCGTACATGCGCGGACGCATGAACGATGCGAAGTCGTACGCGGCGCCGCAGCCGTTGAACGAGGTGATGATCGGCGGCACGGCGGGCGAGGTGATCGAGTCCCGGCATCCGGATTTTGCGGTCGGCGAGCAGGTGGTCGGCCAGTTCGGCTGGCAGGAATACGGCACGTCGACCGGCAGCGGGCTGCGCAAGGTCGACACGTCGCGGGTGCCGCTGTCCGCATGGCTCGGCGTGGCCGGCATGCCGGGGGTGACCGCGTGGGTCGGGCTGAACCGGATCATCGCGCCGAAGGCCGGCGAAACCGTCGTGGTCAGTGCGGCGAGCGGCGCGGTCGGCAGCGTCGTCGGCCAGCTCGCGAAACGTGCCGGATGTCGCGCGGTCGGGATTGCCGGCGGCCCCGACAAGTGCCGCTACGTAGTCGACACGCTCGGCTTCGACGCGTGCGTCGACTACAAGGCCGGCCGGCTGACCGACGACCTGGCTGCCGCGACGCCGGACGGCGTCGACGGCTGCTTCGAGAACGTCGGCGGCGCGGTGCTCGACGCGACGATGGCGCGCATGAACGCGTTCGGCCGGATTGCCGTGTGCGGGATGATCGCCGGCTACGACGGCGTGCCCGTACCGCTCGCGAATCCGGGCCTGATCCTGCGCTCGCGGCTGACGATGCGGGGCTTCATCGTGTTCGAGCATCCCGACGCGTGGTCGCCCGCGCTGGCTGAACTCGGCGAACTCGTTGCGACGAAGCAACTGCATTACCGCGAGACGATCGCGTACGGGCTCGAGCGGGCGCCGGAGGCGTTCGTCGGGCTCCTGAAAGGGCGCAATTTCGGCAAGCAGCTCGTGCAGCTCGTCTGACCCGCGCATGGCATCATGTGACGCTTGTCCGCTCGCGGCGCCGCACGCGCCGTCCTCACCGATGCCGCTGAATCCGAAGATCGCCCAGGTGCTCGACATGGTCGAGCGCGCGAAACGTCCGTCCTATCACCACCAGACGCCGCAGCAGGCGCGCGCCGCGTACGAGAAGAGCGCGCCGATCCTCGACGTCGCGCCCGCGCCGATGCATTCGGTCGAGGCCTGCGTCGTGCCGACGCGCGACGGCCGCATGATCGGCGCGCGGCTGTACGTGCCGGTCGAACCGAGCCTCGCCGAGCCGCTGCCGGCGCTCGTCTATTACCATGGCGGCGGCTTCACGGTCGGCAGCGTCGACACGCACGACGCGCTGTGCCGGATGTTCGCGCGCGATGCACAGTGCGCGGTGCTGTCGGTCGACTACCGGCTCGCGCCCGAACACAAGTTTCCGACCGCGGTGAACGACGCCGACGACGCATTGCGCTGGCTGCATCGCGAGGCCGCCGCGTTCGGCATCGACGCGACGCGGCTCGCGGTCGGCGGCGACAGCGCGGGCGGCACGCTCGCGACCGTCTGCGCGGTGCTCGCGCGCGACGCGGGCATCGATCTTGCGCTGCAGATGCTGATCTATCCGGGCGTGACGGGCCACCAGGACACCGAATCGCACGCGCGCCTCGCGAACGGCTACCTGCTGACGCAGGACACGATCCAGTGGTTCTTCACGCAATACGTGCGCGATCGGTCCGATCGCGACGACTGGCGTTTCGCGCCGCTCGACGGCAGGCGCGATGCACCGTCGTTCGCCGGTGTCGCACCGGCATGGATCGCGACGGCCGAATACGATCCGCTGAGCGACGAGGGCGCCGCGTATGCGGACAAGCTGCGTGCGGCCGGCAACACGGTCACGCTCGCCTGCTATCCGGGGATGATCCACGAGTTCTTCAAGATGGGCGGCTATGTGCCCGAGGTGCGGGCCGCGCATGCCGACGCGGTGGCGGCGCTCAGGGCCGCATTCGACGACGTTTGACGATGGCGGCGCCCGACGCCGCGCGGAGGAAGCGATGACCGACGGCTGGGTGGAAACGGGCGACTGGACGGTGCTGGGCGGCGATGCCGCGCGCATTCGCGATGCGGTGTTCGTGCGCGAGCAGCGGATTCCGCCGGAATGGGAGCTCGACGACGAGGATCCGTTGTCGCTGCACGCGGTGGCCTACCGGGTCGACGCGGCGACCGGCACACGCCGCGCGGTCGCGACGGGGCGGCTGTTGCGCTCCGGCACGATCGGTCGCGTCGCGGTGCTGGCCGACGCGCGCGGGCAGGGCGCCGG
Source organism: Burkholderia sp. Bp9031 (assembly GCF_003857965.1). Classification (NCBI taxonomy): domain Bacteria; kingdom Pseudomonadati; phylum Pseudomonadota; class Betaproteobacteria; order Burkholderiales; family Burkholderiaceae; genus Burkholderia; species Burkholderia sp. Bp9031. The sequence continues at coordinate 195,507 of NZ_QTPW01000006.1, forward strand.
ATCGGCCGTGCTGCACGCGCTGCTGGATGCGGCGCGGCACCGCGGCGAGCCGGTCGTGCGGCTCTACGCGCTGGATGCCGCGGTGTCGTTCTATGTGCGGCACGGCTTCACGACGATCGGCGATCCGTTCGTCGAAGTGGGCGTGCCGCACGTCGAGATGGCGCGCGCGCCCTAGCGCCGCACGCGCAGGTTCAGCGCGGCTGCGTCGCGTCGATGTCGAACGTGAACGTGCGCTCGAACGTGCCCGGGCGAACGGTGCGGTGCGAGCCGTCGTCGTCGCAGCGTTCCTTGATGTCGACCGTCAGCCGCACGCCTTCCTTCATCGTCACGCGCAGCGCGGTCGTGCCGCGCGTACCGTATTCCGGCGTCTCGATGAACGCAGCCGACAGCGCACGCTCGCGCTCGATCGGAATGCCGGTGTGCGGCAGCGCGTCGTCGTCCGCGACATGCGGATCGCGCATCAGCTCGATCAGTTCGTCAAGCGACGGGGTCGGGTTGTCGGTCAGCAGCGTGCCGAGCTCCGCGCGCTTGCGCACGACTTTCGGCCAAGGCGTATCGAGCCGCGCGTTCGACAGCGCATGCACGCCGGCGACGATCGCGACCGGCGCGGCGACACTGGTTTCGCCTTCGGCCGCGCGGTTGCAGAACCATGCGAGCTCGCGCCGCTTCCAGTCGCCGACCAGCAGGTTGAAGCCGTTGTACACGGCCGCATGCTCGGCCAGTTCGCCGAGGTAATCGAGCGGCGCGACGGACGGGCCGCGGAGGAAATCGGACACGAGCTTGCCGCGGGTCGGCGCGCCCGCGCGAATGTCGAACGGCGCGCGGTAATTGGTCAGCGCCGCGAAGCGGCCGTCGCGCGACACGCCGAGCCACGTGCCGCCCGCTTCGAGATCGCGGCCGGCCAGCACGCCCGGCACGTCCTCCCACCACGAAAGCGGCGCACTCGTACGGCGAAAGAATTCGTCGCGGTTGGCGGTCAGGGTAAAGACAGGACCGGCGGCGGCATCAGGCTGCCAGTCGAAGGCAATCAGACACATCGGGCGAATCTCTCGCAGGAAACATCGCGCGCCGGCCGCCATCTGCGGGCCGGCGTGCGAACAGGTTGTCAGTGCGTCACGCTTCGGTCGGCCACGCGTACGGCAGCGCGTCGAACGCGAGCGCCGGACCGTCGGCCGAACCGAGGTGCACCGTGCCGTTGTCGAGCGCGGCCAGCTTGATCTCGACGAGCGCGTCGACGCCGCCCGCGGGCGCGGCCGCCGCGTTGACGATCATGCCACACGGCTGACCCGGGTCGTCGCTGTGGAACAGCTCGACGCCGGCATGCACGGTGTCGGTCTCGCCGGCGACGTGCGCGAGCGCGGTGCGGCGCTTGATCGTGCCGCGGTACTGGCTGCGCGCGACGACTTCCTGGCCCGGGTAGCACCCCTTCCTGAAGTTAACGGCGCCGATCACGTCGAAGTTGACCATCTGCGGCACGAACTGTTCGACGGCCGGCTGCGTGATGCGCGGCTCGCCCGCGCGCACGTCGAGCCAGTCCCAGACGGCCGGCGACACGACCGGCAGCGTGCCGGCGAGCGCGGCGAGACGCGCGTCGACTTCCGCGCGCGGCCCGATCCACAGGTAGCGCTTGCGGCCGGCCGCGTCCGGCACGCGGATCAGCGCGCCGGACGGGCCGTCGACCTTCACGTGCACGCCGTCCGGCAGCGCATCGAAGATCCCCGACAGCGCGTCGCGCACGTCGCCCGCGAAGCCGACCACCGCGAGCGTGTCGCTCGCGTCCGTCAGCTTCGCCTTCGCGCGCAGCACGAACATCGACAACCGTTTCTGCACGGCGGCCTGGACATCCTTCGAGACCAGCAGGCGCACGCCGTGACCGGCGCGCCAGGCGAGGAACGACGCGAGCAGGCGGCCCTTCGCCGAGCAGTAGCCGGACAGGCGCGCACTCGCGGCGTCGAGATGTTCGATGTCGTTGGTGAGCTGGCTGTGCAGGAACGTCGCGGCGTCGTCGCCGGCCACGTCGATCACGCCGAACTGCGCAAGCGGCATGCAGGCGCCCGGCGCGTCGAAATCGGCGGCGGACGCGCGGGGGAAAACGGGGAGCGAGACGGATGCGGCCTGGGCGGCCGGTGAAGCGAACGGTGTGCTCATGGAATGAGGGAACAGTCAACCCTGACTTTGACGAAGGCGAGCAAGTATTATATGGGTCTTACCTGAGTCACGTTTCCATGTCCCTACTGAAGAAATGCGCCGCGACGGTCGTGGCGCTGGCCGTCGTTGTGGCCGCTGCCGGCGCGGGCGGCGGGTATTACTGGGCAACCCGGCCGCTGCTGCTGGGCGCTGCGTCGCTCGACGTCACGATCAAGCCGCGCAGCAGCGTGAAGAGCGTCGCGCTGCAGCTCAAGCGCGGCGGCGTGCCGATCGAGCCGTTCGGTTTCGTCGCGATGACGCGCCTGCTCGGGCTGTCGAGCCGGCTCAAGTCCGGCAACTACGAATTCAAGACCGGCGTCACGCCGTACGACGTGCTGCAGAAGATCGCCCGCGGCGACGTGAACGAGTACGTCGCCACCGTGATCGAAGGCTGGACCTTCAAACGGATGCGCGCGGAACTCGACGGCAATCCCGACCTCGCGCATGCAACGGCCGGCATGAGCGACGCCGAGCTGCTGCGCGCGATCGGCGCGTCGGACAGCGCGATCCAGCGCGGCAGCGGCGAGGGGCTGTTCTTCCCGGATACCTACCTGTTCGACAAGGGCACGAGCGACCTGAACATCTACCGGCGCGCGTACCACCTGATGCAGACGCGTCTCGACGAAGCGTGGGCCGCACGCGCGCCGGGGCTGCCGTACAAGTCGCCTTACGAAGCGCTGACGATTGCGTCGATCGTCGAAAAGGAAACGGGCCATGCGGCCGACCGCGCGTTCGTCGCTGCGGTATTCGCGAACCGGCTGCGCATCGGGATGCCGCTGCAAACCGATCCGTCGGTGATCTACGGCCTCGGCGACGCGTACGACGGCCGCCTGCGCAAGCGCGACCTGCAGGCCGACACTCCTTACAATACCTATACGCGCCGTGGGCTGCCGCCGACGCCGATCGCCCTGCCGGGCGTCGCCTCGCTGCAAGCGGCGATCAATCCGGCCCCGACGAGCGCGCTCTATTTCGTCGCGAAGGGCGACGGCACGAGCGTATTCTCGGACACGCTCGGCGATCATAACAAGGCCGTGGACAAGTACATACGAGGTCAATAATGGCGAGCGGTAAATTCATCACGTTCGAAGGCATCGACGGGGCGGGGAAGACCACCCACCTGCAATGGTTCTGCGAACGCCTTCAGAGTAAGCTGGCCGCGGCCGGCCGGCAGGTCGTCGTCACCCGCGAGCCGGGCGGTACGCAGCTCGGCGAGAAGCTGCGCGAGATCCTGCTGAACCAGCCGATGGATCTCGAGACCGAAGCGCTGCTGATGTTCGCCGCGCGCCGCGAGCACCTCGCGCTCGTGATCGAGCCCGCGCTCGCACGCGGCGACTGGGTCGTGTCCGATCGCTTCACCGACGCGACGTTCGCGTACCAGGGCGGCGGTCGCGGGCTGCCGCGCGACAAGCTCGAGACGCTCGAGCGGTGGGTGCAGGGCGGGTTCCAGCCCGACCTGACGGTGCTGTTCGACGTCGCGCCGCAGGTGGCGAGCGAGCGTCGCGGCGCCGCGCGCATGCCCGACAAGTTCGAAAGCGAGTCGGACGCGTTTTTCTCGCGCACCCGCGGCGAATATCTGCGGCGCGCGGAAGAGGCGCCGCACCGCTTCGCGATCGTCGACGCGACGCAGTCGATTCCCGAGATCCGTCAGCAGCTCGAACGCGTGCTCGCCGCGCTGTAACACGAAGGAAAGCACCAATGATCTACCCGTGGCAGACCGACGACTGGAATCGCTTGCAGCAACTGCGCCCGCAATGGCCGCATGCGCTGCTGCTGCATGGCCAGGCCGGGATCGGCAAGCTGCAGTTCGCGCAGCATCTCGCGCAGGGCTTCCTGTGCGAAGCGCCGCAGTCGAACGGCGAGCCGTGCGGCACTTGCGCGGCCTGCACGTGGTTCGCGCAGGGCAACCATCCGGACTACCGGATCGTGCTGCCCGAGGCGCTCGCGGGCGAAGCGCCGGGCGCGGCCGACGACGCGAAGCCGGCCGACGCGGACGACGGCGGCAAGAAGACGCGCGCGCCGAGCAAGGAGATCAAGATCGAGCAGGTGCGTGCGTTGCTCGACTTCTGCGGGGTCGGTTCGCACCGCGGCGGCGCGCGCGTCGTCGTGCTGTATCCGGCCGAGGCGCTGAACGTCGCCGCGTCGAACGCGCTGCTGAAGACGCTGGAGGAGCCGCCGTCCGGCGTCGTGTTCCTGCTGGTGTCGGCACGCATCGACCGGCTGCTGCCGACCATCATCAGCCGCTGCCGGCAGTGGCCGATGACCGTGCCCGCGCCCGACGCGGCCGCGGCGTGGCTTGCGACGCAGGGTGTCGACGATGCGCGCGCGCTGCTCGCCGAAGCCGGCGGCGCGCCGCTTGCCGCGCTGGCGCTCGCGAGCGACGAGAACCGTCCGCTGCGCGATTTCACGCTTGGCCAGCTCGCGGCCGGCGCGGCGTGCGATCCGTTCGCCTGCGGCGAGACGCTGCAGAAACTGCCGGTGCCGCTGGTGCTCGGCTGGCTGCAGCGCTGGCTGTACGATCTGCTCGCGCAGCGGATGGCGGGCGCGCCGCGCTACTTCCCGATGCAGGCGGGCGCGCTCGCGCGCTGCGCGCAAGCCGTCGACGCGAATGCGTTCGCGCGCTTCATGAAAGCCGTGACACGCCAGCGGACCGTCGAGAACCATCCGCTCAATGCCCGGCTCGTGTTTGAGGAACTGTTTCTCGGTTATCGGGAAATGTTCGCGTGAGCGCGTATTGTTTCCTTCCGGCGGGGCAACGATTGCCGGCGAGCGCATAGCACTCGTCTTACGAATTCAGGAAACACGATGTTCGTCGATTCTCACTGTCACATCAATTTCAAGGGTCTCGCCGACCGCCTGCCAGCCGTGCTGGAGAACATGCGCGAGCACGACGTCACGCACGCGCTGTGTGTATCGGTCGACTTCGAGACGCTGCCCGACGTGCTCGCGATCGCACAGGCGCACGACAACGTCTATGCGTCGGTCGGCGTGCATCCGGATCACGAGGACGCCCGGGAGCCGACGCTCGCGGAACTGGTCGAGCTGGCCGCGCACCCGAAGGTCGTCGCGATCGGCGAGACGGGCCTCGACTACTACCGCCTCGAAGGCCGCTCGATCGCCGACATGGAATGGCAGCGCGAGCGCTTTCGCACGCATATCCGTGCGGCGACCGCGACGATGAAGCCGCTGATCATCCATACGCGCTCATCGTCGGAGGACACGCTGCGGATCATGGCCGAGGAGCGCGCCGACGTGCCGGGCGGCGTGATGCACTGCTTCACGGAGCCGTGGCCGGTCGCCGAGCAGGCGCTCGCGCAGAACTTCCATATCTCGCTGTCGGGCATCGTCACGTTCAAGAACGCGACCGACGTGCAGGACGTCGCGCGGCGCGTGCCGCTCGACCGGCTGCTGATCGAGACCGACTCGCCGTACCTCGCGCCGGTGCCGTATCGCGGCAAGCCGAATGAACCTGCGTACGTCAGCCATGTCGGACGCTTTATCGCATCCGAGCGCGGGATCGCCGTCGAGGCGCTGGCCGATGCGACGACGCAGAACTTTTTCCGGCTGTTCAAGATCGCCCGCTAACGACGCGCGTCCAGCCGACAACCCAGGGAAGGAGCCCACAACAATGACGAAGCCGACCACATACCTGCCCAAGCGCGCACTCGTCGCCGCCGCGCTCGTCGCGAGCAGCCTCATTGCCGCTGCCGGCGCGCATGCCGAGTCGCTCGACGCGATCGTCAAGGCGGTCAAGTTCGACGACATCGACGACATCGGCAAGCAGTTGAAGAGCGGCAAGCTCGATCCGAACACGCTCGCGCCGAACGGCGACCCGCTGCTCGTGATCGCCGCACGCGAGAAATCCGACAAGGTCGCGGCGGCGCTCGCCACGACGCCGAACGTCGACCTCGAGAAGGAAGACAAGGCCGGCGAGAACGCGCTGATGCTCGCATCGCTGAACGGCGACGTCGGGCTCGTCAAGTTGCTGATCGACAAGGGCGCTGAAGTCAGCAAGAAGGGCTGGGCGCCGCTGCACTACGCGGCCACCAACGGCCAGGACGCGGTCGTCAAGGTCTTGCTCGACCATGACGCCTATATCGACACGGCGTCGCCGAACGGCACGACGCCGCTGATGATGGCCGCCCGCGGCAACCATGCGACGACGGTCAACCTGCTGCTCGATCAGGGCGCCGATCCGCAGGTGAAGAACCAGCTCGGCATCACCGCACTCGAGTTCGCGAAGCACTACAAGGCGCCGGACGCGATCGATATCCTGAGCAAGCGGACGGTGCGCGTCGGCGCATCGGCGCCGGCAGATGCTCAAAAGAGTGCAAAATGACGGTTTTCGGCGCGGTGGCGGAGCGCGCCCGGCCGGCCGGAAGCCGGCCGGCAGCGGGCGTCCGGCCCGCCGCGCCGGTCAGCGCAGTGAGCGGCCTCGCGTCGCATTGACATAAGGAACACCATGTTGCGGGCTATGTTTTGTGCCGCGGCGTTTGCCGTGCCGTTGTCGGCGGCGGCTTTCACGGGCGCGGATCTCGACCGGCTGTGCGCGAAGACTGACGTCAAGTCGCGGGCGTCGTGCGCGGCCTACATCGAAGGCGCCGCCGATGGCGTCTACAACACCATCGACGCGATCGGCGGCACGACCGGGCCGCGCGTCGGGCAGTATTTCTGCCTGCCGCCCGACATCCGGGCGCAGCAGATGACCGATGCGGTGCGCAAGTACATCGCGGAGAACCCGAAGCTGGCCGACTACAACGCGAGCACCGCGGTGTCGCTCGGTCTCGGCAAGGCGTTTCCCTGCAGAAGCGGCAACTGATCTGACGCCGGGTTCGGGCGCATGCGCCGCCCGGACGTCGCCGACGCATCCAGGACGAGGCCGCTGCGCCTCATAACAGAAGCATCCCGGGCGCCGATGATTTCAATCGAGGAACTGCAGCGCATCGCCGATGCGCCGTTGCATTCGTGGCTCGGCACGCTGTGCGTGTCGGCTATCGTCGTACTCGTCGTCGTGATCGTGCATCGTCTCGGTGCACGCATCGTCAAGCGGATCGCGCAGCCGTATCCGCTGATGAGCGTGATCCTGCGCTGCATCGACAAACCGTCGCTCGTCACGCTCGGGCTGCTCGCGCTGGAATTCCTGTGGGTCCAGGCGGACGACGGCATGTCGTTCGTACGCGGAATGCGTACTGCGGCCGCGGTCGGCTCCATCGTGTCGCTGACCTGGCTGCTGGTGCGGCTCGCGGCCGGGGTCGGCGATGCGATCATCCAGGCCCATCCGATGGATGCGGCCGACAACCTCCACGCGCGGCGCGTCCACACGCAGGCCAAGGTGCTCGTGCGTACCGTGATGGTACTCATCGTGATCATCGGCACGGGCGCCGCGCTGATGACGTTCCCGAACGTGCGCCAGATCGGCGCGAGCCTGCTGGCGTCAGCCGGCGTCGCGGGGCTGGTTGCCGGTATCGCCGCGCGCCCGGTGCTCGGCAACCTGATCGCGGGGCTGCAGATCGCGCTCACGCAGCCGATCCGGCTCGACGACGTCGTCGTGATCCAGGGCGAGTGGGGCCGCATCGAGGAAATCACCGGCTCGTTCGTGTCGGTGCGGCTGTGGGACCAGCGCCGGCTGGTCGTTCCGTTGCAGTGGATCATCGAAAACCCGTTCACGAACTGGACGCGCAGCAGCTCGGAGATCATCGGCACGGTCTACCTGTCGGTCGACTACCGCACGCCGCTTGCGCCGCTGCGCGAGGAGCTCGCGCGGCTCGTCCATGCGGCGCCCGAGTGGGACGGCCGCGTGCAGGTGCTGCAGGTGACCGACGCGACCGAGCGCGCGATGCAGTTGCGCGCGCTCGTGAGCGCGGTCGATTCGTCGGCGTGCTGGGACCTGCGCTGCCGCGTGCGCGAGGGCTTGATCGCGTATCTGCAGGCGCGTTTTCCGCAATGCCTGCCGCGCAGCCGGATGGAGTTGTATCCGCACGAATCGGCGCCGGGCGAGCCGAATCCCGAGCGGCCGCATGCGCGGCCGCCCGCCGCCAGCACGGCGGCCAACACCGCGGCCGATCCGAAGGCCACCGAAGGCCGCTGAACGCGCGCCCCTGGTTGCGATAGCTGCCGACATTCCCTCCATGACCGCGCTGAAGACACTCGCCGTTGCCAACTACCGCTCGCTGCGCGAGCTGATCGTGCCGCTCGCGGCGCTTACCGTCGTCACGGGGCCGAACGGCAGCGGCAAGTCGAGCGTGTACCGCGCGCTGCGGCTGCTGGCCGACACCGCGCAGGGGCGTGTGATTCCGTCGCTCGCGCGCGAAGGCGGGCTGCCGTCGACGCTGTGGGCCGGCCCCGAGCGCTTTTCTCGCTCGATGCTGAGCGGCGACACGCCGGTGACCGGCACGGTGCGCAGCGGCCCCGTGAGTCTCAAGCTCGGTTTCGCGGGCGACGATTTCGGCTATGCGATCGATCTCGGCTTGCCGACCCCGAGCCGGTCGCAGTTCGCACTCGATCCCGTCGTGAAGCGCGAATGCATCTGGGGCGGCGCGCTGCTGCGCCCGTCGACGCTGCTGGTCGACCGGCAGGGCGCGCAGATCCGCACCCGCACCGGTGCGGGCGACTGGCACACGGTACCGCAGCCGGTCGCGAGTTTCGACAGCATGATGACCGAGTTCGCCGATCCGGTCGGCGCGCCGGAGATGATCGCGGTGCGCGAGCGGATCCGCTCGTGGCGTTTCTACGATCACTTCCGGACCGACGCGCAGGCGCCGGCCCGGCAGTCGCACATCGGCACCCATACGCCGGTGCTCGCGGACGACGGCGCCGACTTGGCGGCCGCACTGCAGACGATCCGCGAGATCGGCGACGCCGCCGCGCTCGATGCGGCGATCGACGACGCATTCCCCGGGGCGTCGATCGACATCGACAATCCGGGCGGCCGCGGCCGCTTCGACGTGCTGATGCGCCAGCCGGGGCTGCTGCGGCCGCTGTCGGCCGCCGAGCTGTCGGACGGTACGCTGCGCTACCTGCTGCTCGCGGCCGCGCTGCTGACGCCGCGACCGCCCGCGCTGATGGTGCTGAACGAACCGGAGACGAGCCTGCACCCCGATCTGCTGCCGGCGCTTGGCCGGCTGATCGCGCAGGCCGCGCAGCGTTCGCAGGTGCTGGTCGTATCGCATGCGGCGCGGCTCATCGCGACGCTCGAACGCGAGGCCGGCTGCGAGTCGCTGGTGCTCGACAAGCAACTCGGCGCGACCGTGCTCGTCGATGCGGACACGCGCGACCTGCCGCCGTGGAAGTGGCCGTCGCGCTGACGGGCAGGGCGGCGGGCGTGCGGCCTGCCGGTAGAGACACGCCGTCGGTCGCCCGCTGCGCCGGTCAAGCTGCACCGAAGCGGTGCGGGCGGGCCCGAGACGAATGTATCCTGTCTGTAACAACCCCCATAAAATGAAAGAGCCGCGCTTCCGGGCATCGGGATCGCGAATAATAATGGGATAACCTGCCGGCGCGCTGCCCGCAGCCGGAAGTGGACGAGCCCCCTGCCGGCCGAACGAGGACACAGGAGACGTGGACCATGAGAATTGCTCAGATCGCCCCGCTGACCGAATCCGTACCGCCAAAGCTGTACGGCGGCACGGAGCGCGTCGTGTCCTACATTACCGAGGCGCTCGTCGACCTCGGCCATGACGTGACGCTGTTCGCCAGCGGCGATTCGACGACCCGGGCGAAGCTCGAACCGGTGTGGCCGCGCGCGCTGCGGCTCGACTCGTCGATCCGCGACCGTGTCGCACCGCACATGCTGCTGATGGAGACGGTCGCGCGCCGCGCGAAGGACTTCGACGTGCTCCATTTCCACATGGACTACTACTCGTTTTCTGTCTTCAACCGACAGGAAACGCCATTCGTGACGACGCTGCACGGCCGGCTCGACCTGCCCGAACAGCAACCGGTGTTCGACACGTTCAACACCGCGCCGGTGATCTCGATCTCGAATTCGCAGCGCCAGCCGCTGCCGCAGGCGAAATGGCTGACGACCGTCTACCACGGGCTGCCCGATACGCTGTACCTGCCGCAGCCCGTCGAGCCGCGCTATCTCGCGTTTCTCGGCCGCATCTCGCCGGAGAAGCGGGTCGACACGGCGATTCGCATCGCGCGCCAGTGCGGGCTGCCGATCCGGATCGCCGCGAAGATCGACGCGGCCGACCAGGAATACTTCGAACGGGAGATCAAGCCGCTTTTCGCGCTGCCGCACGTCGAATACATCGGCGAGATCGCCGATCACCAGAAGGCCGAATTCCTGTCGGGCGCGCATGCGCTGCTGTTTCCGATCGATTGGCCGGAGCCGTTCGGGCTGGTGATGATCGAGGCGATGTCGTGCGGCACGCCGGTGATCGCGTTCAATCGCGGCGCGGTGCCGGAAGTGCTGGACGAGGGCGTGTCGGGCTTCATCGTCGAGGACGAGATCAGTGCGGTCGCAGCCGTGAACCGGCTGCACCTGCTGCCGCGCGCACGCGTGCGGCAGCGCTTCGAGGAGCGTTTCACGTCGCGGCGGATGGCGCAGCAGTACGTCGACGTGTACCAGTCGCTGATCCGCGCGCAGAAGCGCTCGCGCTTCAAGGTGATCGACTCGACGACCTGATGCCCTGATGCACCAGGTACGCGGATAAAAAAACGGCGATGTCCGCGAGGGCATCGCCGTTTGCATGTCGCCCGCGCGCGGCGCGCACGGGCGAGAACGCCGCAGCGTCAGATCTTCAGCTTCGTGACCTTCGTGCCGTTGATCGACACGTCGCCCATCAGGCCGGCGTTGGTCAGCACGATGACCTGGACCGGTGCGGTGGCCGTGGTCGTATCGACCGCACCGTTCGCGCCCATCTTCACGAGTGCGACCGAGGCGCCGGCGCCGGCGGCCCAGCCGTCCGAGCCGCGGAATTCGTCGAGCGCTTCCTGCGTCATGAACAGGAACACGATCGCCTTCGACTGCGCGCCGGCCTGCAGGCCGACCGACAGCGACGACGTGTTGTAGTAGCCGACCGTGCTGCCGCCGACGCGCAGTGCGCCGTTGCCGGTCTGGCCGCCGACGATGAAGCCGGCCTGGATCACGTCCGGGAAGACCAGCACGCCGCGCGATTTCGCGACGAGTTCACGCGAACCCTTGACCGTGGAATACAGGCGCGACAGCGTGGCATCGACACTCGCATCGATCGCCTGACGCTTCGACGCGTTGGTCGCCGCGTTGTCGGGCTTGTCAGGGGTGGTGGTGCAGCCGGTGAGCGCAAGGCTGCCGACGATCAGCGCAGCGGCGGCTTTCAGCACAAGATTCCGTTTTTGCATCGTTCTTCTCCAGCGGATGATGTTCGGAGTGAGTCTCGCTCAGGAGCGGGTCACGTCGGCAGTTATATCACAGCGGATTACAACCCCATTTCGTCGGCGCGTGAAAAAGCGTCAAATCATCTGGAGGATGTCGCGGCGTGCCAACGGACGAATCGGCGCGCGCACATCGACGCGTCGCGCGGCCGACGGTGGGCAGGAAAAACGGGAACCAGGCGCGGCGGCGCGCGTCAGTGCGTGACGGGCGGTGCCGGCGGGGTGGGCGGCTTGATCGGCGGGCGCCGCAATGCGCGGCGGATCAGCGCGATCACGACACCGCACGCGAACAGGAACGCGGCCGGCACGACCCAGTAGCCGACGAACGCGTGCCACAGGTAACCGGCGAGCGTATTGCGGCGCACCACGTATTCGTCGCGGGCTGCCTGTTGGCGAGCCGCGTTGGCGGCCAGCACGTCGGCGGGGCAGCCGGCCGCGCGTGCCGCGTCAGGATCCCCGTGGCACTTCGCGGCGGCGCCCGCGGCCTGCTGCGCGTCGGTGAGCTGCCAAGTGGTCAGCGCGAGCTGCAGGTCGGCCTTGTTGTACGCCATTTCCTCGCGGATCTCGCGCACGGCGACGATCGCGACGGGCACGGCCCAGAACACGATCACGATCAGCCAGCGGCGGAACCAGCGGTGTTGTCTCCATGCCATCCATGCCTCCGTTTGACGCGGCGTGCGCGTCCGTCTCGAGGGCGGCCCGATGGCGCTTCTTGTACTTGGATGGGCCGCGTTGCAGCCATCATAGAAGAAATCGCGGCGAATTGCCGCACCATGTGGCGGCATTCGCACGGCGCGCCCGGAAAGCGGGGCGGGAGGACGGCGGCATGTATCGGGGCGGCGGTGTGGAACCGGCCGTCCGGCGGTTCGGTGGCGTATCCGGCGTCATCGCCTGCGTCGATGCGCGTGCAACGAAAACAAAAATGCCGCGCCCGCCAAAGCGGTGCGCGGCATTCGTGCGGGAGCGCGGGAACTCAGGCGGCCGGCTGGTTGCTCAGGCAGCTCTTCATGAATGCCTTGCGGTCGTCGCCCTTCTTGTCGGCGGCCTGGGTGTTGCAGGCCTTCATCTTTTCCTGCTGCGTCATCTTCTTCGCGGGCTTGGCCGACAGGCAGTCCTTCATGAACGCCTTGCGTTCGTCGCCCGTCTTGCCGGCGGCCTGGGTGTTACAGGCCTTCATCTTGTCCTGCTGGCTGTTCGCCGCGAAAGCGGGGGACGCCAGCATGCCGCCGAGAAGCACTGCGGCTACGAGCGATTGGATTTTCATTTCGACACTCCCATGGGGTGAATTGCGTTTTATATCGACGCCGTCACGAAGCCCGGCGCAACGGCAACAGGGCCGCATCGCGCCGCGCGCTCCGATTATGGCAAATCAATGTGAAAACACCAGAACGGCCTTTCTATAACGCGGCGGGCCGCGCAGCCGTTGACGGTGCGTGCGCGCGCCGGTGCTCGGGACAAACCATGACGCTCGGCGTCCGGCCCGCCATGCATGCAGAACCTACCGGATGCCGGCCGCGAGCCATTACAATCGCGGCCATGAATACTCCGAACCCCGCATCCCCTTCGTCCGCGACGGCCCTGCCGCGCATCGCCGTACTCGCCACCGGCGGCACGATCGCCGGCGCCGCGCCGGACGCCGCCAGCACGGCCGGCTACCAGGCCGGCGCGCTCGGCGTCAATTTCCTGCTCGACGCGGTGCCGGCGCTCGCGTCGGTCGCGCGCATCGACGCCGAGCAGGTCGCCAGCATCGACAGCAAGGATCTCGCGCTGCCGCTGTGGAATACGCTCGCCGCGCGCATCGACGCGCTGATGGCCGATCCGGCGATCGACGGCATCGTGATCACCCACGGTACCGACACGCTCGAGGAAACGGCGTACGCGCTGCATCTGGTCGTGACCGGCGACAAGCCGGTCGTGCTGACAGCCGCGATGCGGCCGGCTACCGCGCTGTCGTCCGACGGCCCGCTGAACCTGCTCAACGCGGTGACGGTCGCCGCTCACCCGGCCGCGCGCGGGCAGGGTGTGCTCGTCGCGTTCAACAACCGGATCCACGGCGCCCGCGACGTCCTGAAGACGAGCACCTACGCAGTCGACGCATTCCAGTCGCCGGAGCTGGGCGCGCTCGGCTGGGTGCAGGACGGCCGCGTCGAATTCGCGCGCCGCGTGACGCGCTCGCGCGATGCGCATCTGGCGATCGCCGCGGCATGGCCGCCGGTCGAAGTCGTCGCGAGCTATGCGGGCGTGACTCGCACGGCCGTCGATGCACTCGTCGCGGCCGGCGTGCGCGGCCTCGTCGTCGCGGGCACCGGCAACGGGTCGATCCATGCGACGCTGCAGGCCGCGCTCGCCGATGCGGTGAACGCGGGCGTTGCCGTGGTGCGCGCGTCGCGCGTCGGCTCGGGGCACGTGATGCGCAACGGCGCCGCGAACGACGATGCGCTCGGTTTCGTGAGCGCCGGGTCGCTGAGTCCGTTCAAGGCGCGCGTGCTGCTGATGCTGGCGCTCGCGAACGGCATTCACGGGCGCGATGCGCTGCAACGCGCATTCGACATGCTGTGACCGACGGCCGCCGATCGGGCAGCACGCGGCGCGCATGAAAAAGGCAGGCCGATGGCCTGCCTTTTTTTGCGTCAGTTACTGCGCGATTGCTCAGGACTGCGGCGGAATCACGAGCTTCTGGCCCGGGTAGATCCGGTCCGGGCTCGACAGCATCGGCTTGTTCGCCTCGAAGATCGCCGGATACTTGTTCGCGTCGCCATACACTTCCTTGGCGATCGCCGACAGCGTGTCGCCCGGCTTCACGTCGTGGTACTGAATTTCCGGATCGTCCGGCTGAAGGTCGTCGTCGTTCACGCCCGCGACGCCTTGCACGTTGCCGGCCGCGACCTTGACCTTCGCCTTCGTGTCGAGGTCGGCGACGCTGCCCGATAGCGTGACCGTGCGCGACGCGCCGTCGAACGCGACGGTCAGGTTCGACGTGTCGAGACCTTGCGTGCTGATGTAGTTCTTGATCGCGTCGGCCGCGGTCTGGTTCGCGGCATTCGGATCTTCCGCCGCTTGTGCGTCAGCGTGACCCAGCAGTTTTTCACCCGCCTCTTTGATAAACGAAAGAAGACCCATCGCTGCACTCCCTAGGTGGTTGAAAAGAAAACGCGCCGTGAAGTGGCGAAAAAAACACCGCGCTGGGCGCGGTCACCGGAGTGAGCGCAAGCGCGGCGGATTTCTCGAAAGGCGTGGCGAAAGTGTAGGCGTTCATCACGACGATTGCATGAAAAATCGTACGCGTGAACGTAAAGAAATGTAATACGCGAAATCCGACAGGCGGACACCCGACGACGACGTCTGACCGACCAAGGCTTCCCCGGCGCCGCCGGGTGCCGCTGCGGACCCCACCACGCCGCTCTCAGCCCAGAGCGGCGTTTTTCGCCCCGTCGCGCACGCGTTCAGCGATGCGTGGCGGGACGCCCCACCGTGATGCACGTGTATTCGTGCATCGATGCGATCGGCCGCGGCCGGATCGCGAGCATTCGTCGCGCGCGTTCGCCGTTGCAGCGAAACGCGCGCCGCGGCATCCGCGTTACGCAGCCGGCGTCTGGCCGATTTCGAAGTTCGACATGATCTCGAGCGCACGCACGAGCGCCGAGTGATCCCATGCCTTGCCGCCGTGCGACGCACACACGCTGAACAGTTGCTGCGCGCTCGCCGTGTGCGGCAGTGCGAGACCGAGCTTGCGTGCGCCGTCGAGCGCGAGGTTCAGGTCCTTCTGGTGCAGCTCGATGCGGAAGCCCGGATCGAACGTGCGCTTCGTCATGCGCGCGCCGTGCACTTCGAGGATGCGCGATGCGGCGAAGCCGCCCATCAGCGCCTGGCGCACGCGCTCGGGATCGGCGCCCGAGCGTGCGGCGAACAGCAGTGCTTCGCCGACCGCTTCGATGTTCAGCGCGACGATGATCTGGTTCGCGACCTTGCAGGTCTGGCCCGCGCCGTTGTCGCCGACGAGCGTGATGTTCTTGCCCATCTTCTCGAACAGCGGCTTCGCGCGCTCGAATGCCTGTTCCGGGCCGCCGACCATGATCGTCAGCGTCGCTTCACGTGCGCCGACTTCGCCGCCCGACACCGGCGCGTCGAGGTAGTCGCAACCGAGCGCGTTGATCTGCTTCGCGAATTCCTGCGTGTCGAGCGGCGAGATCGAGCTCATGTCGATCACGAGCTTGCCGGCCGTCAGGCCCTTTGCGACGCCGTCGTCGGCGAACAGCACGTTACGCACGTCGGGCGTGTCCGGCACCATCGAGATGATGATGTCCGCGTTCTGCGCGACTTCGGTCGAGTTCGTGACGACCTTCGCGCTCGCGCGCAGGTCGTCCGGGATCGGGAACGCACCGTTCACGACGAGCTGATGATCGCCCTTGAGCAGGTTGCGCGCCATGTGCGCGCCCATGATGCCGAGGCCGATGAAACCGATGGTTGCCATGTGTAAGTCTCCTATAGGGGCGAAAGCGGGAAGGGCGGATCTCAGGCGGCGCGGCGCGCCGAGCCCGGTGCGCAGCCGGCGACGCTTTGCAGCCAGCCGAGCCCTTCCGTCGTGGTGGTGCGGGGCTTGTATTCGCAGCCGACATAGCCGGCATAGCCGACCCTGTCGAGCAGCGCGAACAGGAACGCGTAGTTGATCTCGCCCGTACCCGGCTCGTTGCGGCCCGGGTTGTCCGCGAGCTGGACGTGGCCGATCGACGCGAGGTTGCGTTCGATCGTCGCGGCCAGTTCGCCTTCCATGCGCTGCATGTGATAGATGTCGTACTGCAGGAACAGGTTGTCCGAGCCGACCGCGCGGATCACGTCGAGCCCTTCGGACGAGCGGTTCAGCGCGAAGCCCGGGATGTCGAAACTGTTGCACGGCTCGACGAGCAGGCGGATGCCTTCGCGCTTCAGCGCGTCGGCGGCGAAGCGCAGGTTGTCGACGATCGTGACGAAGGTCTTGTCGCGCGCCGTGCTCGCCGACGGGATGCCGACGAGGCAGTTCAGCTGCGGCACCTTCAGCGCCTTCGCGTATTCGATCGCACGGCCGACGCCTTCCTGGAACTCGCCGACGCGATCGGGCAGGCACGCGATGCCGCGCTCGCCCTGGTCCCAGTTGCCGGCGGGCAGGTTGTGCAGCACGAGGCGCAGGCGGTGCGTCTCGAGCCGCTCGGCGAGTTCCTCTTTTGCATACGGGTACGGGAACAGGAACTCGACGGCGTCGAAGCCCGCGTCCGCGGCCGCCTTGAAGCGGTCGAGGAACGGCACTTCGTTGAACAGCATGGTCAGGTTTGCAGCAAACTTCGGCATGAGCTAAGCCTCTTCGGTCGGTCAGTCAAAAATGTCGTGCGCTTCAGTCGAGCATCGAGATCGCGGTCGGTGCGTGCTCGGCTTTCTCGGCGAGCTCCTCGAACTCGTTGATCGCGTCGATTTCGGTGCCCATCGAAATGTTCGTCACACGCTCGAGGATCACTTCGACGACCACCGGCACGCTGAACTCTTCAGCGAGCGATTGCGCCTGGCGCAGCGCCGGCTCGATCTCTTCCGGCTTGAACACGCGCAGCGCCTTGCAGCCGAGACCTTCGGCGACCGCCACGTGATCGACGCCATAGCCGTTCAGCTCCGGTGCGTTCACGTTGTCGAACGCGAGCTGCACGCAGTAGTCCATGTCGAACGCACGCTGCGCCTGGCGGATCAGCCCGAGGTACGAGTTGTTCACGACGACGTGCACGTATGGCAGCTTGAATTGCGCGCCGGCAGCCAGTTCCTCGATCATGAACTGGAAGTCGTAGTCGCCGGACAGCGCGACGATCGGGCGGGTCGGGTCGGCCGCACGCACGCCGAGCGCGGCGGGAATCGTCCAGCCGAGCGGGCCGGCCTGGCCGCAGTTGATCCAGTTGCGTGCCTTGAACACGTGCAGGAACTGCGCGGCGGCGATCTGCGACAGGCCGATCGTGCTGACGTAGCACGTATCGCGGCCGAACACCTTGTTCATCTCTTCGTACACGCGCTGCGGCTTGACCGGGACGTTGTCGAAGTGCGTCTTGCGCTGCAGCGTGCGCTTGCGCGCCTGGCAGTCGGCGACCCACGCGCTGCGGTCCTTCAGCTTGCCGGCAGCCTTCCATTCTTGGGCGACCGCGACGAACAGCTCGAGTGCGGCCTTCGCGTCGGACACGATGCCGAGATCCGGGCCGAACACGCGGCCGATCTGCGTCGGCTCGATGTCGACGTGCACGAACTTGCGGCCCTTCGTGTAGACCTCGACGCTGCCCGTGTGGCGGTTCGCCCAGCGGTTGCCGATGCCGAGCACGAAGTCGGACGCGAGCATCGTGGCATTGCCGTAGCGGTGCGACGTCTGCAGGCCGACCATGCCGGCCATCAGCGGGTGGTCGTCGGCAATCGCGCCCCACGACATCAGCGTCGGGATCACCGGCACGCCGATCGTTTCGGCGAACTGGACGAGCAGGTCTTCGGCTGCCGCGTTGAGCACGCCGCCGCCCGACACGATCAGCGGCTTGTCCGCGTCGTTGAGCATCGCGAGCGCCTTCTCGATCTGCGCGCGGGTGGCAGCAGGCTTGTAGACCGGCAGCGGTTCATACGTGTCGATGTCGAATTCGATTTCGGCGAGCTGCACGTCGATCGGCAGGTCGACCAGCACCGGGCCCGGACGGCCCGAGCGCATCAAGTGGAATGCCTGCTGGAACACGCGCGGCACGAGCGCCGGCTCGCGCACGGTGACGGCCCACTTGGTGACGGGCTTCGCGATCGACTCGATGTCGACGGCCTGGAAGTCTTCCTTGTACAGGCGCGCACGCGGTGCCTGGCCCGTGATCGCGAGGATCGGAATCGAGTCGGCCGATGCGGAATAGAGACCGGTGATCATGTCGGTGCCGGCGGGGCCCGACGTGCCGATGCACACGCCGATGTTGCCCGGTGCGGCACGCGTGAAGCCTTCGGCCATGTGCGACGCGCCTTCGACGTGGCGAGCCAGCACGTGGCTGATGCCGCCCGACTTGCGCATCGCGGAATAGAACGGGTTGATTGCTGCGCCCGGCACGCCGAACGCGGTCTGGATGCCTTCCTTCTCGAGCACGAGTACGGCTGCGTCGACGGCTCTCATCTTGGCCATGAATGTCTCCTTGAATGTGCGGATCTTGCGAATCGGTCTGTTGGGAACACTTTAGGGACGCAGGAAAGGTTTGATAAGATCAGCCGAAGTCGCTTATTTCGAAACTAAAAGTATGGAATGACGGCCGGACGGGGCTTCCCGCCGGTGTCGGAGCCGGGACGGAGACGGGAGATGGATCGTTTCAAGCAGATCGAGACGTTCGTGCGGGTCGCGGACGCGGGCAGCCTCGCGGCGGCGGCGCTCGAGGAGGGCGTATCACCGGTGGTGCTCGGGCGGCGTATCGACGCGCTCGAGAAGCGCCTCGGCGTGAAGCTGATGTACCGCTCGACGCGGCGGCTGGTGGTCAGCGAGGAGGGCGCCGCATTCCTCGAGCGCTGTCGCGGGCTGCTGTCCGAATGGGACCAGGCCGAGAACGAGCTGGCCGCCGGGCGGCGTGCGGTCAGCGGGCACCTGATCGTGTCCGCGCCGGCCGCGTTCGGCCGCAAGCATGTTGCGCCCCATGCGCCTGGGTTCCTCGCCGACAAGCCGGAAATGCAGCTGTCGTTCAACCTGACCGATCGCGTCGTCGATCTCGTGCGAGAAGGCTACGACCTGTCGATCCGGATCGGCGGCTCGGTCGATCCGAACTTCGTCGCGGTGAAGCTCGCGTCGAACCGGCGCGTCGTGTGCGGCACCCCCGAGTATTTCCGCAAGCACGGCCGCCCGAAGTCGCTCGACGACCTGCTCAGGCACAACTGTCTCGCGTTTAATCTGCAGGGCGGCCAGAACCGCGGCTGGTATTTTCAGCGCCACGGCAAGATCGTGACGATGCGGGTGGCCGGCAATCTCGACTGCAACGACGGCGAGCTGCTGCATCGCTGGGTGGCCGAGAGCCTCGGGCTCGGCTGGCGCTCGACCTGGGAGATCGCCGCGCAGCTCGAGACGGGCGAACTCGAGACGGTGCTCGACGAATACGCGCTGCCGGACTACGACATCCTCGCGGTCTATCCGCAGCAGCGCTACGTGCCCGCGCGCGTGCGCTACTTCATCGACTACCTGCGCGAAGCGTATGCGCGCCCCGGCTACTGGAGCAGCACGCCGTAACGGGCGCGGCAGGTCCCGGCATTTTTTGCACTTCGTCGGCTTCGTGCGGGAATAAACTCGACGCAGCGGCGGTAAGGTCATCGAGTGCGCACGCTGCCGGTCTGTCCGGGCATCGGGCGCGGGAACGGACGCGAGACGGGCGCGGCTTTGGCCGCCAGGACCAGGGAGGCCATGTGGGGCAAGCCGGACAGGCGGTCGACGAGCGGGCAGAGGACGACGCGGTTGCGCGCGGCGAGCGGTTTCGCGCGCTCGTGCTGCCGCATCTCGACGCCGCGTACAACCTCGCGCGCTGGCTGAGCGGCAACGCGGGCGATGCGGACGACGTCGTTCAGGACGCATGCATGCGCGCGCTGCGCTTCGTCGATTCGTGTCGCGGCGATAACGCGCGGCCGTGGCTGCTGACGATCGTGCGCCACACCTGGTACACGGAATGGCGGCGGCGCACGCATGCGCACGAAGTCGCGCTGCCTGACACGCTCGACGATACCGACGTGCCCGACGACTGGCAGCCGGCGACCGAGGATCCGCTCGCGCATCTGCTGCGCGGCGAGAACGTGCGGCTCGTGAACGCGGCGCTCGCGAAGCTGCCGCCCGAATACCGCGAGGTGCTGGTGCTGCGTGAGATGGAGGACCTGAGCTACCGCGAGATCGCGGCGATTGCCGACGTACCGGTCGGCACCGTGATGTCGCGGCTCGCACGCGGCCGGCGCAAGCTCGCCGCGCTGCTGGGCGGCGTGCAGGCGCCGACGTCCGGACCCGTGCCGGGACGTGCGTCGCCAAGCGGAACCGCATCGGAGGCGATCGATGGACTGTAACGAAGCGCGAGCGTTGCTGGACGCGGACGTCGACCGCGAGCTGTCGGCGCCCGATGCATTGCGCGTCCAGCGGCATGTCGAGGGGTGTGATGCGTGCCGTCGCGAACGCGAGCGGATCGTCGCGCTGGGGCGGGCCGTGCGGCAGGCCGACTATCACCGCGCGCCGGATGCGCTGCGCGCGGGCATCCTGGCGGCGCTGCCGGCGGGACGGGGTGCGCAGGAGCGCGGGCCGGCCCCGTCGGAAGCGCCGCCTGACGCAGCGGCGCGGCCTCGGCCTCGGCCGAACGGTCGCCGCTGGTTCTCGTGGCCGGCCGGACGTGGCGTATCGGCTCGCCCGGCGTCTGCCGGACTGGGGCCGCGCATCACGGTGCTGCCCGGGCTCGGCTGGGGCGTGGCGCTGGTGGTTGCGCTTGCGGCGGCGGGGGTGACGTTGTCGGCCCGCCATGCCGAAACCGACCAGGCGGTCGACGAGCTGGTCGCGAGCCACGTGCGGGCCGGCCTGTCGGCGCGCGACATCGACGTGATTTCGACCGACCGGCATACGGTCAAGCCGTGGTTCAACGGCCGGCTCGACTATGCGCCGCCGGTCGAGGACCTGTCGGCGAGCGGTTTCCCGCTCGCGGGCGGCCGGCTCGACTACGTCGGGCGGCGTCGCGTCGCGGTACTCGTGTACCGATACCGGCAGCACGTGATCGACGTGTACGTGCGGCCGGCAGGCGTTGGCCGGGAGGCCGCGCCGTACGCGACCGTGTCGCAGGGCTACGCGCTCGATCGCTGGGAGGCGGCCGGGATGACCTGGTGGGCCGTGACCGACGCCGAGCCGTCGGCGCTGGCCGAGTTCAGGGCGGCGCTCGACGCGCGGCTTGGCGAGGCGCGCAGCGAGTGACGGCAGGCCGCGTCGTCGGCCCGGAATCTGCACGCGATATTCGAGCCCCGATTTCTGGGTGGGCACGCCGACGGCCGTTTCGACCGTCGGCACGATTCAAGTCTTTGAAAACATGGCCGAATCCGGTCGGAAATTGCCGATCGGTGTTGCGTGCGCCCCGTATCCGGGTTAAAATCTTCGGCTTCTCACTTGCCACACCGGTTCAGACGCCCGGGTGGCTTCAATCCACAAGGAGTGTGTAATGCGTCATTACGAAATCGTATTCATCGTGCACCCCGATCAAAGCGAGCAAGTGCCCGCGATGATCGAGCGTTACAAGACCACGATCACGACGCACGGCGGCCAGATCCACCGTGTCGAAGACTGGGGCCGTCGCCAGCTGGCCTACATGATCGAGAAACTCGCGAAGGCTCACTACGTCTGCATGAACATCGAGTGCGACCAGACGACGCTCGACGAACTCGAACACGCGTTCAAGTTCAACGACGCCGTGCTGCGTCACCTCATCGTCAAGATGAAGAAGGCCGAGACCGGCCCGTCGCCGATGATGAAGGAAGTTCAGCGCGAAGAAGCCAAGAAGGCGGCTGCAGCTCAGCCGACCGAAGCGCAGGCTTAAGTTAGTCACTTATTAAGCCACCAAGGAGCGCGCCACTCACGTGAACAGGTTGCAATTGACGGCGAGCGTCGTCGAACGCGCACCGGTGCGATATACGCCGGCAGGTGTTCCGATCGCAAGCGCCACGTTGCATCACCGCACGGAAGTCGTCGAAGCAGGCATTCCCCGTCAGGTCGAAATGACGATCGAGGCGGTGGCGGCCGGTGAGGCGAGCGGCAAGCTGGAAAGTCGTGAAATGGGCGTCGAGACGCTGTTCACGGGCTTCCTGGCAAAGAAAAGCCGCAACGCGAGAACCTTGGTGTTTCACATCACTGCATTGCAGGACATAGGAAAGGACTGAAATCATGGCCCGCCCGACTGGTAAGAAATTCGACAAGCGTCGTCAGCAACAAAACCCGCTCTTCAAGCGCAAGAAGTTCTGCCGTTTCACGGCAGCCGGCGTCGAGCAGATCGACTACAAGGACACGGAAACGCTGAAGGACTTCATCGGCGAAAACGGCAAGATCACGCCGGCTCGTCTGACGGGTACGAAGGCGCACTATCAGCGTCAGCTGGATACGGCAATCAAGCGTGCGCGTTTCCTCGCGCTGCTGCCGTACACCGATCAGCACAAGGCGTAATCAGGCGACGCAATAAGGAGAATTCGAATGCAAATCATTCTGTTGGAAAAAGTCGCCAATCTGGGCAACCTCGGCGATATCGTCAAGGTCAAGGACGGTTACGCTCGCAACTTCCTGATCCCGAACCGCAAGGCTCGCCGTGCAACGAAGGAAGCGATCGCCGAATTCGAAGTTCGCCGCGCTGAACTCGAAAAGATCGCCGCTGAAAAGCTGGCAGCATCGCAGGCAGTCGGCGAGAAGCTGAACGGCCAATCGTTCGAAGTCACGCAGAAGTCGGGCGTCGACGGCCGTCTGTTCGGCTCGGTCACGAACGGCGACGTCGCGGAACTGCTGAAGAAGGCAGGTTTCGAAGTCGAGAAGCTGCAAGTTCGCATGCCGGAAGGCCCGCTGAAGATGATCGGCGAGCACGTCGTTCAGGTCGCGCTGCACACGGACGTCGTCGTCGACGTCACGATCAACGTGATCGGCGACCACGCGTAAGCGTACGCAAGCTTTCCGGGCGGCTTCCGCCGTCCGGACAAGGGCAGGTGCCCGGGCAACCGGGGCCTGCCTTTTTTATTGCCTGTTCGCCGGCGCCCGTCTCTCTAGCATCGTCGTAGGTTATTCGCGATAATCCCAACCCATGAACGCGCCGCAAGATCCTCAAATCGAATCGCTGAAAGTCCCGCCGCATTCGGTCGAAGCCGAGCAGTCGGTGCTCGGCGGCCTGTTGCTCGACAACGCGGCATGGGACCGGATTGCCGACTTCCTGTCGCAGGGTGACTTCTATCGCTACGACCACCGGATCATCTACGAGCACATCGGCCGGCTGATCGCGTCGACGCGCCCGGCCGACGTCGTGACCGTGTACGAAGCGCTGACCACGTCCGGCAAGGCCGACGACGTCGGCGGGCTCGCGTACCTGAACGCACTCGCGCAGAACACGCCGAGCGCCGCGAACATCCGCCGCTATGCGGAAATCGTGCGCGACCGTGCGGTGCTGCGCCGGCTCGTGTCGGTCGCCGATGAAATCTCGGCCGACGCGTTCAATCCGCAGGGCAAGGAAGTCCGTCAACTGCTCGACGAGGCCGAGTCGAAAGTGTTCTCGATCGCCGAAGAGGGCGCGCGCGGCAACCAGGGCTTCCTCGAGATCGGCCCGCTGCTCACGCAGGTCGTCGAGCGAATCGACACGCTGTATCACACCGCGAACCCGAGCGACGTCACGGGCACGCCGACGGGCTTCGTCGACCTCGACCGGATGACGTCCGGAATGCACGGCGGCGAACTGATCATCGTGGCAGGGCGTCCGTCGATGGGTAAGACGGCGTTCTCGATGAACATCGGCGAATACGTCGCGGTCGAGTATGGGTTGCCCGTGGCGGTGTTCTCGATGGAAATGCCGGGTACGCAGCTCGTGATGCGTATGCTCGGCTCGATCGGCCGGCTCGACCAGCACCGGATGCGTACCGGCCGACTGACGGACGAAGATTGGCCGAAGCTGACGCACGCGGTGCAGAAGATGAGCGAGGCGCAGCTCTTCATCGACGAGACGGGCGGCCTGAACCCGATGGAGTTGCGCTCGCGCGCACGACGTCTTGCGCGGCAATGCGGCAAGCTCGGCCTGATCATCGTCGACTACCTGCAGCTGATGTCGGGCTCGTCG
The DNA here is from genome assembly GCF_003857965.1 of Burkholderia sp. Bp9031. Taxonomy (NCBI): domain Bacteria; kingdom Pseudomonadati; phylum Pseudomonadota; class Betaproteobacteria; order Burkholderiales; family Burkholderiaceae; genus Burkholderia; species Burkholderia sp. Bp9031. The sequence continues at coordinate 219,851 of NZ_QTPW01000006.1, forward strand.
CAGGGCGAGAACCGCGCGACCGAAATCTCGGAAATCTCGCGATCGCTGAAGAGTCTGGCGAAGGAGCTGGACGTGCCGGTGATCGCGCTGTCGCAGCTGAACCGCGGGCTGGAGCAGCGTCCGAACAAGCGTCCGGTGATGTCCGACTTGCGTGAATCGGGCGCAATCGAACAGGACGCGGACGTGATCCTGTTCATTTATCGCGACGAGGTTTACAATCCGGACAGCCCGGACAAGGGAACGGCCGAGATCATCATCGGCAAACAGCGTAACGGTCCGATCGGTCCCGTTCGGCTCACGTTCCTGGGGCAATACACGAAGTTCGACAACTTTGCAGGGGCGCAGAACTTCTACGGGGAGTAACGCTTCCGCGCCGGATGTAAACCCTTATTTCACCAAGCGTTGTATCCAATCCCGGCGCGCGCATATGCGCGCGTCGCGTCGCGACCTAAACCGGTACAATATCGCCCGTTTTCGTGACAGTCGTTTGACAATCTCTCAGGAATCCCATGTTCGGTCGATTCATGCCCACCGAGGGCAAGTTCTTTGAACTCTTCAACGCGCACGCGAAGCACATCGTTTCCGGTGGCCGCGAACTCGAACTGCTGATCGACAATCTCGCCGACGCCGAGATTCACAAGCAAAACGTGCAGACCGCCGAGAAGGCCGCTGACAAGCTGACGCATGAAGCGATCGATCTGCTGCACAAGACCTTCATCACGCCGCTCGATCGCGACGAGATCCACAAGCTGATCACGACGATGGACGACATCCTCGACCTGATGGAAGACGTCGCGACGGCCGTGTCGCTGTACGACGTGCAGTCCGTCACGTCGGAGGCGAGCCAACTCGCGCACATCGTCACGCAGTCGGCGCAACACGTGCAGCAGGCCGTCGGATTGCTGTCCGACATGAAGCAGTCGGCGCAGATCCTCAAGCAGTGCGAGGAGATCGACCGCTGGGAGTCGGAGGCCGATCGTGTGCTGCGTGCGGCGATGTCGAAGCTGTTCCGCGAGGAAGACGACGTGAAGACGCTCATCAAGCTGAAGGCGATCTACGAACTGCTCGAAGAGATCACCGACAAGTGCGAGGACGTCGCGAACATCATCGAAGGCATCGTGCTGGAAAACGCCTGAGCGGACCACGATGCATTCGATACAACTCGCCCTATGGATGGTCGCGACGCTCGTGCTCGTCGCGCTCGTATTCGACTTCATGAACGGCTTCCACGACGCCGCGAACTCGATCGCCACCGTCGTGTCGACCGGGGTGCTGAAGCCCCAGCAAGCCGTGGTGTTCGCGGCAGCGTTCAACGTCATCGCGTACTTCATTTTCCACCTGAAGGTCGCGCAGACCGTCGGTAAAGGCACGATCGATCCCGAGATCGTCGACCACTACGTCGTGTTCGGCGCGCTGGTCGGTGCGATTGGCTGGAACGTGATCACGTGGTACTACGGGATTCCGTCGAGCTCGTCGCATGCACTGATCGGCGGCCTCGTCGGCGCAGCGCTCGCAAAGTCCGGCTGGGGTTCGCTGAACATCGACGGGTTGCTCAAGACCGTCGCGTTCATCTTCATCTCGCCGTTGCTCGGCTTCATCCTCGGCTCGCTGTTCATGCTCGGCGTGTCATGGCTGTACTTCCGTACCGCCCCAAGCAAGGTCGACAGGCGCTTCCGCCGGCTCCAGCTGCTGTCGGCCGGCCTGTACAGCCTGGGCCACGGCGGCAACGACGCGCAGAAGACAATCGGCATCATCTGGATGCTGCTGATCGCGACGGGCTATGCGTCGGCGACGTCCGATGCGCCGCCCGCGTGGGTGATCGGCGCGTGCTACCTGTCGATGGGCCTCGGCACGCTGTTCGGCGGCTGGCGCATCGTGCGCACGATGGGCCAGAAGATCACGAAGCTCAAGCCGGTCGGCGGTTTCTGTGCCGAAAGCGGCGGGGCGATCACGCTGTTCATCGCGTCGTTCCTTGGCATTCCCGTGTCGACCACGCACACGATTACCGGCGCGATCGTCGGTGTCGGCGCGACGCAGAAGCTGTCGGCCGTGCGCTGGGGCGTCGCCGGCAACATCGTGTGGGCGTGGGTGCTGACGCTGCCGGCTTCCGCGCTGTTCGCGGCCGGCGGCTGGTGGCTCGGGCACCAGATCTTCTGATTCCGCCGCTGCCGGATCGACACGAAATGCGCCGCAAACCGCGAGGTTGCGGCGCATTTTCTTTGGTGCTCGGGAAAGGGGTGGCCCATGGCGGGGCTGCCGCCGGAGGATGTGCGACGTCAGTAACTTCCGTTCGCGAAGCGGGCGATCGGATCGTCCGCCGTGCCGGTGCGCGGACTGACGGGCGCGGATTGCGTCGACGCCCGCAGCACCTGCACGGGTTCGGTGGTGCGCGGCGACGGTGCGGCGGCCGCGGGTGGCGGTTCGTCATCGAATGCGGCCGCCTGGGCGGCCGTCAGCGTCGTCGTCGGAATCTGCGTGCCGACCTCTGCCGGGCCAGACGCCGCCGCATTGGCGGTCAGGGCGGTCATGTCGCCGTTCGCCGAGGTTGCCTGCTGCCGAGCGGCCTGCACGCGCGGCGGCGGTTCGTACGGATCGACGGCGGGTGCGGCTGCCGGGGCAACCGCAGCGGTCGCTGCGACCGGTGCGGCTTGCACGATCGGTGCGGCCGACGGGGCCGAGCTGGCTTGCGGAGCGGCATAGGCAGGCTGTCGCTGCGCGGCGGCAGTGACGACGGCAGCCGGTGCGTTGCGCCGTGCCTCGTAGGTCGGCGCATCGAACGGGGCAGGCGTGCCGCGCGGCGGCGCGACACGGCGAATACCGTCGAAGCGCTTGGCCCAATACGGGTTCGTCAGGTAATCGAGCCGTACGGTGCCGCCGGTCGACGGCGCGTTGACGAAGCGCAGCTTGCCGACATAGATGCCGACGTGCGAGTGCGGGCGTCCGGTCGTATTGAAGAAGATCAGGTCGCCTGGCGCGACCTGGTCGGGGTCGATCGACACGCCGCGGCTGCTCATGTCGGCGGTCGTGCGCGGCAGGTTCACGTCTGCCGCGCGGCCGATCACGTAGCGCACGAGCCCGCTGCAGTCGAAGCCGCTCGCTGGCGTGTTACCGCCCCAGCGATAAGGCACGCCGACGAGGCTCATCGCCTGGATCGAGATTTCTTCCTGGCCGACGCTGTGATCGACGAATTTCGGGAAATTGGCGGGCGGGGGGAATGCGCGCGGCGTCGTGATCTTCATGCCGGAGGTGCGCGAGGCCGACTGCGGCGGCACGCTGGAGCAGGCCGCGAGCAGTGAAACGACGGCGACGGGAACCCAGATTCGAAGCATGGCAAGGCGGACGAGCGCGGCGCACTCGCGAATCGTATGACAACAGACAGACCCGATGGTAGACGTTCCGGCGGGGCTTAGGCAACCATTCCTGAGAATTTACTTGAAGTTTCGCGCGTAAGTGAGGTTGTTGCGTAACGAAACATGACCAACATTCCCGACCCCAAAAATAAAAACGGCGCTCCGGAAATGGAGCGCCGCGTGGCGTCGAGAGCCGGCGGGGAGCCGGTCGCGCGTTACAGGATGTCCGACGCGTAGTCGGCGAGCCGCGAGCGTTCGCCGCGCGCGAGCGTCACGTGGCCGCTGTGGCCCCAGCCCTTGAAGCGGTCGACGACGTAGGTCAGGCCCGAGCTGCCTTCCGTCAGGTAAGGCGTGTCGATCTGCGCGATGTTGCCGAGGCACACGATCTTCGTGCCGGGGCCCGCGCGCGTCACGAGCGTCTTCATCTGCTTCGGCGTCAGGTTCTGCGCTTCGTCGATGATCAGGTACTTGTCGACGAACGTGCGGCCGCGCATGAAGTTCATGCTCTTCACCTTCAGGCGCGAACGGATCAGCTCCTGCGTGGCCGCGCGGCCCCATTCGCCGGCTGCGTCGTCGGTCTTCTGCAGCACTTCGAGGTTGTCGTCGAATGCACCCATCCACGGCTGCATCTTCTCTTCCTCGGTGCCGGGCAGGAACCCGATGTCCTCGCCGACGGGGACGGTTGCGCGCGTCACGATGATCTCGTTGTAGCGCTTGTCGTCGAGCACCTGCGCGAGGCCGGCCGCGAGCGCGACGAGCGTCTTGCCGGTGCCGGCCTGGCCGAGCAGCGTGACGAAGTCGATCTCGGGGTTCATCAGCAGGTTCAGCGCGAAGTTCTGCTCGCGGTTGCGCGCGGTAATGCCCCACACGTTGTTCTTGTGGTGGCTGTAGTCGCGCAGCGTCTGCAGCAGCGCCGTCTTGCCGTTCAGCTCGCGGACGATCGCGTGGAACGTCGGTTCGCCGTTCTGCGGTTCGAGATAGACGAACTCGTTGACGAGCATCGACGCGACGAGCGGGCCCGTCACGCGGTAGTACGTGGTGCCCGTCTTCGTGTCCTGCCAGCTCTCCATTCCCTTCGCATGCTTGGTCCAGAAGTCCTGCGGCAGTTCGCGCACGCCGGAATAGAGGAGGTCCTTGTCCTCGAGTACCTGGTCGTTGAAGTAGTCTTCCGCGGGCAGGCCGAGCGCATGCGCCTTGATCCGCATGTTGATGTCTTTCGACACCAGCACGACCTGGCGATCCGGCCGGTCGCGCTGCAGCGCGCGCACGACGCCGAGGATCTGGTTGTCGGCCTTGCCCTCGGGCAGGCCTTCGACCGGCGCGATGTCGGCGAGCTTCGTCTGGAAGTACAGCCGGCCGAGCGCCTCGCGGCTGCCGAGGCGCGACAGCGGAATGCCGGTCGAGATCGGGCCGCCGTCGGCGACCAGCGCGTCGAGCGTGCGGCTCACCTGGCGCGCGTTGCGCGCGACCTCGGACATCCCCTTCTTGTGGTTATCGAGCTCCTCGAGCGTCATCATCGGCAGATAGACGTCGTGTTCCTCGAAGCGGAAGAGGCTGCTCGGGTCGTGCATCAGCACGTTGGTGTCGAGCACGAACAGCTTTTGCAGTTCGGCTTCGGCCGGCTTGTGGCTGCGCGACTTCGTCGCGGCGCCGGCATCGCGCGCGGGCGTCGCGGCCGGTTTACCAGCGGCCGGCTTGTCGTTGCGCGCAACGACCGGCGCGGCGGTTTCGGCGGGCGCGGGTTCTGCCGGTGCCTGCATCGGCTGCAGCAGCGCTGCCGTCTGCTTGGTCTTGCGGCCGCGCGCAGGCGTGCTTGCGGCCGGTTGCGCCGACGACGGCGCGACCGCACGCAGCGGTGCGACCGTGTTCGCGGCTTCGGTCATCGGTTGGGCCACGCTGGCCGGGCCATAGTCACCGGCTGTGGATGCGTCCCCTTCGGCGGATTTCTTCGCGGCTTTCGCGGGCCGCGCTTTCGCCTTGTATTCGTCGGGCGGCAGCAGGCTGCCGAGCTTGCTGGGGGGAGTAGGCAAAGGCATGGTGTCCCTCGGGAGGAATCGTGTCGCATGAAGTGCGCCGCTGATCGCATCCTGCGTGACGTAGACGCATGCAGTTTGCGCGCGGTGGCGCACAGGAGTTTCGTCTAGCCGGTTCGCCTAAGTGTCGATCAGCTCCTTGACAGGGTGAGGGCCGGACCGAGGGCCGGCGCGCAGTCCATAAAAAAAGCCGCTGCCCCATCGACAGGGACATGCGGCTCGGCTGATACCGTCGTGATGCGCGTCAGGTGCCGGGAAGCATCGCAACGGGCACCGGCGCAGCTACGAGAAATATGGGGCGAACTGGCATTCATTGCGGCCCAATATAACGCGCCTCAAAGCGCTTGTACAGCACTTAGCACGTCGTCCACGTGACCGGGCACCTTGATGCCGCGCCATGCCTGGCGAAGCATGCCGTCGGCGTCGATGAGGAACGTCGAACGCTCGATTCCGCGCACTTCCTTGCCATACATCTTCTTCATCTTGATGACATCGAACAGCGCGCACAGTGCTTCGTCGGCATCGGAAATCAGCGGGAACGGCAGTTCGAGCTTTGCCTTGAAATTGTCATGCGAGCGCAGGCTGTCGCGCGACACGCCGATGACTTCGGCGCCGGCCTTCTTGAACTTCGGATAGAGATCGCGGAACTGCAGGCCTTCGGTCGTGCAGCCCGGCGTGTTGTCCTTCGGATAGAAATACAGGACGAGCTTCTTGCCCTTCAGGTCGGACAGCGAAATGTCGCCGCCCGTAGCCGGTGCGGTGAAATCGGGAACTTGACGGTCAACTTCGACGGACACGTGTTTCTCCTGTTGTTATGGAAAGGCGCCGCTCGGGCGGCGCGGTTCGGCGGGGCGTCGCGGCGGCACGCCGCAAGGGCGCGGCACGCGGCGCCGGCGCGCGCGAACTCAGTCGGGCTGGACGATCAGTTCGCCGGAGCGCCCGGGGATCTCGCCCCACGTGACAGGGTACGATGGCAGCGAGTCGCGGTCCAGCGTCGCGTGGTAATCGCCCATCGTCACAAACGTATGGCCCTGCGTGCGCCAGCCGGCGAGCAGTTGCTCGAACACGGCCGCGAGCTTCTGGCCTTCCAGTTCCGCGTGCAGCGTGAACACCTGGTCGTGCGGGTTGGTTTCCGTGAACTTCAGGATATGCGCGGCGACATTGTGCGTGTCGATGCCGTCGATGCCGAGCACTTCGTCGAGCGTCGGCAGCGTGGTCGGCATCTGCACGTGCGACAGCGTGCGGCCGCCGACCACGGGCAGGTACGGCGAATGGCCGCGACCGTCGGATGCGTAGCGCATCCCCCATGCGTCGATCTGCTCGAACGCCGCGTCGTTCATCTGCCAGCCGGCCGCGCCGTGCGTGACGGGCGGCGCGCCGAAGACGTCGACGAAGCGTGCGTGGCTCTTCTGCATTTCGCGCGCGGTCCAGTCGCGATCGCGCACGCGCACGTTGTCCTGCCAGTACACGTGATCCCACGTGTGGATCCCGCATTCGAAGCCGGCCTCGTGGATCGCGCGCATGTCGGCGATCGCACGGCGGCCGATGTCGGGGCCCGGCAGCAGCACGCCGTACATCAGCTGCTTCACGCCGTAATGCTCGACCACCGACGTGCGCGACACCTTCTTCAGGAAGCCGGGGCGGAACACGCGCCGCAGCGCCCAGCCCGTGTGATCGGGCCCGAGGCTGAAGAGGAAGGTCGCGCGCGCACTGAAGCGGTCGAAGATGCGCGCGAGGTTCGGCACGCCTTCGCGCGTGCCGCGCAGCGTGTCGACGTCGATCTTGAGAACGATACGAGCCAAGCGAGCGTCCCGGTCAGCCTTGCTGTTCGACGAGCGCGCGCGCGTCGGCGACGTGGCCGCGATACGCTTCGAAGATCTTGCGCAGCGCGTCGTCGAACGTCGATTGCGGCGCCCATGCGAGCTCCTGCATCGTGTTGTCGATCTTCGGCACGCGGTTCTGCACGTCCTGGTAGCCGCTGCCGTAGTACGCGCCCGATGTCGTTTCGACGAGCTGCACCTGCTTGGCCAGATCGGCGTACTCCGGGAACTCGGCGGCCAGTTCGAGCATCTTGTGCGCGAGCTCGCGAACCGAGAAGTTATTCTTCGGATTCCCGATGTTGTAGATCTTGCCCGACGCGACACCGTTCTTGTTCTCGATGATCTTCATCAGCGCGCTGATGCCGTCGTCGATGTCCGTGAACGCGCGCTTTTGCGAGCCGCCGTCGACGAGGCTGATGTTCTCGCCGCGCACGATGTGGCCGAGGAACTGCGTGACCACGCGCGAGCTGCCTTCCTTCGGCGTGTAGATCGAGTCGAGGCCCGGGCCGATCCAGTTGAACGGACGGAACAGCGTGAAGTTCAGGCCTTCCATCCCGTAGCCCCAGATCACGCGGTCCATCAGCTGCTTCGAGCACGCGTAGATCCAGCGCGGCTTGTTGATCGGGCCGTAGGTGAGCGCCGATGCATCCGGATCGAACTGCTCGTCCGAGCACATGCCGTAGACCTCGGAGGTCGACGGGAACACGAGGTGCTTGCCGTACTTGACGGCCGAACGCACGATCGGCAGGTTCGCCTCGAAGTCGAGCTCGAACACGCGCAGCGGCTGCTGGACGTAGGTCGCGGGCGTCGCGATCGCGACGAGCGGCAGGATCACGTCGCACTTCTTCACGTGATACTCGACCCACTCCTTGTTGATCGTGATGTCGCCTTCGAAGAAATGCATCCGCTCGTGGTTGACGAGATCGCCCAGCCGATCGGTCTGCATGTCCATGCCGAACACTTCCCAATCGGTGGTTTCAAGAATGCGCTTCGACAGGTGATGGCCGATGAAGCCGTTCACACCCAGGATCAGGACTTTTTTTGCTTTCATGAATGACGGGAAGAATGAATGAACTGCGCGAATTCCGCGGGCGTCACGACGGCTTCGCTGCCGTCGCGCTGCTGCCACAGCTCGAGAATGGATAGGGCGCGGCGGTCGCCGCAGACGCCGAATAGCGCATTATCGCTTACGTGCAGGCCGGGCGGCAAATCTGCCGCGGCCGAGGCGGCGGCGCTGCCGGGCGCCGCGAGGCGTGCGCGGGCGACCACGAAACGCGTGCCGCCGACGTCGGTGAACGCGCCCGGATACGGAGGCGCGACCGCGCGCACCAGGTTGTAGACCTGCGCGGCCGGCTTCGACCAGTCGATGCGGCCGTCTTCCGGCTTGCGGCCGCCGTAGTAGCTGCCGCTCGCGAGATCGTTCGGCAGATGCGGCGCGTCGCCCGCGAGCAGCGCGGGCAGCACGCGCCAGAGCGTCTGCTCGGCGGCGACCGTCACCTTGTCGAACACCTGCGTGGCCGTGTCGTCGGGCAGGATCGGCACCGCGGTCTGGCCGATGATCGCGCCGGCGTCCGGCTTTGCGGCCATCTCGTGCAGCGTCGCGCCGGTCTCCGTTTCGCCGTTCAGCACGGCCCAGTTGGTCGGTACCCGACCCCGGTATTTCGGCAGCAGCGAACCGTGCATGTTGTACGCGCCGCGCGGCGCGATTGCGAGCAGGTCCACCGGCAGCATGTGGCGGTAGTAGAACGAGAAGATGAAGTCCGGCTGTGCGTCGGATACCGTGCGGTGCAGCGCCGGATCGGCGGGGTCGGCTGGCGTGACGACCGGAATTCCGTGCTCGGCGGCGACGGACGCAACGCTGCCGAACCAGATGTTCTCGTTCGGGTTGTCCTCGTGCGTGACGACGAGCGCGACGTCGACGCCGCGTGCCAGCAGCACCTGCAGGCAGCGCACGCCGACGTTGTGATACGCGAAGACGACGGCGCGCGGCTTCATTGCGACGCCTCCGTGCGGTTCGTGCCGGCCGGCACCGCCGGCATGCCGTCGTGCTGCTCGAGCACGGCCTGGATCAGGTAGCGCGGCCGTGCGCGCACCTGCTGGTAGATCCGGCCGACGTATTCGCCGAGCAGGCCGAGCGCGAAGATGATCACGCCGAGCAGGAAGAACGTGATCGCGAACAGCGTGAACACGCCTTGCACTTCCGCGCCGACGATGAAGCGGCGTACGAGTAGCAGCACGAACAGCGCGGCGGAGCCGAGCGACAGGATCACGCCGATGAACGACAGCCACTGCAGCGGCACGACCGAGAAGCCCGTCACGAGGTCGAAGTTCAGCCGGATCAGGCTGTACAGCGAGTACTTCGATTCGCCCGCGAAACGTTCCTCGTGCGCGACCTCGATTTCAGTCGGCTTCTGCGCGAACGTGTACGCGAGCGCGGGGATGAACGTGTTGACTTCGCCGCACACGTTGATCGTGTCGATGATGCGGCGGCTGTACGCGCGCAGCATGCAACCCTGGTCGGTCATCTTGATCCGCGTGATGCGCTCGCGCAGCCGGTTCATCATCTGCGACGCCTTGCGCCGCCACAGGCTGTCCTGGCGCTGCTTGCGGATCGAGCCGACGTAGTCGTAGCCCTCGCGCATCTTCGCGATCAGCTTGCCGATTTCCTCGGGCGGATTCTGCAGGTCGGCGTCGAGCGTGATGACGATGTCGCCGCGCGACTGCGCGAAGCCGGCGAGGATCGCCATGTGCTGGCCGTAGTTGCCGTTGAGCAGCACGACGCGCGTCGTGTCGGGCCGCACGTGGAACTGGTCCGCCAGCATCGCGGCCGAGCGGTCGCGGCTGCCATCGTTGATCAGGATCACTTCGTACGACGTGCCGAGTGCGTCGAGTGCCGGGTACAGGCGCGCGAACAGCGCAGCCAGGCCGTCTTCCTCGTTGTACACGGGGATGATGACCGATACTTCCGGGTTCGCGGCGCCCGGATGCCCGGCGCGTGCTTCAAGGTGATTCATGTACGCTTATTTTCCGTATTGTTCGCAAATCTGGTTGATGGCGTCGGCCACGCGACGCACGTCGTCTTCCGTCATCTGCGTGAAGAGCGGCAGCGTGACGGTCGACGCGCCGTACCGCTCGGCGTGGGGGAACATGCCCTCCTTGAAGCCGCGTGCGCGGTACAGCGTGAAAAGATGGATGGCCGGGTAGTGGACGCCCGTGCCGATCCCGCGTTCCTTCATCTGCGCCATGAAATCGGCGCGCGAGATCGACAACCGGTCGAGCGGCAGCGTGACCTGGAACATGTGCCAGTTGCTGTTCTCGAAATCGGCGACGGGCAGGCCGAGCCCGAGCTTCACGGCCGGGCCGTCGTCGAGCGCGGCGAAATACGCGCGCGCCAGTGCGCGGCGCTGCGCGGTGAAGCGCTCGAGGTGCGGCAGTTGGCCGAGGCCGACGCGAGCGGCGACGTCGGTCAGGTTGTACTTGCCGCCGAGCACGTCGCAGTCCATCCCGTCGAAGCCCGTGCGCGTGATGCCCTGCAGCCGGTACTTCTGCGCGAGCGTCGCCTCGGCCTCGTTGTTCAGCACGAGCGCGCCGCCTTCGATCGTCGTCAGGTTCTTGTTCGCGTGGAAGCTGAACGACACGATGTCGCCGAGCGCGCCGATGCGCTTGCCTTGCCACGTCGAGCCGAGTGCCTGCGCGGCGTCCTCGATCACGCGCAGGTTGTGCGCGCGTGCGATCGCGTACAGGCGGTCCATGTCGACCGGCAGGCCGGCCAGGTAGACCGGGATGATCGCCTTCGTGCGCGGCGTGATCGCCTGCTCGAGCTTGTCGAGGTCGATGTTGCGCGTGACGGGGTCGATGTCGGCGAACACGGGCGTCGCGCCGGTCTCGAGGACCACGTTGCTGGTCGACACCCACGTCGCCGGCGTCGTGATCACCTCGTCGCCCGGGCCGACGCCTGCGATGCGCAGGCCGATCTCGAGCGTGCAGGTGCCGGAATTGAACGCACGGACCGGACGGCCGCCGCAATACTCGGACAGCGCGGCTTCGAATTTCTGGCTCTGCGGGCCGGTGGTGATCCAGCCCGAGCGCAGCACGTCGACGACGCCCTGGATGGTTTCCTCATCGATCTCGGGGCGAGTGAACGGCAGAAACGGAGCGGTAGTCTGGCTCATGAACGCGTTGGCCTGTAATGGCGTGTAATAAAGGGGTCGGGCGATCCGGCCCGAAACCGGCATTAAACACCGGTTGGCGGATTCGTACCGTGATTTTTTGTAGGCGGACGCTTAACGCGGCGGGGCGTGCTCAGCTTCGCGCGAGCACGAGCACGCCGATCAGGATGATGCCGATGCCGACGAGCCGTTGCACCGACAGCACTTCGCCGAACAGGTACCAGGCGGCGAACGCATTGACCACGTAGCCGAGCGACAGCATCGGATACGCGATCGACACGTCGACCCGCGAGAGCCCGAGGATCCAGACGACGACGCTCAGCACGTAGCAGCCGAGGCCGCCGATGATCGGCAGCTGGGTCGCGATCTTCAGGCCGACCGGGATGAGGTTCGCACGGCTGAATTCGAAGTGTCCAACGGCGTTGACGCCGGCTTTCAGCAGAAGTTGCGCACAGGCGTTGAGCATCACGCCGGTGATGATGCAGACGAACGAAACGGGATTCATGCGGTGGGCGTCCTTACGATTGCGGTTTCTCGACGATCACGCGGCGGTTGTCGCGCGCGATCACGCGCATCGGCACGCCTTGCTTGACCAGCGTGTCGTACTGGCCGGGCGGCATGATCGCGAGCGCATGGGTTTCCTGCTTCCAGCGTTCGATCCATTGGCCGACGGTCGGGATCCATTTGTTCGGCTCGACCGAGATCCCGAATGAGAGCTCGTCCTGGCGCTGGACCATGATCGTCGTGTGGCCCATATAGAACGGGAACGTGTGATCGAGCATCTGGATCGAGTAGAACGGCGTGTCGGGCGGCAGCTTCGCCAGTTCGGCGCGCACGGCGGGTGCGAGCAGCGCGCCCGAGCTGTAGCGGCCGAATTCGTCGTGGCCGGTGCCGCCGATCGTGCCGAACGCGAGCCATGCGGCGCCGAACGCGGCGATCGCGGCCGCGACGCCCGCGCGGCGGTTGAGCCACGCGGCCGCGAGCGTCAGCGCGGCCGCGACTGCGAGGCCTGCGTACAGCCACATCTGGAACGCGCGGTACAGCGCGTTCGGCGTGCGTGCGTCGCCCTGGTAGGCGAGGAAGATGATTCCGAACGCCGCGACGACGAGAAACACGAGGTAGCCGAGCAGGTGGCGGCGGAACCGCTCGGCGGTCATCAGCGGCAGGTATGCGCCGATCATCAGCGCAAGTGCCGGCGCGACCGGCAGCACGTACGAGATCAGCTTCGAATGCGACGCGCTGAAGAACAGGAAGATGAACGCGCTCCAGATCAGCAGCACGAGCATCGGGGAGAAGCCGTTCGGCTGGCGCGGCATGCGCAGCGCATGGCGGATGCTCTGCCACGCGACGGAGAGCCACGGCAGGAAGCCGACCAGCAGCACCGGCACGAAATAATAGAGCGGGCCCGGGCGGTTCTGTTCGGGGGTCAGGTACCGGCGGAACTGCTGGACGATGAAGAAGAAGTTGAAGAACTCGGGGTTGCGCTGCTGGACGAGCACGAACCATGGCGTGACGATCGCGAAGAAGATCACGAGGCCGCTCACCAGGTACAGCCGTTTCCACAGCGCCCAGTCGCGGGCGATCAGCGTATAGAGCACCAGGACGGCGCCCGGGAGGATCAGGCCGACGAGGCCCTTGGACAGCACAGCGAACGCCATCGCGGCCCAGCATATCCACATCCAGCCGCGCACCGCGCTCGCGCGCAGCCCGGGGCGCTGCGCGAGCAGCAGCGCGCAGAGCGACAGCGCCATCCAGAACGCGAGCCCCATGTCGAGCGCGTTGAAGTGGCCCATCAGGTTCCAGTACGGCGAGCACGCGAGCACGACGGCCGCGAGGAAGCCCGACAGCGGATTGAACAGGCGCGCGCCCGTGAAGCCGACCAGCAGCACGCCGGCGAAGCTGGCGAGGCCCGTGTAGAGGCGCGCCTGCCATTCGCCGATGCCGAACCACGCGAACGTGAGCGCGTTCAGCCAGGTCTGCAGCGGCGGCTTTTCGAAGTACTTGTAGCCGTTGTAGCGCGGCGTGATCCAGTCGCCGGTGACGAACATTTCGCGAGCCATCTCCGCGTAGCGGCCTTCGTCGCTCGGGATCAGGTGGCGCAGCCCGAGCGGCGCGAACCAGACGATCGCGAGCGCGACGAGCAGGAGGGCGAGCGTGATGCGATTGAGCGGTAGCCTCGACGGCGTATCGTTCATGGATTTTCAGCCTGTTGGTTGTTGTGATGGGCCGCCGGCGGGTTGCGCCGGAGGCGGGCGGGCTGCCGGTGATCGATCCGGATGATGATCCGGGGATCGACCCGGTGCGCCGGCCCGAGTTTTACCGCATCGGGGATTAACGTTCAATTAAGAGCGCGGCGGCGACTTTGCGGCCCTCGGCCATCAGGATGTTGTAGGTACGGCAGGCGGCCTGGAAATCCATCGTCTCGACGCCGATCCGCTTGGCCGTGAGCGCGGCCACGAGCCGCGGGTGCGGGAAGCGCAGCCGCGCGCCGCTGCCGAAGATCACGAGTTCGGGTGCCGGGTCGAGCAGCATCGCGAAATGCTCGGGCGCGAGCGCGTCGAACGACGACACGGGCCAGTCCCGCACCGGCGCGCCGGGCAGCACGATGACGCTGCCTTCGTGGCGTTGGAGATTGACGTCGACATAATCGGGGCCGTAGCCGGTGACGGTGTTGAGCGCGCCGCTCGTGTCCTGGTGCAGTTTCAAATCGGTATTCCGCGGTTCCGTGGAGGGAATGTCTGGCAAGGGCCGCACGGGCCCGGGCGGCCGGTTTCGCGACCCGGCGCGCGCGGGACGCCTGACGGCGCGGGCCCGCAGCGGCCATGGTGCATTGCGAAAGTCGGCCAAAATCCGCTAAATTATAACTTTTTGGTCGCCCCCGGGCGCCACTTGCATCGTGCGTCGCCACAAGCTGCGTCCGACCGCCCGCTTTTTCCCAGTCTAGACAGCGCGCACAGACCGGCCGCTCTCCAGTTTTGATCCCGTCCCCCGGCCGCAAGGCCAACCCAGGAAACGTGTCGTCGTGAAACCGATTCAGAAGTCGAACAAGCTGCTCAACGTCTGCTACGACATCCGTGGCCCGGTGCTCGAGCACGCGAAGCGCCTCGAGGAAGAAGGCCACCGCATCATCAAGCTGAACATCGGCAACCTCGCGCCGTTCGGGTTCGACGCGCCGGACGAGATCATCCAGGACATGATCCGCAATTTGCCGGCGTCGTCCGGCTATTCGGATTCGAAGGGCGTGTTCTCGGCCCGCAAGGCCGTGATGCACTACACGCAGCAAAAGGGCGTCCTGGGCGTCGGCCTCGACGACATCTACATCGGCAACGGCGCGTCCGAGCTGATCGTGATGGCGACCCAGGCGCTCCTGAACGACGGCGACGAGGTGCTGCTGCCGGCGCCCGACTACCCGCTGTGGACGGCCGCCGTGAGCCTGTCGGGCGGCACGCCCGTGCACTACGTGTGCGACGAGCAGAGCGCGTGGATGCCCGACCTCGACGACATCCGCCGCAAGATCACGCCGAACACCAAGGCGATCGTCGTGATCAACCCGAATAACCCGACCGGCGCGCTTTATTCCGACGAATTGCTGCTCGAATTGCTCGAGATCGCGCGCCAGCACGGGCTGATCGTGTTCGCCGACGAGGTCTACGACAAGATCGTCTACGACGAGCTCGAGCACACCGCGCTGGGTTCGCTGTCGGAAGACGTGATCACCGTCACGTTCAACAGCCTGTCGAAGAGCTATCGCTCGTGCGGCTACCGCGCGGGCTGGATGGCCGTGTCGGGCCTCGGCGGCGACAACCGCCGGCGCGCGAAGGATTACCTGGAAGGCCTGGGGATCCTTTCGTCGATGCGCCTGTGTGCGAACGTGCCCGGGCAGTTCGCGATCCAGACCGCGCTCGGCGGCTACCAGAGCATCAACGAGCTGATCGTGCCGAGCGGGCGCCTGTACAAGCAGCGCGAGCTCGCGTACGACATGCTCACGTCGATTCCCGGCGTGACCTGCGTGAAGCCGCAGGCCGCGCTGTACATGTTCCCGCGCCTCGATCCGAAGCTTTATCCGATCCAGAACGACCAGCAGTTCATCCTCGACCTGTTGCTCGAGGAACGCGTGCTGCTCGTGCAGGGGACGGGCTTCAACTGGGCGGCCCCGGATCACTTCCGCGTGGTGTTCCTGCCGAATCTCGACGACCTGACCGATTCGATCAACCGGATCGCGCGCTTCCTCGACGGCTACCGCAAGCGCCATTCGGTCTGAGCGGACAGGATCACCCGGCATTCATTCACTCTTACTCATCGATCACACGCAGCATGGAACCGATCAAAGTTGGCCTGTTGGGCTTCGGCACCGTCGGTAGCGGCACCTTCACGGTGCTGCACCGCAACCAGGAAGAAATCAAGCGACGCGCGGGGCGCGGCATCGAGATTGCGCGCATTGCGGTGCGCAACCCGGCCAAGGCGCAGGCTGCGCTCGGCGGCAACGCCGGCGCCGCGCAGATCACCGACGACTTCAACGCGGTCGTCGACGATCCGTCGATCGCGATCATCGCCGAGATGATCGGCGGCACGGGCATCGCGCGCGAGCTCGTGCTGCGCGCGATCGCGAACGGCAAGCACGTCGTGACGGCGAACAAGGCGCTGCTCGCGGTGCACGGCACCGAGATCTTCGAGGCCGCGCGCGAAAAGGGCGTGATGGTCGCGTTCGAGGCGGCCGTCGCCGGCGGCATCCCGATCATCAAGGCGCTGCGCGAAGGCCTGACCGCCAACCGCATCCAGTACATCGCGGGCATCATCAACGGCACGACGAACTACATCCTGTCGGAAATGCGCGACCGCGGGCTCGACTTCGCGACCGCGCTGAAGGCCGCGCAGGAGCTCGGCTACGCGGAAGCCGATCCGACCTTCGACATCGAAGGCGTCGACGCCGCGCACAAGGCGACCATCATGAGCGCGATCGCGTTCGGCGTGCCGGTCCAGTTCGATCGCGCGTACGTCGAAGGCATCAGCAAGCTCGATGCGACCGATATCCGCTACGCGGAAGAGCTCGGCTACCGGATCAAGCTGCTCGGCATCACGCGCCGCGCCGAAAAAGGCATCGAACTGCGCGTGCACCCGACGCTGATTCCCGAGAAGCGCCTGCTCGCGAACGTCGAGGGCGCGATGAACGCGGTCGTCGTGCACGGCGACGCGGTCGGCACGACGCTGTACTACGGCAAGGGTGCCGGCGCGGAGCCGACCGCATCGGCGGTCGTCGCGGATCTCGTCGATGTCACGCGCCTGCATACGGCCGACCCGGAGCATCGCGTGCCGCACCTCGCGTTCCAGCCGGACAGCCTGTCGAACACGCCGATCCTGCCGATCGACGAAGTGACGAGCGGCTACTACCTGCGCCTGCGCGTGGCCGACCAGACGGGCGTGCTCGCCGACATCACGCGCATCCTCGCCGCATCGGGCATCTCGATCGACGCGCTGCTGCAGAAGGAGTCGGAGCAGGTCGACGACGCGAACGGCGAAACCGACATCATCCTGATCACGCACGTCACGCTCGAGAAGAACGTCAATGCGGCGATCGTGCAGATCGAGAACCTCTCGACGGTGGTCTCGAAGGTGACGAAGCTGCGCATGGAAGCGCTGAACTGAGGGCCAGGAACGACATGATGAACTACATCTCCACGCGCGGCGCCGGCATCGGCGAGCGCCACACGTTCTCCGACATCCTGCTCGGCGGTCTTGCGAAGGACGGCGGGCTGTACCTGCCGGCCGAGTACCCGAAGGTGTCCGCCGACGAACTCGCGCGCTGGCGCACGCTGCCGTACGCGGATCTCGCGTTCGAGATCCTGTCGAAGTTCTGCGACGACGTGCCGGCCGACGACCTGCGCGCGATCACGCGCCGCACGTACACGGCGGCCGTGTACAGCAACACGCGCCACGGCGAGAACGCGTCCGACATCACGCCGCTGAAGACGCTCGGCACCGAGAACGGCGCGGCACTGTCGCTGCTCGAGTTGTCGAACGGCCCGACGCTCGCGTTCAAGGACATGGCGATGCAGCTGCTCGGCAACCTGTTCGAGTACACGCTCGCGAAGCACGGCGAAGCGCTGAACATTCTCGGCGCGACGTCGGGCGACACGGGCAGCGCGGCCGAATACGCGATGCGCGGCAAGGCCGGCGTGCGCGTGTTCATGCTGTCGCCGCACAAGAAGATGAGCGCGTTCCAGACGGCCCAGATGTTCAGCCTGCAGGATCCGAACATCTTCAACCTCGCGGTCGAAGGCGTGTTCGACGACTGCCAGGACATCGTGAAGGCCGTATCGAACGATCACGCGTTCAAGGCGCAGCAGAAGATCGGCACCGTCAACTCGATCAACTGGGCGCGCGTCGTCGCGCAGGTCGTGTACTACTTCAAGGGCTATTTCGCGGCGACGCAGTCCAATGACGAGCGCGTGTCGTTCACGGTGCCGTCGGGCAACTTCGGCAACGTCTGCGCGGGCCACATCGCACGGATGATGGGCCTGCCGATCGCGAAGCTCGTGGTCGCGACCAACGAGAACGACGTGCTCGACGAGTTCTTCCGCACCGGCGCATATCGCGTGCGCAGCGCGGAGAACACGTATCACACGAGCAGCCCGAGCATGGATATCTCGAAGGCGTCGAACTTCGAGCGCTTCGTGTTCGACCTGCTCGGCCGCGATCCGGCACGTGTGATGCAGCTGTTCCGCGACGTCGAGGAGAAGGGCGGGTTCGATCTCGCGGCGAGCGGCGATTTCGCGCGCGTGGCCGAGTTCGGCTTCGTGTCGGGCCGCAGCAGCCACCCGGACCGCATCGCGACGATCCGCGACGTGTTCTCGCGCTACGACACGATGATCGATACGCACACGGCCGACGGCGTGAAGGTCGCGCGCGAGCATCTCGATGCGGGCGTGCCGATGGTCGTGCTCGAAACGGCCCAGCCGATCAAGTTCGGCGAGACGATCCGCGAAGCGCTCGATCGCGAAGCCGAGCGGCCGGCCGCATTCGACGGGCTCGAGGCGCTGCCGCAGCGTTTCGAGGTCGTGAAGGCCGACGCGCAGCAGGTGAAGGACTTCATCGCCGCGCATACGGGCGCGTAACGTAGCGTCGGGCCACCGGGTCGCAAGGCCGGCGGTGCTGGACGGCCGGAATGCCGATTCGTCTCACGGATCGGGGTTCCGGCCGTTTCGTTTGGCGCCGGCCGTGCGCGCGCATGCCGTCCGGTGCCGCGCGAAACAAGTGCCAGTGCCGCGCTTTCGCGCCGATCACAGTTTTCGCATGTCCGCCATATCGCACGTCCGCGCGACGGCGTCGCTACAATGACGTATTGACTCCAACGATCCCCCGATTCCATCGATGTCGAATCCGAATTCCGTGGCGCCGCGCGCGCCGATGCTGTCGACCGCGGAAGCGCTCGCCGCGCTGCTCGAAGCTGCGAAGCCGCTGCCCGGCGCCGAAACCGTCGCGACGCTCGATGCGCTCGGCCGCGTGCTGGCGGCCGACGTGAGCTCGCCGCTCGACGTGCCGCCGATGCATACGAGCGCGATGGACGGCTATGCGGTGCGCGTCGCGGACCTGCTGCACGGCGAACGGCGCCTGCCGGTGTCGCAGCGGATCCCGGCCGGCCATCCGGCCGTGCCACTCGCGGCGGGTACGGCCGCGCGGATCTTCACCGGCGCGACGGTGCCGCCCGGCGCCGACGCCGTCGTGATGCAGGAACAGGCGTCGGCTGACGGCGATGCGGTCGAGATCCTGCACACGCCGAAGGCCGGTGAATGGATCACCGCGCAGGGCGCGGACATCCGCCAGGGGGCGGTGATCCTTCCGGCCGGCACGCGGCTCACGCCGCAGGCGCTCGGCCTCGCCGCATCGGTCGGCTGTGCGCAGTTGTCGGTCGCGCGGCGGACTCGCGTCGCGGTGTTCTTCACCGGCGACGAACTGACGATGCCCGGCGAGCCGCTGAAACCCGGTGCGATCTACAACTCGAACCGTTTCACGTTGCGCGGGCTGCTCGAGCGGCTCGGCTGCCATGTGACCGACTACGGGATCGTGTCCGATTCGCTCGCCGCGACGCGCGACGCGCTGCGCGAGGCCACGCGCGATCACGACGTGATCCTGACGAGCGGTGGCGTATCGGTCGGCGACGAGGATCACGTGAAACCGGCAGTCGAGGCCGAAGGGCGGCTCGCGCTGTGGCAGATCGCGATGAAGCCCGGCAAGCCGCTCGCGTTCGGCGCGGTGCGCCGCGGCGACGCACGCCCCGATGCGCACTTCATCGGGCTGCCGGGCAACCCCGTGTCAAGCTTCGTCACGTTCCTGCTGTTCGTGCGGCCGTTCCTGCTGCGCCTGTCCGGCGTGCGCGACGTCGCGCCGCGCGCGCTGTCGCTGCGCGCGGACTTCTCGCAAAGCAAGGGCGACCGGCGCAACGAATTCCTGCGCGCGCGCGTCAATGCCGCCGGCGGTCTCGACCTGTTCCCGAACCAGAGTTCGGCGGTGCTGACGTCGACGGTCTGGGGCGACGGCCTGATCGACAATCCGCCGCAGCACGCGATCAGCGCGGGCGAGACCGTGCGTTTCATTCCGTTTTCCGAACTGCTGTCGTAATGCGATGGCTTCCCGACCTATGAAGATTCAGCTGAAATTCTTTGCAAGCGTGCGCGAGGCGCTAGGCGTATCCGACGAGCAGGCCGACGTGCCGGACGGCGTGACGACCGTCGGCGACGTACGCGCATGGCTGCGCCTGCGCGGCGGCGCGTGGGCCGAGACGCTCGCCGAAGGGCGCGCGTTGCGCATGGCGTGCAATCACGAGATGACCGACCCGGAGACGCGGCTTACCGACGGCTGCGAGGTCGCGTTTTTTCCGCCGGTGACCGGCGGCTGAGCTTTGCATGGGGCTAGAGGAAGGGCTCAAGCGCTGACTCTGGTCGACCGCGAAGCATGGGAGCGGAGGAAGTGCTCAAGCGCCAACTCTGGTCGACCGCGAAGCATGGGACCAGAGTAAGCGCTAAAGCGCTAACTCTGGTCGACAGGACCGAACGATGGCTACCGTACGAATCCAGACCGATGATTTCAACCTGAACGCCGAAGTCGCGGCATTGCGCGCGCGCAACCCGAAGATCGGCGCGGTCGCGTGCTTCGTCGGCACGGTGCGCGACCTGAACGAAGGCGATTCGGTTGCCGCGATGGAACTCGAGCACTATCCGGGGATGACCGAAAAGGCGCTCGAGAAGATTGCCGCCGAAGCCGGCAGGCGCTGGCCCGGGATCGACGTCGCGATCGTGCATCGCGTCGGCCGGCTGTTGCCGCTCGACCAGATCGTGATGGTCGCGACGGTCGCGTCGCACCGCGGCGACGCGTTCGCGTCGTGCGAGTTCGTGATGGACTACCTGAAGACCGAGGCGCCGTTCTGGAAGAAGGAAACGACGCCGGACGGCGAACGCTGGGTCGACGCCCGCAGCACCGACGATGCGGCGCTCGCGCGCTGGGGCGTCGAATCGGGCAACACGCCGCGCTGAGCGCAGCGTTTGGGGCGTGCGGCGTTGTGCCGCAGGCCGTTCGATTGTCGCAAGCCGCTCAGGCGTCCGGATCGACGCCGCGCCCGATGATCTTCGTCGGAAACGGCTCGCCGCGGGCGCGTGACGGCAGCGCATGCGGATCGTCGCCCGCGTCGCGGCGACGCGGTGCGATCGCATCGAGCAGCGCCTGCTGCTCGGGCGGAATCTGATAATCCCAGCCGAAGCGGCTCAGCTGCAGGCTCTGCGCGATCCGCAGCGCCGGTTCCATGAAGCGGATCGCCGCGGGCGGCGTGTAGCGCCCCTCGACGGTCTTCAGGAACAGCGACAGCCAGCGGCTGAAATGCGCGGGCTCGATCCCGTCGAGCGGTTGATGCGCCTGCTGCACGTTGCCGCGATAGCCTTTGGTGCCGAGCACGAGGCTCGACCAGAAGTTGACCATCTTCGGCAGATGGTCGTCCCAGCGACCGTTCAGCTTCGCGTCGAACACGGGGCCGAGCAGCGGATCGGCGCGCACGCGGTCGTAGAACGCGTACACGAGATCGCGGATGTTGTCTTCGGTCGGTTCGGCGTCGCGGGGGCGGGCCGGCACGGTATCGGGCGAGGCGGGCAGGGCAGTCATGGCAAAAAGGGCCGGAAAATCGGGGCGTTGGCGGGGCGTCGGCACCGTGCCGGCGGAACGGCAGCGCGGGCAATGCGCAGGACGCCGACAGGATTTTGACGCAAAATAGCGTCCACTGATGCCTGAAAAATGTGTAGATGCCACGCATCTTATTGCGCGCAGGCCGTCCCGGCAACCCGGCGCCGTCAAGCGGCCCGGACAGTCGATCCGGCGCGCGCTTCGATTGACCCGGCTCGCATCATCGGGGCACGATCGATAATTTTCCGTATTCGCTCATGAGACTCACCGACTACACCGACTACTCGTTGCGCGTCATGTTGTACCTCGCCGTGCGCGGCGAGGGGCTCGCGACGATCCAGGAGATCTCGGACGCCTACGGCATCTCGAAGAACCATCTGATGAAGGTCGTCCAGCAGCTCGGCGAGCTCGGCTGGGTCGATACCGTTCGCGGCCGCAACGGCGGGCTGCGGCTGTTCCCCGACTCGCTGAAGCTGACGGTCGGGCAGGTGGTGCGCGCGACCGAGAGCGATTTCGCGCTGGTCGGCTGCTTTTCGGCCGACGGCGGCGAGTCGCGCGGCTGCGTGATCGAGCCCCAGTGCCGCCTGAAGGGCGTGCTGGCGGCCGCGCGCGACGCGTTCTTCACCGAACTCGACCGCCACACGCTCGGCGAGCTCGCCGTACCCGCGTCGCCGCTCGTCGCGCTGCTGGGCATTCGTCCGATCGCGCTGGTGCGTGCCGAGCCGTCGGTGGATGACGCGCCTGCGTCCGCCGAATCATCCTCGAAAGCCGGCTGACACGCCGGCGCAGCCCCTCCTCGGCCGGCCGCGGCGCGCCCGCAGGCCGCCACATCGCCATCCGGCAATTTTTGCGCTGAATCAACCCGAATTTCGCTTGAAACCCGTATAACGATCCTCATCTTGGTGTTAATCGAAAATTGGAGGTCTCACTAAATGAGAATCGACAAGCTCACCACCAAGTTCCAGGAAGCGCTCTCGGACGCGCAAAGTCTCGCGGCAGGTCGCGACAATCAATACATCGAACCCGTTCACGTGCTGGCGGCGCTGGTCGCGCAGCAGGACGGCTCTGCCCGCTCGCTGATGTCGCGCGCAGGCGTTCACGTGCAGGCGCTGCAAGGCGCGCTGAACGAGGCCATTTCGCGCCTGCCGCAAGTGACGGGCACGGGCGGCGACATCCAGATCGGCCGCGAGCTGGCCGGGCTGCTGAACCAGGCCGACAAGGAAGCGCAGAAGCTCAACGACACGTTCATCGCGAGCGAGATGTTCCTGCTCGCCGTGTCCGACGACAAGGGCGAAGCCGGCAAGCTCGCCCGTCAGCACGGCCTCACGCGCAAGGCGCTCGAAGCCGCGATCGCCGCGGTGCGCGGCGGTTCGCAGGTGCACAGCCAGGACGCGGAGAGCCAGCGCGAGGCGCTGAAGAAATACACGGTCGACCTGACCGAGCGCGCCCGCGCGGGCAAGCTCGACCCGGTGATCGGCCGCGACGACGAAATCCGCCGCTCGATCCAGATCCTGCAGCGCCGCACCAAGAACAACCCGGTGCTGATCGGCGAGCCGGGCGTCGGCAAGACCGCGATCGTCGAAGGGCTCGCGCAGCGGATCGTCAACGGCGAAGTGCCCGAAACGCTGAAGGGCAAGCGCGTGCTGTCGCTCGACATGGCCGCCTTGCTCGCCGGCGCGAAGTACCGCGGCGAGTTCGAGGAGCGCCTGAAGGCCGTGCTCAACGACATCGCGAAGGACGAAGGCCAGACGATCGTGTTCATCGACGAGATCCACACGATGGTCGGCGCCGGCAAGGCCGAAGGCGCGATGGACGCAGGCAACATGCTGAAGCCGGCGCTGTCGCGCGGCGAGCTGCATTGCATCGGCGCGACCACGCTCGACGAATACCGCAAGTACATCGAGAAGGATGCCGCGCTCGAGCGCCGCTTCCAGAAGGTGCTTGTCGACGAGCCGAGCGTCGAGGCGACGATCGCGATCCTGCGCGGGTTGCAGGAGAAGTACGAACTGCACCACGGCGTCGACATTACCGACCCGGCGATCGTCGCCGCGGCCGAGCTGTCGCACCGCTACATCACCGACCGTTTCCTGCCGGACAAGGCCATCGACCTGATCGACGAGGCTGCATCGAAGATCAAGATGGAAATCGATTCGAAGCCCGAAGAGATGGACAAGCTCGACCGTCGTCTGATCCAGCTGAAGATCGAACGCGAGGCCGTGAAGAAGGAGCAGGACGAGGCATCGCAGAAGCGCCTGCAGCTGATCGAGGAAGAGATCGAGCGTCTGGGCCGCGAATATGCGGACCTCGATGAGATCTGGACCGCCGAGAAGGCCGCGGTGCAGGGCAGCGCGCAGCTCAAGGAAGAGATCGAGAAGGTGCGGGCCGACATCGCGCGTCTGCAGCGCGAAGGCAAGCTGGAGAAGGTCGCCGAACTGCAGTACGGCAAGCTGCCGCAACTCGAGTCGCAACTGAAGCAGGTTACGCAGGCCGAAGAGCAGGAGCAGCACAACCCGACGCGTCCGCGCCTGCTGCGCACGCAGGTCGGTGCGGAAGAAATCGCGGAAGTCGTGTCGCGCGCAACCGGGATTCCGGTGTCGCGAATGATGCAGGGCGAACGCGAGAAGCTGCTGCACATCGAGGAAAAGCTGCACGAGCGCGTGGTTGGCCAGCACGAGGCGATCAGCGCGGTCGCGGATGCGATCCGTCGTTCGCGCGCGGGTCTCGCCGATCCGAACCGTCCGTACGGCTCGTTCCTGTTCCTCGGCCCGACGGGTGTCGGCAAGACCGAGCTGTGCAAGGCGCTGGCGGCGTTCCTGTTCGATTCGGAAGAGCATCTGATCCGCATCGACATGAGCGAGTTCATGGAGAAGCACAGCGTCGCGCGACTGATCGGCGCGCCGCCGGGCTATGTCGGCTACGAGGAAGGCGGCTACCTGACGGAGGCCGTGCGCCGCAAGCCGTACAGCGTGATCCTGCTCGACGAGATCGAGAAGGCGCATCCGGACGTGTTCAACGTACTGCTGCAGGTGCTCGACGACGGTCGCATGACCGACGGGCAGGGCCGTACGGTCGACTTCAAGAACACGGTGATCGTGATGACGTCGAACCTCGGCTCGCAGGTGATCCAGGCCATGACGGGGTCTCCGCAGGAAGAGATCAAGGACGCCGTGTGGCTCGAGGTGAAGCAGCACTTCCGTCCGGAGTTCCTGAACCGGATCGACGACGTCGTCGTGTTCCACGCGCTCGATCGCAGCAATATCGAGTCGATCGCGAAGATCCAGCTCGCCCGCCTGCACGACCGGCTTGCGAAGCTCGACATGGCGCTCGACGTGTCGCCGGCGGCGCTCGAACAGATCGGCAAGGTCGGCTACGATCCGCTGTTCGGCGCGCGACCGCTGAAGCGCGCGATTCAGCAGGAGATCGAGAACCCGGTCGCGAAGCTGATCCTCGCGGGCCGCTTCGGTCCGAAGGACGTGATCCCGGTCGACGTCAACGACGGCAAGTTCGTGTTCGACCGCGTCGTGCACTGATCGCCGGTCATCGGCCGCACGCCCGGTTCGCGCCGGGCGCGCAAAAACAAACACCCCGCTCAGGCGGGGTGTTTGCATATGGAGCGGCCGAAATAGCTGCCGCGGCCGTCAGCCGGTGCGGTGCGTGCGGGCTCAGGCCTGCTTGTTGCCGCCGAACATGCCGGCGAGCTGCGTGAGAGCGCCGAGCACGTTCGACGTGTCGACCTGGCCGCCGGCCGGCACTTCGCCGTTCGGCGTCGCGCCGTTGACGACGTGCGGCAGCACCTGCGCGAGGATCGACGATGCCTGGGACGGATCGATGCCGACCTTGCTCGCGAGCGCGCCGACGGCGTCGGAGCCGAGCACGTTCTGCAGCGTGTCCGCCGAGATCGGCTGGTTTTCGCCCGTGCCGACCCACGAGCCGATGATGTCGCCGGCGCCGCCGGCCTTGAACTTCTCGATCAGCCCGTTCAGGCCGCCCGGCTGGTTGTTGATGAATTCGAGCGCGGTCGTGATGAGTGCGCTTTGCGAGTTGCCGCCGGCCTGGCCGCCGATCAGACCACCGACGATGTCGAGGAGACCCATGGTTCTTCACCTTCACTGAAAAGGGCGCCGCAACGACGGCGCCCGTTGATCGAATGCCGCGCGCACGCCGTCGCGCGCGCGGCGCACATCAGGCGCCCGACGCCGCGGCGGCGGAGGCTGCCTTGTCCTTCTTGCTCTTCTTCTTCGAACCCTTCGCCGCCTTCGTGGACGACGCTGCGGCCGGCGCGCTCGCGCCCGCGTCGGCGGATGCCGCCGCGGCTGCGGCCGCCTTGTCCTTCTTCGATGCGCGCTTGCTCTTCGCCGGCTTGGTTGCCGCTTCGGGTGCGCTCGCGGCCGGTGCCGTCGCCGTCGTGCCGGCGGTCGCGGTCGTCGATGTCGACGCGGTGCCCGCCGACGTCGTGGCCGACGTGGTCGCGGCCGGCTTCGACAGCTTCACGCCCTTCGGCGGCGTCGACGAGCCGCCGACCGTCAGGCCGTTTTCCTCGAGATGCCCGACCGATTTCGTGCCGAGACCCTTCACGCGGTTCGCGAGATCGTCCGCATCCTTGAACGGGCCGTTCTTGGTGCGTTCGTCGATGATTGCCTTCGACTTCACGGGCCCGAGCCCCTTCACCGATTCGAGCGCGGCCTGGTCGGCCGTGTTGACTTCGACGGCCGCGGCGAGACCGGCGGCGAGCGACAGCGACAGCGCGACGAACAGCATCAGCAGCTTTTTCAGCATGGCAAAGGCTCCCTGGTTCTGACGGATGAATGGCTGTTGCAACGGACGACGGCGCGAGGCCTGGCCGGGCGTCGCCGTTAAGCATAGGACAAATGCGTGCCCTTTTTGAGACAAGCTGACCGAATCTTGCTGAAGGCTTGCGTCGCTGTAAAGACCGAAACCCGCGCCGGGCGGCGATTTTGACCATTCTTTACGGTGTTGCCGGGGCGTCGCCGATATTCGTCGTGCTGGCTGTTCGACAGGGCTTGACTTAGAGTGAACTCTAACTCCTAACCTTGTTCCTGCCATGTCGAAAACCGTATCCCAACCTTCCTCCGCCGGCCCGCTGACGATCGGCCAGGTCGCCGAAATGACCGGCTTGTCGACGCATACGCTGCGGTACTACGAGCAGGCCGGCCTGCTGCGCGCGATTTCGCGCACGGCGGCCGGGCACCGGCTCTATGCGCCGGCCGACCTTGACTGGCTGGCCTTCGTGATGCGCCTGAAGGCGACCGGCATGCCGATCGCGCAGATGCAGGCATTCGCGACACTGCGCGCGCAAGGCGAGTCGACCTTCGGTGCGCGGCGCAGCCTGCTGGTCGCGCATCGCGACGCGGTGCGCGCGCATATCGCGGAGCTGCAGGCGAGCCTCGACGTGATCAGCGACAAGATCGTGAACTATGAGGCACAGGAGCGGGATATGGCACGACGGGCAAAACCTTCTCACGCTCTATCGGAACAGGACGGACACAATGGAACGACTCGTTGAAGACCGCTATACGCGCGGCTGGAACAAACTGAAGGAAATCGACGGCGAAGTGGGTGAGCGCGTGATTGCGGCCCTCGCACCGATCGCGCCGGACTTCGGGCGGCTGATCGTCGAGTTCGGTTTCGGCGACATCTACAGCCGGCCGCAGCTCGACCTGAAAGCGCGCGAAATCGCGACGATCGCGGCGCTGGCCGCGCTCGGCAACGCGCAGCCGCAACTGAAGGTGCATATCGAGGCCGCGCTGAACGTCGGCTGCACGCGCGACGAGATCGTCGAGGTGTTCATGCAGATGGCCGTCTATGCGGGCTTTCCGGCCGCGCTCAACGCGCTGTTCGCCGCACACGAGGTGTTCACGCGGCGCGACGAAGCGGCCGGCGAGACCGGTGACACCGCGAACGCGCGCGAAGCAGCCGTGCATGAGGCATGAGCGGTAGGCGCGCTCGCGCATTACGCGCGGTGCGGCGCGACGATCCGGTGCTTCGCGATGCGCCGGTATAGCGTCGCGCGCGAGATGCCGAGCGCTTCCGCGGCCGCGTCGGGCCGCCAGCGATGCGCGGTGAGTGCCGCGACGATGCGGCTGCGTTCGTCGTCCGGCAGCGCGCCGGCCGGACCGGCACCGAGCTGAGCGGCGAGATCGGCCGGCAGGTCGCGCGCCGTCACGCGCGCGGCGTCGCACACCGCGCACGCATAACGCAGCACGTTGCGCAGCTGGCGCACGTTGCCGGGCCACGGATAGGCAGCGAGCTGTTCGGCGAGCGTCGCGTCGAGCATGAGCACGTGGCCGGTCGCCTGCGCCTCTTCGGCGAACACCGCGGCGATCACGTCGCGCACGTCCGCGCGCTCGCGCAGCGGCGGCAGTTCGAACGTTGCGCCGCTCAGCCGGTAATACAGGTCCTCGCGGAACGTGCCGTCGGCCACCATCTGCGCGAGATCGCGGTGCGTCGCGCAGATCACGTCGAGATCGACGCGCACGGGCGTATCGCTGCCGAGCGGCACGACCTCGCCGTCGGCGAGCACGCGCAGCAGGCGCGTCTGCAGCGTGAGCGGCATGTCGCCGATTTCGTCGAGGAACAGCGTGCCGCCGTCGGCGAGTGCGATCTTGCCGCGCGCGCCATGCTTGCGCGCACCGGTGAACGCGCCGGCCGCGTAGCCGAACAGTTCGCTTTCGATCAGCGCTTCGGGTAGCGCGCCGCAGTTGACCGCGACGAACGGCCGCGCACGCCGCGCACCGGCGTCGTGGATCGCGCGCGCGAACACTTCCTTGCCCGCGCCGGTTTCACCCAGCACGAGGATCGGCAGCCGCTTGCTCGCGACGCGCAGCGCGAGTTCGGCCTGCTGCGCGACGCGCGCGTCGCTGCTGTTCAGGAACGGCGTCAGCGCGCCGACATGACGCTGCGCGGTGCCGGGGCGGCGCGATGCGGTGCCGGTTTCGCGGCCGGCACGCCGTAGCGGCGCACGCAGTCGCGCATAGAGCGGGGCACCGGTCGCGCGCAGCCGCAGCGCGACGATCGCATCGAGCCGTGCGGCGTCGCGCAGCGGCATCTCGGTCGCATCGAAGATCTCGTCGATATGGCGCGGTTCGCGCAGCGCCGGCAGCGCGTCGCGCGCCTGCCGGTTCGCGGCGACGATGTTGCCGCATTCGTCGAATGCGATCAGCCATTCGGGCTGTGCCTCGACGTAGTGACGGTTCGGATGCCCGAACAATATCCAGTGCTGCGCGGTGCTGTGCACGAAATACCCATCCTCGATCAGCGCCGCGCTCTGCCGCACGAGCTGATACACGAGACGCTGGCTGTCGCGGCCGTCGGGCGACTGGACGGCCGACGCATCGAGCACGCCGATCAGTTCGCCGCCCGGCGAGAAGATCGGGGCCGCGCTGCAGGTGAGCGTGGTGAATGCGGCGCGGAAGTGGTCGGTCTTGTGCACGGTGATCGGGGCGAGATCGGTCAGCACGCTCGCGACGCCGCAGGTGCCTTCCTCGCTCTCCGACCAGCACGAGCCGATGTGCAGCCCCGCATGGCGGAAGTCGGTGCGGCGTTCGCGATCGATCCGGTAGTCGATCGTCACGCCGTGCGCGTCGGTCAGCATCACGCAGTAGTCGGCGACGCGAATCATGTCGTGCAGGCGCGTGAGGCACTGGCCCGAGGCGCGCAGGAACGCCTCCTCCTTGTCGCGCACCTCGCGCAGCTCGGCCGCGGTGAGCACGCGCGGGCCGATCGATGACGAGGGGTCGAGCGCGTAGCGCTCGAGCGAGCGCTGCCACGACGACACGAGACGCGCGGAGTCCGCCGGCGCGGGCAGGCGTCCGGCGAGCGCGCCGAGCACACGGTCGGCGTGCTGGGCCTGGGGGACGGCATAGGGCATGGTCGGCTCCGGTTCCGTACGGCGAGGAATTCGATCTTCTTGTAGCACATCCGCTTGCGCGGATCACATTGCATCGCAGCACGCGCGCGGCGTGAGACGTTCGTCTCACCGGTATCTCAGCCGGTCTCGCGCGGTTGAGACGCGCGGGCATGGCGAGCGCGATGGGGTCCGGAGCACGGCGTTGCATGCCGCGCCGCGGTGCGTCGGGGTTGCCGGCCGGACAGCAGCGCCGATTACGCCGCCGAAGCTGGCGTGTCGCGCGATCGATGGCGTGAGACGCAGGGGCGGTCTCGCGGCGCGCCGAGCTGTAACAGCAGCAGATGTCGGTGGCGTGGATGTCCGCCGAGCCAGTTTGCGCGCGGGTTTCCCGGTCATTGCACACACGATGGCACGCCGCTTGCAGATGTCACGGGCAAGCCCGGCGCAGTCGCGTCGGCGAAGACGATCCGCTGCCCTCGATGACGGCGGACGACACATGCAGGGCCGGTGCGCGAGCGCTGGCCCACTGGATGGAGACAAGCCCGTGACGACGCCCGTGACCGTTGGCGTGATCGCGAACCCCGCATCGGGGCGCGACATTCGCCGCCTGACGACGCATGCATCCGTGTTCCCGACCGCGGAAAAGGCCAACATGGTCGTGCGCCTGCTCGCCGGCCTCGGCGCGATGGGCGTCGAGCGCGTGCTGACCTTGCGCGACAGGACGGGCATCGCGACGCTGCTGATGCGTGCGCTCGATACGCATCGCGCGGTCGCGCCGCACGAGCGCTGGCCCGACGTCGAATTCGTCGACCTGCCGATCTCGGATTCCGTCGCAGACACACAGGCGGGCGCCGCGTACATGAACCGGATGGAAGTCGCGCTGATCGTCGTGCTCGGCGGCGACGGCACCCATCGCGCGGTGGCCGCGCATTGCGGTGCGACACCGCTCGTCGCGCTGTCCACCGGTACCAACAACGCGTTTCCCGAACATCGCGAGGCGACCGTCGCGGGCGTCGCGGCAGGACTCGCCGCGACCGGCGCCGTGCCGGCCGAGGTCGCGTTCGTGCGCAACAAGCGGCTTGTCGTGCGCTGCGTCGCGGGTGCGAACGCGGGGCGCGAGGAGATCGCGCTCGTCGACGTGTGCGCGGCACGCCAGCGCTTCATCGGCGCGCGCGCGATTTCGGCGCCCGACGATATCGACACGCTCTACTTGACCTTCGCGGAGCCGGACGGCATCGGGCTGTCCGCACTCGGCGGCGCGTGGGCGCCGCTCGAGCGCAGCGCGCCGCACGGGCTTGCGATGCGCTTCGCCGCCGACGGCAAGACAGCCGGCACGCCGCTCGTCGCGCCGATCGCCCCCGGCCGCGTCGATCGCGTGGTGATGCGCAGCTGCGAACGGCTCGAACCGGGGGCGTGGCAGATGATTCCGTTCGAGCACGGCACGCTCGCGTTCGATGGCGAGCGCGAGATCGAGGTCGCGCGCGGCGACCGCTACGAGATCGCGCTCGACTGGTGCGGGCCGCTGACGGTCGATGTCGGCCGCACGCTGCGTTACGCGTCGTCTCGGCAGGTATTGCGCGACGCCGGCGCGTGGCTCGAATGAGCATCCGGTTTCACGCAAGACTTCGACATCCATAACGATCATCAAGGAGACATCGTCATGACAACCCCTCTCGAAGGACAGGTCGCCATCGTCACGGGCGGCGCGCGCGGCATCGGCCGCGGCATTGCGCTGTCGCTCGCCGGTGCGGGCGCCGACATCCTGCTGGCCGATCTGCTCGACGACGCGCTCGGCGCCACCGCGCGCGAGGTGCGCGCGCTGGGCCGCCGAGCGATGATTGCGAAGGTCGACGTCACGCAGGCCGCACAGGTCGACGCGATGGTCGCACAGGCGATCGCCGAACTCGGCGGGCTCGACATCCTTGTGAATTGTGCGGGCGTGATCAGCATTCATCCGGTCGCTGAACTGACAGAGCGTGACTGGGATTTCGTGATGGACGTGAACGCAAAGGGCACGTTCCTCGGCTGCCGGGCGGCGCTCGGGTATCTGAAGGCGCAGGGTCGCGGCCGGATCATCAACGTCGCGTCGATCGCGGGAAAGGAAGGCTTTCCGAATCTCGCCCATTACAGCGCATCGAAATTCGCGGTCGTCGGCTTCACCAATGCGCTCGCGAAGGAGCTCGCGCGCGACGGCGTGACCGTCAACGCGATCTGCCCCGGCATCGTCCGTACCTACATGTGGGACCGGCTGTCCGACGAGTGGAAGACCGACGGCGAAACGGTCGAGGCGTCGTGGCAGCGGCACCAGTTGACGCTGATTCCGCAGGGCCGCGCGCAGACGCCGGAAGACATGGGCCGGCTCGCGCTGTTCTTCGCGACGATGGACAACGTGACGGGCCAGTCCGTCAACGTCGACGGCGGCTTCACGTTCCACTGACGGCCGCAGGCCGTGCAATCCGTCGCCGGGGCGTTGCCGCGGCGGCATTCGCAGTCAGACCTACCAGGAGACACACATGACCGTTTCGACACAGCTCAGCAGGGACAAGCTGCTGGACGCCTACCGGCTGATGCGCACGATCCGCGAATTCGAGGAGCGCCTGCACGTCGAGTTCGCGACCGGCGAAATCCCCGGTTTCGTCCATTTGTATGCGGGCGAGGAGGCATCTGCAGTCGGCACGATGCTGCACCTCGGTCTTGAGGACTACGTCGCGACCACGCACCGCGGGCACGGCCACTGCATCGCGAAAGGCGTCGACGTGCACGGGATGATGGCCGAGATCTACGGCAAGAAGACCGGCGTCTGTCACGGCAAGGGCGGCTCGATGCACATCGCCGACCTGTCGATGGGGATGCTCGGCGCGAACGGGATCGTCGGCGCGGGCGGCCCGCTCGTGTGCGGTGCCGCGCTGGCGGCGAAGCACAAGAAGACGGGCGGCGTCGGCGTGTGCTTCTTCGGCGACGGCGCGTCGAACCAGGGCGTGATCTTCGAATCGATGAACCTCGCGTCGGTGTGGCGGCTGCCGGCGATCTTCGTGGCCGAAAACAACGGCTATGCGGAAGCGACGTCGTCGAGCTGGTCGGTCGCGACCGACAACATCGCCGATCGTGCGAACGGCTTCGGAATGCCGGGTGTGATCGTCGACGGTTTCGACTTCTTCGCGGTGCACGAGGCGCTCGGCGAAGCGGTTGCACGCGCGCGCAACGGCGGCGGCCCGACGCTCGTCGAGGTGAAGTTCACGCGCTACTTCGGACACTTCGAAGGCGATGCGCAGACCTACCGCGCGCCGGGCGAAGTGCAGAAGCTGCGCGACGAGAAGGACTGCCTGAAGCATTTCGAAACGCGCGTCGTGCGTGCCGAAGCGCTGACGACCGACGACCTGCGCGCGGTCGATGCGCAGGTGAAGGCGCTGATCGACGACGCGGTCGCGCAGGCGAAAGCCGCGCCGCTGCCCGACGCAACCGACCTGCTGACCGACGTGTACGTGTCGTACCCGTGAACGCGGCCTGACCCAGCAACCGGCAGCCGGCACGGCGAACCGAATATCCCAGGAGACAGACATGGCAAGGAAGATCACTTATTCGCAGGCGATCAACGAGGCGCTCGCGCAGGAAATGGCGCGCGACGACAGCGTGATCGTGATGGGCGAGGACAATGCAGGCGGCGCGGGCGCGCCGGGCGAGGACGATGCATGGGGCGGCGTGCTCGGCGTGACGAAGGGGCTGTTCCACAAGTTTCCGGGCCGCGTGCTCGACACGCCGCTGTCGGAAGGCGGCTACATCGGCGCGGCGGTCGGCGCGGCCGCGTGCGGAATGCGGCCCGTCGCGGAGCTGATGTTCATCGATTTCATGGGCGTGTGCTTCGACCAGATCTTCAACCAGGCGGCGAAGTTCCGCTACATGTTCGGCGGCAAGGCCGTGACGCCGGTCGTGATCCGCGCGATGTACGGCGCCGGCCTGCGCGCGGCCGCGCAGCATTCGCAGATGCTCACGTCGCTGTTTACGCATATCCCGGGGCTGAAGGTTGTATGCCCGTCGACGCCTTACGACGCGAAGGGGCTGCTGATCCAGTCGATCCGCGACAACGATCCCGTGATCTTCCTCGAACACAAGCTGCTCTACACGCGCGAAGGCGACGTGCCTGAGGAATCCTATGCGATTCCGTTCGGCGAGGCGAATGTCGTGCGCGACGGCGACGACGCGACGATCGTCACGTACGGGCGGATGGTGCATCTCGCGACCGACGCGGCCGCGAAGCTCGCGAAGGACGGCATCCAGGTCGACGTGATCGACCTGCGCACGACGTCGCCACTCGACGAGGAAACGATCCTCGAAAGCGCGGAGCGCACCGGGCATGTGGTGGTCGTCGACGAGGCGAACCCGCGCTGCTCGATCGCGACCGACATCGCCGCGCTCGTCGCGCAGCGCGCGTTCCGGTCGCTCAAGGCGCCGATCGAGCTGGTGACCGCACCGCATACGCCCACGCCGTTCGCCGGCGTGCTGGAAGACCTGTACATCCCGTCCGCCGACGCAATCGCGCAGGCGGTACTGAAGACGAGGAGCTGACACGATGTCGATTCACATGATCACGATGCCCAAGTGGGGGCTGTCGATGGAGCAGGGGCAGGTCAACGGCTGGCTGAAGGCGATTGGCGAGCGCGTGACGAAGGGCGACGAAGTGCTCGACGTCGAGACCGACAAGATTTCGTCGGGCGTCGAGTGCGCATTCGACGGCACGCTGCGCCGGCAGGTCGCGCAGGAGGGCGAGACGCTGCCGGTCGGTGCGCTGCTCGGCGTGGTGGCGGCGGCCGACGCAAGTGATGCCGACATCGATGCGGCGATCGCCGATTTCCAGCGCGATTTCACGCCGAGCGAGGCCGCCGACGACGCGGCGGGCCCGCAGCCCGAGAAAGCGCAGATCGGCGGACGCACGGTCCGGTTCCTGAAATTGGGCGATGGTTCGGGCACGCCCGCCGTGCTGATCCACGGCTTCGGCGGCGACCTGAACAACTGGCTGTTCAACCATGCGGAACTCGCCGCGCACCGGCCCGTGTGGGCGCTCGATTTGCCCGGGCACGGCGAGTCGGGCAAGGCGGTCGACACCGGCAGCCTCGACGAACTGGCCGATGCGGTGCTCGCGCTGCTCGATGCGCAACACATCGACCGCGCGCACCTGATCGGCCATTCGATGGGCGGCGCGGTCGCGATGGCGGCGGCCGAGCGAGCGCCGGAACGTGTGGCGTCGCTGACGCTGATCGCGAGCGCCGGGCTCGGCACCGACATCAACCGCAGCTATATCGACGGCTTCGTCGCCGGCAACAGCCGCAATACGCTGAAGCCGCACCTCGGCGCGCTGTTCGCGGACGGCGCGCTCGTCACGCGCCAACTGGTTGAGGATCTCGTCAAGTACAAGCGGCTCGAAGGCGTGCAGGTCGCGCTGGAGAAGATCGCGAACGCCGCGTTCGACGGCGCGACCCAGCGGCGCGTGTTCCGCGATCGCGTCGGGTCGCTCGCGCCGCGCACGCTCGTGATCTGGGGCGAGCGTGACCAGGTGATTCCCGCGCAGCATGCGCAGGGCTTGCCGGATGGCGTGCGGGCCGAGGTAATCGCCGGCAGCGGTCACATGGTGCAGATGGAGGCGGCTGCCGACGTGAACCGCCTGATCGTCGCGTTTCTCGGAGACTGACGATGGCCGCCGCGCTCGAACGACCCAGCCTTACCGCGCTCGGCCAGCCGGGCGCGAGGAGCCGCGACAAGCTCGCGCGCATTCCGGTGCGCGTCGAGCCCGCGGTCGGCGCGGCGCTGCCGAAGCCGCCGTGGCTGCGGGCGCGGCCGATGATGGGCGGGGCGGTCGCCGACATGGCGGCCGTGCTGCGCGATCACCGGCTGCATTCCGTCTGCGAGGAGGCGATGTGCCCGAACATCGGCGAATGCTTCGCGCAGCGCACCGCGACCTTCATGATCATGGGCGGGCTGTGCACGCGGCGCTGCCCGTTCTGCGACGTCGCACACGGCCGCCCTGATCCGCTCGATCCCGACGAGCCCGCGCGGCTCGCCGCCGCGGTCGCGGCGCTCGGGCTGCGCTACGTCGTGATCACGTCGGTCGATCGCGACGACCTGCGCGACGGTGGGGCCGCGCATTTCGCCGCCTGCATCGCGGCGGTGCGCGCGAGCGTGCCGGGCATCGGCGTCGAGGTGCTGACGCCCGATTTCCGCGGCCGCGTTCCACGTGCGCTCGATGCGTTGTCGTCGGCGTGGCCGGACGTGTTCAATCACAATATCGAAACCGTGCCGTCGCTGTATCGGGCGGCGCGGCCCGGCGCCGACTATCGCGGTTCGCTCGAACTGCTCGCGCAGGCGAAGGCCGCGCGGCCGACGCTCGTGACGAAATCGGGATTGATGCTCGGGCTCGGCGAGCGCGACGACGAGGTGCGGGACACGCTGCGCGACCTGCGTGCGCACGAGGTCGACGTATTGACACTCGGGCAGTATCTCGCGCCGTCCGCGCACCATCTGCCGGTGCGGCGCTACGTGAGCCCCGAGGCGTTCGCCGCGTGGCGCGACGAGGGGCTCGCGCTCGGTTTCAGGGAAGTCGTTGCCGGCCCGCTCGTGAGATCGTCTTATCACGCGGCCGACGTGCTGGAGGATGCTTAAACCGCGGGCCGAGTGTCTGCGCTAACGGACAGCTGCGCGCGGCTGACGTGTCGCAGGTAGAGCGCGAGGCCCGCGCCCGCGAGCATCAGGCTGACCGTGTTCGCGAACCAGAAGCCGCGCGCGCCGGTCAGCCATGCCGGCGCGATGCCGCCGACGTCGAAGCCGAGCACGTAGCCGCCGCCGAGCCCGACGCCCCACAGCGCGACCGCATAGATCACGGTCGGCACGACCGCGACCTTGTACGCGCGCAGCACGAATGCGGACGTGATCTGCAGCGCATCGAAGAAGTGGTAGCAGGTGACGATCGCGACCAGCGGCAGCGCGGCGGCGGCGACGGCCGGGTTCGGCGTGTAGCCGCTGACGATCAGCGGCCGCAGCGTAAACACGAGCACGCCGTAAGCGGCCGCGATCCCGCACGCGAGCATCACGCTGTGCCGGCCGAGCAGGCGCGCCTCGTCCGGGCGGCCGGCACCGAGTGCGCGCGCGACGAGCGTCGAGGCTGCGACGCCGATCGACAGCGGCGTCATGTACAGCACCGCGCCGATGTTGCCGGCAATCTGGTGGCCGGCGAGCGTCGTTGTGCCGAACTGCGCGATGAAAAGCGCCATGCACGTGTACGACGTGACCTCGATCAGGTACGACAGGCCCATCGGCACGCCGAGCTTCAGGATCGCCTTCTGGCGCGCCCATACGGGCCAGCAAAAGCGGGCGAAGATCGTGAGCGGTGCGAACACGTCGAGCTTCGCGAGCAGCGTGAAGCCGATCAGCGCGAGCGCCCAGTTGATCAGTGTGCTCGCGAGCCCGCAACCGGGGCCGCCGAGGGCCGGCACGCCGAACCCGCCGAAGATGAACAACACGTTGAGCGGAAACTTCAGCAGCAGCGCGCCGACCTGCAGGATCATCGCGAGGCGCGGCTTGCCGGCCGCATTGGTCAGTGCGTTGTAGATCCGGAACACGAGGCTCGCCGGCAGGCCGTACGACAGGATGCGCAGGTAATCGACGGTGCGGTCGTGCAGCGCGGGCGGTGCATGGGCGATGTGCAGCAGCGGTTCGGGAAAATGCAGCAGCAGGAAGCCGGGCACCGCGAGCATCAGCGCGAGCCACAGCGCCTGGCGGACTTCCTCGCCGATCTCCGCATAGCGCCGCGCGCCGTACAGCTGTCCGGTGATCGGCTGCAGCGCGGACAGGATGCCCGTCATCCCGATATAGACCGACACATAGATCGACGAACCGAGCCCGAGCGCCGCCAGGTCGATGGCCGAGTAGCGGCCGACCATCGCCGTGTCGATCACGCCGAACGCGATGATCGCGAGCTGGCCGACGAGCACCGGCCATGCGAGACCGACGATCCGACGGATGTCGGCGAACATCGTCAATCGACCGTCCGGTGACGCGGGCCGCGGCGCTTGACGGGCGTCGTCGGCCGCTCGATACGCTCGTACAGGCGGAAGCGCTCGTCCCGGTCGGCGACGCGGCGGCCTTCCCACACGAGACGCCACACGTATTGCGACATCGCGCTGGGCTCGCCGAAGTCTGCGCGGTCCTGGCGCAGGATCACGTCGCAGTCGCCGGAGAATTCGAAGTGCATGTCGCCGAAGTACGCGAAGGTCGCGATCTGCGCATCGCCGAGCCGGACAGGCGAGATGCACTCATAGTCTTTCGGCAAATGGGACGCGATCTGTTGCGCGACGTCGCTGTAGGTGCGGCCGTAGTTGACGATCGGCAGCCACAGCGTCATCAGCAGCACCCACATCAGTGTGGTGCCCGCACCCGACAGCACGACGCTGCGCCACAGCACCTTCGGCTGGCGCGAGATGCGCCAGCGCGCGAGCAGGCACCAGCACACGGTGACGATCACCGCGCAGATGAACGACAGGATCTTGAAGTGCGGCTCGTAGCCCGGCACGAGGCGCGCGAGGTTGCGCGCGAGCGGATGCGGGAAGCCGGTGAGCGACGCGAGCCACACGAGCCACACGAAGGTGCCGAGGATCGTGAAGCTCAGCACCGCGAACCAGTCGAACGCATTGATCGCGCCGCGCTTGAGAGTCGGCAGCGCGAAGGTGGCGAGCACCGCGAGCGGCGGCAGCAGCAGCATGTACATGCGGTTCGACTGCTGGCTCTGCAGGATCACGAGCGCGATGAGCGGCACCACGACCGACAGCGGAATCGCGACGTGCGCGCGGCGGCGCATGCCGGCCCAGCTCCACCAGGCCCAGATTGCGAGCGGCCACGCGGGCCACGTGAAGAGCGGCAGGTTCTTCGCCGCATAGCCGAGCACCGCGGTCGGCGGGCCCGAGAAGCGCATCAGGCTGCCGTGGATCCACTGGTTGAAGAACCACGCGGCGTCGTCGGGCGCCGCGTTGAGGGCGGCGAGCGGCCACAGCGCGAAGATCGCGGCTCCGAGCGGCACGCCGATCAGCGGCAGGCGCAGGTTGCGCATCTCCGGCGTGACGAGCCACAGCACAGCCGTGCCGGCGAGCAGCGCGACGACGAGCACCGGGTTGCCGGACAGGCCGACGAGGCCGATCGCGACGCCCCACCACAGCGCCCCTTGCATCGGTTTGTCGATGCCGCGCACGATGCCGTACACGAGCATCGCGATCCACGCGAACTGCGCGAGTTGCGGTGTCGTTTCGTGGCCGCGCTCCGCGAGCCCGAAGCACGCGACGAGGATCAGCAGCGCACCGTCGGCGAGCGTGCGGCCGTAGTCACGCGGTTCCGGTTCGCCACCGAACGCGTACTTGAACGGCTGAACCTCGGCGCGCCGGCCGAGCAGGTAGGCGGCGTACCAGACGAACGCGCACGCGACGCAGAACAGCACGCCCGTGTCGACGCGCGACGCGTTGCTCGCGTCGACCCACGGCGCCAGTGCGCGGATCGACAGTGCGCCGAGCCAGTAGCCGAGCGGCCCGTCGGTCGTGATGAACTTGCCGACGAGATTCGGCAGCAGCCAGTCATGCCAGCCGCCGGTGGCCATCGTCCACATCACGCCGAAGCCCGCCGCATCCTCGTTCTTCCACGGGTCGCGGCCGAACAGGCCGAACGCCGCGTAGACGAGGCAGAGCGTGAGCAGCAGCCAGCGCGGCAGCGCGCGCGTGGCGGAGGCGGTGAGACGAACGACAGGCTTCATGCAGATGAGCGATTTGTTATGAGCGGGCGGCCGGCGCGGTCGTGCGCGGACGAGCCGGATTCGAGCATCCGGCATTGTAGACGCGCCGGCCGTTGCGCGTCAGACGATTGCCCGGGCGCCGGCCGGCGGTTGGCAGTTTCCCGGCGAGCGGAGACAAAAAAGGGCAGCCTGGGCTGCCCTTTCGTGCGGTACCGGTGCGTTGCAACCACCGGATCGGTACAAAGCTTACTTTGCAGTAGCCTTGCCGTTGGCGCGTGCGCCGAACTTGTTCTTGAACTTCTCGACACGGCCTGCCGTGTCCATAATCTTTTGCTGACCCGTGTAGAACGAGTGCGATTCCGACGACACTTCGATCTTGGCGAGCGGGTAGGTCTTGCCTTCGTGTTCGATGGTTTCACGCGTCTGGATCGTCGAGCGCGTGATGAACTTGAAGCCGTTCGACATGTCTTGGAAGACGACTTCGCGGTAGTCCGGGTGAATGCCAGGTTTCATGATGTTCCTTGGTGAGAGCGGTAGCCAACCCGCCGCTTGCCGTGCCGGATCGCACGAATTTGCGCGATTCAGCCGACGTCAAGCCCGGCGCGAGCCACTTGCCTAAGGTCGAAAAACGGCGATTATGCCAGAAAATCAGACGGTTGACGAATAATTTTCAGCGCGCGTCGAGGGCGCCCGTCCGGGCCGGATCCTGTCGGTAGTAGCGGGCGAGCAGCCGGTAGAGCTCCGGAAATTCGGACTCGAACGCGCGCGGCCGCACGAACAGCGCCTCGCTGCACACGGCGAAGAACTCCGACGGGTGATCGGCTGCATAGGGATCGATCAGCGATTCCCGTTCGAAGCGTGTCCACGCGCGATCCGGCACCGCGTCGACCCGTGCGCAGAACTGGTCGTACGCATGCTCGAACACGTCGGCCCACGCCTGCGCGTCGAGGTGCGGCGCGTGCCAGCGGCGAAAGAGGGGCGGATACCCGTCGGCTTCGCCGTTGACCATGTCGATCTTGTGCGCGAACTCGTGGATCACGACGTTGTACGCGTCGCGGCCGTCCGTCATCTGTGCGTCTTCCCACGACAGGATCACCGGGCCGCCTTCCCACGCTTCGCCGCTCGCGTCCTGCTCGACTTCATGGACGACGCCGTCCTCGTCCTGCACGGTCTTGCGGATCACGAATTCGCCCGGATACACGACGACGCCGACCCAGCCGTCATACAGCGACAAATCGAGATTCAGCACGGGCAGGCACGCCTGCGCGGCGATCGCGACGATCATCTCGTCGGTCAGCTCGAGCCCGTGTGCGGTCGAAAACGACTTCTTCGCGATGAACAGGCTCGTCAGCTCGCGCAGCCGGCTCAGGTCGCCGGGCGGCAGCGCGTCGAGAAACGGCAGGCGCGCGACGGTGTCCTGCCACAGCGCATCGGGAATCGAATGGCTGCGCAGCGCGCGGTCGCGTCGACGGTCGTCGAACCAGCGGGTCAGTTTCGAGAGCATGGAGGCAGCGCGGGAAAATCCAAAGCCTGACTTTTAACTCAATCGATCTCTTTTTGCCATGCCGCGAAGAGGCCGCCGACCAGCGCGACGCCCGCGAGGAAATAGAAACCGTCGAGCGACGCGAGGAACGACGCCTGTTGCGCGACCATCCTCGCGATCGACGCGATCGCGAGGGCGTGCGCCTCGTT
The DNA here is from genome assembly GCF_003857965.1 of Burkholderia sp. Bp9031. Taxonomy (NCBI): domain Bacteria; kingdom Pseudomonadati; phylum Pseudomonadota; class Betaproteobacteria; order Burkholderiales; family Burkholderiaceae; genus Burkholderia; species Burkholderia sp. Bp9031. The sequence goes on from NZ_QTPW01000006.1 coordinate 260,706, forward strand.
CAGTGCATGGCCGGCGGCCGCATAGCTGCGTGCGAGGGCGTCGACGGTCTGCTGGAACAGCGGATCGAACACGCTCGCGCGCTCGACGAGCCGCGTCTGATGCACGGCCAGCCGGTGCTGCTCGACGATGATCACCGACGACGTCGCGAACGAGATCGTCAGTTGCCGCACGATGTTCTTCAGCCGGTAGCCGTGCGTGTATTCGTCGATCGCGAAGATGCGGAACGTCAGGTTCGCGACCGGCAGCACGATGAACAGCAACAGCAACCCGCGCAGCAGCAGCGGGACGATCAGTGCGGCCTCGCCGACCTGCGGCGTCATCCGCGTCATCCATAGCGCGGCGACGATCGCGATCGCGAAACCCGGCACCACGAACCATTTCTTGTGCGTGACGTGCTTCGCATAGCGCAGGTAGGCGAACAGCGCCGTCGCCGAGATCAGCGACATCGTGCCGACCAGGCGCCCGGCGTTCTCGACCGGATAGCCGAGCCCGCCTTCGAGCAGGCGGGAGGTCAGGTAGCTGAAGCCGGTCGACTCGTAGTAATAGAACATGTACAGCAGCAGCCCGACCTGGAACGTGCGCTCGCGAAGCGCATGCAGCCGCACGAGCGGCGTCGGATGGTTCCACTGGTGATAGGCGAACCACGCGAGCGCGCCGAGACCGGCGAACGTCAGCATGATCAGCATCGGCGAGCCGCTGTAGAGCTGGTAGTGCACCTGCTGCAGCACGATCTGCAGCGCACCTTGCGCGAGCGCGAACACGACGTACGGCCAGAAATGCCCGGAGCCGCGTTCGTCGTCGCGCGTCCTGCCCGAATCGGGCAACGTGAGGAGCGCGAGGATCGCGAACGCGATGCCCGCGGGTGCCGTGCATGCGAACAGCGCGCGCCACGTCGAATGCGCGACCAGCAGCCCGCCGACGATCGGCGCAAGCGCGCTGCCGAGCAGGATCATGCCCAGGAACGCGCGCGTGGCCGGCGGCCGTTCCTGCGGTTTGAAGCTGATCTGGATCAGGATCCGGCACGCACCCATCATCGGGCCGATGAAGTAGCCCTGGAAGCCGCGCGCGAACGCGAGTTCGAGCGACGTGTCGGCGAGTGCGGCCGCGATCGCGCCGAACGAGAACATCAGCATGCAGCCGGCGACGTAGCGGCGATGTCCGAGCCGGTCGACCCACCATTGCTGCTGCAGGATGCCGAGCACGGCCGTGACCGCATACGCGCTCGACGACCACACGAGTTCGTCCGGTGACGCGTTGATACCGCCCGCGATGTAGCTTGCGAAGAACGAGAAGGTCGCGTTGTCGAAATAGTCGATGCCGGTGACGAGCGCGAGCGCCCACGGGAACAGGTCTGCGCGCAGGTTCGCGCGACTCCACAGCGGCGAGCGACCGGGCGCGACGTTCATTCCCGATCCTTGCGCGCGCGTCGTGTGCCGGCTTCGGCCTGCCGCTGCGCGATCAGCGCGTCGGGGTTTTCACCGGCGAGCCGCCGCTCGATGTAGTCGATGTCGTGCTGCAGTTCCTTGCGCAGCGCAACGGCTTCCTTCAGTTCGCGCTGGACGGCCGCGATCCGCTGGTCGAGCGTGTCGATCTGCTCGGCCAGCCCCGTGCGGATGTCGCGTAATGATGCGTCCGAATAGCGGCGCCGGCCGTCGCCTGTTTCTTCGAGCGGGCGCTTGAGCATCTCGGTGATGCCGTGCAGCGAAAAGCCGAGCGCGCGCAGCCGCAAGATGCGGGCGAAGCGTTCGAGATCGGCTTCGTCGTAAAGGCGATAGCGGCCGCCGCTGCGCGACGGCGTGACGAGCCCGCGCTCTTCGTAATACTTCAGCGTGCGCGGCGTGACGCCGAGCCGCGATGCGGCATCGCTCACGGTCAGCAGCGAAGGGGAGGCGTCGTTCGGCATGGGGATGGCGCGGCTTCGGTCGGAATGGTGACGCGATTATAGATCAACCTGCACGTTCACGTACAGGTTGGGCCGGAAAAACGGCCGCCGGGCGAAATGCGCGGGCGGCCGTTCGTGGCGGGGCGAGGGCGATCAGCCGCCGCGACGCATCAGGTCGAAGAACTCGGAGTTGCTCTTCGTCTGGCGGATCTTGTCGAGCAGGAATTCCATGGCCTCGACTTCGTCCATGTCGTGGATGAACTTGCGCAGCACCCAGATCTTTTGCAGGATCTCGGGCTTGATCAGCATTTCTTCGCGACGCGTGCCCGACTTGTTCAGGTTGATCGACGGATAGACGCGCTTTTCCGCGAGACGGCGCTCGAGGTGCACTTCCATGTTGCCGGTGCCCTTGAATTCTTCGTAGATCACGTCGTCCATGCGGCTGCCGGTTTCGATCAGCGCGGTGCCGATGATCGTCAGCGAGCCGCCTTCCTCGATGTTGCGCGCCGCACCGAAGAAGCGCTTCGGACGCTGCAGTGCGTTTGCGTCGACACCGCCCGTCAGCACCTTGCCCGATGCCGGGATCACGGTGTTGTACGCGCGTGCGAGACGCGTGATCGAGTCGAGCAGAATCACGACGTCGTGCTTCATTTCGACGAGGCGCTTGGCCTTCTCGATCACCATTTCGGCGACCTGCACGTGACGCGTGGCCGGTTCGTCGAACGTCGATGCGATCACTTCGCCGGCGACCGAACGCTGCATTTCGGTCACTTCTTCAGGGCGCTCGTCGATCAGCAGCACGAACAGGATGACGTCCGGGTGGTTCTGCTTGATCGCATGTGCGATGTGCTGGAGCATCACGGTCTTGCCCGACTTCGGCGACGCGACGAGCAGGCCGCGCTGGCCCTTGCCGATCGGCGCGATCATGTCGATGATGCGGCCCGTGACGTTCTCCTCGCCGCGCATTTCGCGTTCGAGCGACAGCGGCTTGTTCGGGTGCAGCGGCGTGAGGTTCTCGAACATGATCTTGTGTTTCGAGGCCTCGGGCGGCTGCCCGTTGACTTTGTCGACCTTCACCAGCGCAAAGTAGCGCTCGCCGTCCTTCGGCGTGCGGACTTCACCTTCGATCGTGTCGCCGGTGTGCAGGTTGAAGCGGCGGATCTGCGACGGGCTGATATAGATGTCGTCGGTGCTCGCGAGGTACGACATTTCCGGCGAGCGCAGGAAGCCGAAACCGTCCGGCAGCACTTCGAGCGTACCGTCGCCGAAGATCGTCTCTCCCGTCTTGGCGCGCTTTTTGAGAATGGCGAACATCAGCTCCTGCTTGCGCAGGCGGTTCGCGTTTTCGATCTCCAGGCCATTGGCCATTTCGATCAGTTCGGACACGTGCAGAGACTTGAGCTCGGATAAATGCATACGGAGAACCCGCCAGGGAGGAGAAGCGACGAAAAGAAATAAGGGAGGAGGGCGAGCGGAGGCGCTCTGAGACTTAATGCGTCTTGTAGACGTTTTTTGATTCTAGCATACGCCGATTCGTGCCTGAGCGGCCGATCGGCGGCTTGACGGCGGACGTGTTGCCGGTTGACAACACGTCCGCGGAACGGCCGGTATTACAGGTGGCTGTCCAGGAATGCGGTGAGCTGCGACTTCGACAGCGCGCCGACCTTCTGTGCGGCAGCTGCGCCGTTCTTGAACAGGATCAGCGTCGGGATGCCGCGCACGCCGAACTTCGCAGGCGTTGCCTGGTTGTCGTCGACGTTGATCTTTGCGATCTGCAGCTTGTCGCCGTAGTCCTTCGCGACTTCGTCGAGGATCGGGGCGATCATCTTGCACGGGCCGCACCATTCGGCCCAGAAGTCGACGAGCACGGGCTTGTCGGATTTGACGACGTCCTGTTCGAACGATGCGTCGCTGATGTGTTTGATCTGTTCGCTCATTGGGTCAATACCTCTTACGGTTCGGGGACTGCCTGCTTGGCGCGTTGCGGCGCTCCGGCGGCCTGTCGGCTGCCGGCCGCTGCGGCAGGTCACTCCGCTCTCCGGAAGGAAGGGCGTAAGCGCTGCATGGCGCGGCTCGCGGGTCGTTCGGGCGTCATATTAGCCTAAATTGCTATCTGCTGCGGGCGGCGATAGTAGCCGCTACGCGAGTAGGGGTACGACGCGCCGTTCGACCGTTGCGCTCCGAAGGTGGAGGCAGGCCCGCAAAATGCAAGAGGCGCGGTAACTTCCTGCGTGCCTGAACCGGCGCCATGCGCCCACGCGCGCGCCGGTTTGCTCGATCATTCGCATTGTTGCGAACAAACGGTCGCATTCGGCTGGAAGCGATGATAGAATATGCCGTGACGGGCCTCCTCGCATGGTGGGGCGGTGAACCTGGTCAGGTCGGGAACGAAGCAGCCACAATCGTTTTCCGCCAGTGCCGAGGGTTGGGCTCGTCACCTTTCTTCTCGCCCCGTTCGCCGGGCGTTTTTTATTTCTGCGTCATTCTCCGTTTTGCCCTCGCTTTGCCCGTCTTCCGCACCGTTTCGCGTGTCGGCGCGATGCAGCGTTACTGATACAATTTCTCGATGACCTATCAAGTTCTCGCACGCAAGTGGCGTCCGAAGGATTTCGCTTCGCTCGTCGGCCAGGAGCACGTCGTCAGGGCGCTCACGCACGCGCTCGACGGCGGGCGTCTCCATCACGCCTATCTGTTTACCGGAACCCGCGGCGTCGGCAAGACGACGCTGTCGCGGATCTTCGCGAAGGCGCTCAACTGTGAAACCGGCGTCACGTCGCAGCCGTGCGGCGTGTGCCGCTCGTGCCGCGAGATCGACGAAGGCCGCTTCGTCGACTACGTCGAGATGGACGCGGCGAGCAACCGCGGCGTCGACGAGATGGCCGCGCTGCTCGAGCGCGCGGTTTACGCGCCCGTCGATGCACGCTTCAAGGTCTACATGATCGACGAAGTGCACATGCTGACGAACCACGCGTTCAACGCGATGCTGAAGACGCTCGAGGAGCCGCCGCCGCACGTCAAGTTCATTCTCGCGACGACCGATCCGCAGAAGATTCCCGTCACCGTGCTGTCGCGCTGCCTGCAGTTCAACCTGAAGCAGATGCCGGCCGGGCACATCGTGTCGCATCTCGAACGGATCCTCGGCGAAGAACAGATCTCGTTCGAGCAGCAGGCGCTGCGTCTGCTCGCGCGCGCCGCACAGGGCAGCATGCGCGATGCGCTGTCGCTGACCGACCAGGCGATCGCCTATTCGGCGAACGAAGTGACCGAATCGGCGGTATCGGGCATGCTTGGCGCGCTCGACCAGACCTACATGGTGCGCCTGCTCGATGCGCTCGCGGCCGGCAACGGCCCGGAGATCCTTGCGATCGCCGACGAGATGTCGCTGCGCAGCCTGTCATTTTCCACCGCGCTGCAGGATCTCGCGAGCCTGCTGCACCGGATCGCATGGGCGCAGTTCGCGCCGGGCTCGGTGCTCGACGAATGGCCGGAAGCGGCCGATCTGCGTCGCTTCGCGCAGACGCTGAGCCCCGAGCAGGTTCAGCTGTTCTATCAGATCGCGACGGTCGGACGTGCCGAGCTCGGCCTTGCGCCGGACGAATACGCCGGTTTTACGATGACGTTGCTGCGGATGCTCGCATTCGAGCCGGCCGTCGGCACCGGCAGTGTGCCGGGCGGCCAGCCGGCCATGCCGCGTGCCGCACCCGCGCCGCGTGCGGCGGCCGCCGCTGCATCGGCGACCGCGCCCAAGTCACCGTCGGCACCGGCTGCTGCCGTGGAGGCAGCGCGCCCGCAAGTTGCCGCTCCGGTCGCGCCCGCGGCGCGCCCGTCGCCGGCCCAGTCTGACGATGCAGTGACTTCGCCTGCCGTGAAGCCCGCTTCGACACCGGCAGCGGCTTTGGCCGAAGCGCCGGCCGCAGCACAGCCGCAAGCGAATCCGGCACCTCGGACGGCAGCGGCGAGCGATGTGCCGCCGGCCGTCCGCGACGAATCCGAAACGCCTGCAGCCGCCAAACGCATCGACGAACCTGCAGCGCCCGCCGAACCGGCGCCGCGTGCTGCGCCGGCCGCGCGTCCGTCGGCCCGCGGCGGCGCTGCTGCCGCACTGGACGTGCTGCGCAATGCCGGCATGCGCGTGTCGTCCGACCGCTCGCGGGCGGGCGCCGCGCCGAAGCCGGCGGCAGCCCAGCCGGCCGTCGAGAAACCGGCGTCGTCGCGTCCTGCCGTGCAGGTGCCGACGCCGCGTGCGGCGGCTCGCGCACCGCAGGCTGCCGATGCGCGCCAGGCGCCGCCGCCGTGGGAAGACATCCCGCCGGACGAATACGTGCCGCTCAGCGCCGACGAGATGTTCGGCGGCGCGGCCGACGACGGCTTCGTCCCGGTATTCGACAGCGGTCCCGACGACGTGCGCATTGCGCCGACGCCGGCGGAAGCTCGCCCGTCCGCACCGGTCGACACGCGTCCGCTGCCGCCCGCGATCGCGCTCGATCCGGTCGGCTTCGACGGTGAATGGCCGGCGCTTGCCGCCCGGCTGTCGCTGAAGGGTGTCGCCTATCAACTCGCGTTCAACAGCGAACTGACGGCCGTCGATGCGACGACGTTGAAACTGTCCGTGCCGGTGCCGCAGTATGCAGACGCCGCCCAGGTCGCGAAGCTGAAGGCCGCGCTTGCCGACGCGCTCGGCAAGCCGGTCGAGGTCGCGGTCGAGGTGGGGCCCGCGCGGCGCACCGCGGCGGCGCTCGATGCAGCCGCACGCGCGGCACGCCAGCGCGAGGCCGAGCAGGACATCCATGGCGATCCGTTCGTCCAGCAACTCGTGCGTGACTTCGGCGCGCGCATCGTCGAGGGCTCGGTGCGGCCGCTCGCCGATTCGACGCCGGACGGCACGCCGCCGACGCTGCATTGAACGCATTGCACCGCGACAGGCACAATCACGCCCGCACACATTGACCGGCACGCGCCGCGGGCCGGTTTTCACACGATCAAGAAGGAGTATTCCCATGTTGAAAGGCAACCTCGCCGGATTGATGAAGCAAGCGCAGCAAATGCAGGAAAACATGAAGAAGATGCAGGAGCAGCTTGCGCAGATCGAAGTCGAAGGGCAGTCGGGTGCGGGCCTCGTCAAGGTGACGATGACCTGCCGCAACGAAGTGCGTCGCGTGGCGATCGACCCGAGCCTGCTCGCGGATGACAAGGACATGCTCGAGGATCTGGTCGCGGCCGCGTTCAACGATGCCGTGCGCAAGGCCGAAGCGACGTCGCAGGAAAAGATGAGCGGCATGACGTCGGGCCTGCCGCTGCCCCCGGGCTTCAAGCTGCCGTTCTGAGCACAGCGTCCGTTCAGCCCGTTCAGCCTTCAGCCGCCGTATGAAACAGCCGTCCGCCCTGTCCGCGCTCGTCGAAGCGTTGCGCGTATTGCCCGGCGTCGGGCCGAAATCCGCGCAGCGCATGGCGTACCACCTGATGCAGCACGATCGGGAGGGCGCGGAGCGGCTCGGCCGGTCGCTGCTGTTCGCGACCGAGCACCTGCAGCACTGCGAGAAGTGCAACACGTTCACGGAAGCGCAGATCTGCGAGGTGTGCAGCGACGAGGAGCGTGATCCGACGCTGCTGTGCGTCGTCGAGACGCCGGCCGACCAGATCATGCTCGAGCAGACGATGACGTATCGCGGGCTGTATTTCGTGCTGATGGGGCGGCTGAGCCCGCTCGACGGGATCGGCCCGAAGGAAATCCATTTCGACCGCCTCGTGCGGCGCGCGTCCGACGGGATCGTCAAGGAGGTCGTGCTCGCGACCAACTTCACGAACGAGGGCGAAGCCACCGCGCACTACCTCGGCCAGACGCTGAAGGCGCGGGGGCTCGCGGTCACGCGCCTCGCGCGCGGCGTGCCGGTGGGCGGCGAGCTCGAATACGTCGACGCGGGCACCATCGCCCGCGCGATGCTCGACCGCCGCACGATGTAAGCAGGGCGCCGCCGGCCGGCGGCGTCGTTCCTCATGTCAGGGAGACACATGAGCACCAGCCAGGGCCCGCTCGCGGGCGTCAAAGTGCTCGAATTCGGGACGCTGATCGCGGGGCCGTTCGCGTCGCGCCTCTTTGCCGAATTCGGCGCGGAAGTGATCAAGATCGAGGATCCGAACGGCGGCGACCCGCTGCGCAAGTGGCGCAAGCTGCATCCGGAGCAGGGCGGCACGTCGCTGTGGTGGTCGGTCCAGGCGCGCAACAAGAAATCGGTCACCCTCAACCTGAAATCCGATGCCGGCAAGGCGATCGCGCGGCAGCTCGCGCGCGAGGCCGACATCGTGATCGAAAACTTCCGCCCGGGCCTGCTCGAGAAGCTCGGGCTCGGCTACGACGTGCTGTCGGCCGACAACCCCGGTCTCGTGATGGTGCGCCTGTCCGGCTACGGGCAGACGGGCCCGTACCGCGACCGGCCCGGCTTCGGTGCGATTGCCGAATCGATGGGCGGATTGCGCCACATCACCGGCTATCCGGACCTGCCGCCGCCGCGTATCGGCATCTCGATCGGCGATTCGATCGCCGCGCTGCACGGTGTGATCGGCGCACTGATGGCGCTCCACCATCGCAAGGTGAACGGCGGTGCGGGGCAGGTGGTCGATGTTGCGCTGTATGAAGCGGTGTTCAACATGATGGAAAGCGTGGTGCCCGAGTACGGCGTGTACGGGATGGTGCGCGAGCGCACCGGCGCGTCGCTGCCGGGCATCGTACCGTCGAACACCTACGCGTGTTGCGACGGCAGCATCGTGATCGGCGGCAACAGCGACCCGATCTTCAAGCGGTTGATGAAGGCGATCGAGCGCGACGATCTCGCCGACGATCCTGCACTCGCACGGAACGACGGACGCGTGCCGCGCACGCAGGAAATCGACGACGCGATCGCCGCGTGGCTCGCGCCGCGCACGATCGACGACGCGCTGGCCGTGCTCAACGCGGCCGACGTGCCGGCCGGGCGCATCTACAGTGCTGCCGACATGTTCACCGATCCGCAGTTCGTCGCACGGCAGATGATCCAGCGTTTCAAACTGGCCGACGGCACCGACATTCCGCTGCCGAACATCACGCCGAAGCTGTCCGACACGCCGGGCGAAACGCGCTGGCTCGGGCCCGAACTCGGCGAGCATACGGACGAGGTGCTGCGCGGCCTCGGCTACGACGCGCAGGCGATCGCCGCGCTGCGCGAAGCCGGCGCGATCTGAGCGCCGCGAGACCTGGCGCTGCGCGTCAGGTTTACCCGAGGGGGATTGCTCGACACTTTCTTCAGGACGGAAAGCTGCGTGCGGCCGGCATTTTCTCGAATTCGCAGAACACCGCCGCGCAACGCGGCGGCGCACCGCACGCGCATCGTGCGTGCGGACCCGCCCGCGGCCGCCGGACTGTCGCTCTCGCGCCATCTTTCCTCGGTTACAATCGCCGGATGCGAATCCTACTCAGCAACGACGACGGCTATCTCGCCCCCGGTCTCGCCGCGCTCAGCGACGCGCTGCAGCCGCTGGCCGACCTCACGGTGATCGCGCCCGAGCAGAACTGCAGCGGCGCATCGAATTCCCTCACGCTGTCGCGGCCGCTGTCGGTGCAGCGCGCGACGAATACGGGTTTCTTCTACGTGAACGGCACGCCGACCGATTCGGTGCACGTCGCGTTGACGGGGATGGCCGATGCGCGGCCGGACCTCGTGGTGTCGGGGATCAACAACGGCCAGAACATGGGCGAAGACACGCTCTATTCAGGGACGGTTGCGGCCGCGACCGAAGGCATCATGTTCGGCGTGCCGGCCATCGCGTTCTCGCTGGCCGACAAGGGCTGGGCGCATCTGGGGGACGCGGCGCGCGTCGCTGCGGAAATCGTCGAGCATTACCTCGCGCACCCGCTGCCTGGTCAGCCGCTGCTGAACGTCAATATTCCGAATCTGCCGTACGACGAACTGAAAGGCTGGAAGGTCACGCGCCTCGGCAAGCGTCACCCGTCCCAGCCGGTAATTCGCCAGACCGACCCGCGCGGCGAGCCGGTCTACTGGATCGGCGCCGCGGGTGCGGCGCTGGACGCGAGCGAAGGCACCGATTTCCACGCCGTCGCAAACGGTTTCGTATCGATCACGCCGCTGCAGCTCGATCTCACGCATACACAAATGCTGCCTGCAACGCGCGAATGGGCGCGCGCAGGAGGGCGGGCTTCATGAGCGGCGAGCGCGCGAAGCGGTTTCCGCTCGCGCTCGAAGATCTCAAGCGAGCGCCACGCAAATCGGAGGGCCGGTCCGGCGAGCGCCATGCGGCGATCGCGGCACCGAAGGCCGTCGACAAGCCCGCAGCCGCGCTCAAGCCGGTGGCGGTGAAAACGAGCGCTGCCCGAGCGCTGCCCGGCCCGGCCGCCGCGAAGCCGGCAACCACGCCGAAGCCGACCGTGCTGAAGCCCGCGCTGCCGAAGCCGGCCGCGCCCAGCGTCGCGCCGGCCGGTGCGTTCGCACTGACCTCGGAACGTGTGCGCGAGCGCATGGTCGAACGCCTGCGCGCGAACGGCGTAACCGACGCGCGTGTGCTGGATGCGATGGCCGCGGTGCCGCGCCACATGTTCGTGGATCCGGGGCTCGCGACGCAGGCCTACGAGGATTCCGCGTTGCCGATCGGCCACCAGCAAACGATTTCAAAGCCGTCGGTCGTCGCGCGCATGATTGAGCTCGCGACAGCTGGCCGCACGCTCGAGCGCGTCCTCGAGATCGGCACCGGTTGCGGCTACCAGGCCGCGGTGCTGAGTCACGTGGCACGCGACGTGTATTCGATTGAACGCATCAAGCCGCTCTACGAGCGCGCAAAGCTGAACCTGCGGCCGCTGCGCGTGCCGAACATCCGTCTGCATTATGGCGACGGGCGTGTCGGCCTGCCGTCCGCGGCCCCGTTCGACGCGATCGTGATCGCTGCGGCGGGGCTCGACGTGCCGCAGGCGCTGCTCGAGCAACTCGCGATCGGTGGGCGGCTCGTCGCGCCGGTCGGCGCGCAGAGCGGGCAGCATCAGGTGCTCACGCTTGTCGAGCGCGTCGCGCACGCGCAATGGCGAGAGTCGCGGCTTGATCGCGTTTTCTTTGTCCCTTTAAAATCCGGAGTGATTTGAAACCGATGAGTATGTTGCGCGCGATGCAAAACCACCGAACCAGGGAACCGCTCACGTTCGCCCAGCGCGCGATCTGTGTGGCTGCGTTCTCCACGCTGCTGGCCGCCTGTGCGACGCGGCTCGACAACGCGCCCGTCGTCGACCGCTCCGGATCGCTCGGCACGACCGCTGCCGCGCAGCCGGCGGTGCCGCTCGGCCCGCCGCCGCCCGGCTTCTACCGTGTGAAACCGGGTGACACGCTGTACCGGATCGCACTCGAGAACGGGCAGAACTATCGCGACATCGCCACGTGGAACAACCTGGTGAACCCGAACCAGATCGAAGTCGACCAACTGCTGCGTGTCGCGCCGCCGGGCGGCGCTGCGGTTGCCGGCTCGCCGGCTGCCGCACCGATCGCCGGCGCCGCCGTCGCGACCGCACCGCTCAGCAGCGGTCCCGCGACCCCGGCCGCAGGCTCGTCGTCCGCGATCACGCCGCCGGCTGCTGCCGCATCGAGCGATACGGCAGCAGCGCCGAGCGGCCCCGTGACGTTTGCGTGGCCCGTGCGCGGTCCCGTGCTGAACGGCTTCGACGACGCAAAGAACAAGGGCGTCAATATCGGCGGCACGTCCGGTGAAGCCGTAAAGGCGGCGGCCGACGGCCGCGTCGTCTACTCGGGCAATGGCCTGCGTGGTTACGGCAACCTCATTATCATCAAACACGATGCAACTTACCTCACAGCGTATGCACACAATCGCGCTTTGATGGTAAAAGAGGGGGACGCGGTAACGAAGGGGCAGAAGATCGCCGAGATGGGTAACAGCGATGCCGACCGCGTGATGCTGCATTTCGAGGTTCGCCGGCAGGGTAAACCTGTCGATCCGCTGAAGTATTTGCCGCCTCAATAACCGAGACGACCATGCCGAAATCGAAGCGCCACGAGCCGCAAGCCGGGTCTGAGAAGATCAGTCGTGCCACGCAAGCATCGGTGGAGCGAGCTGGCGCTTCGAAGGACGACGAAGACGACGTCGCGGAAAACGAACGTGATCCCGAGGCAAGCGACGCCGAAGCGGACGGCGACGACGAGCGCGAAGGCCGTACGGAAGCCGCGCCCGACGTCGACGATTTCCGCGCATTGCTGCAGGCCGAACTCACGGCCGACACGATCCAGCATTACCTGAACCGTATCAGCGTGAAGCCGCTCCTGACCGTCGAGGAGGAGCAGCGCTATTCCCGTCTTGCGAAGGCCGGCGAATTCGAGGCGCGGCAGGTGATGATCGAGCGCAACCTGCGTCTCGTCGTCAGCATCGCGAAGGGTTACCTGAACCGCGGCGTGCCGCTGCTCGACCTGATCGAGGAAGGCAACCTCGGCCTGATGCACGCGATCGAGAAATTCGACCCGACGCGCGGCTTCCGCTTCTCGACCTATGCGACGTGGTGGATCCGCCAGAGCATCGAGCGGGCGATCATGAACCAGGCCCGCACCGTGCGCCTGCCGGTGCACGTGATCCGCGAACTGAACCAGGTGCTGCGCGCGAAGCGCCACCTCGAAAAGAATTCGATGTCGACGGGCGAGGCGGCAGAACGCCGCGAAGCCAGCATCGACGACATCGCCTATCTCACCGGCAAGACCGCCGAGGAAGTCACGGACATCCTCGCGCTCAACGAGCACACCGCGTCGCTCGACGCGCCGCTCGACCTCGATCCCGCGAGCAGCCTGCTCGACCTGCTGCCCGATGATCAGAGCCAGTCGCCCGATGCCGAGGTGCAGCATCGCGAGCTCGAGACGCTCACGCGCGCGTGGCTGTCGCGGCTGTCCGACAAGCATCGGCACGTGATCGAGCGCCGCTTCGGCCTGAACCACATCGAACCGGCCACGCTCGAGGAGCTAGCCGACGAGATGGGGCTCACGCGCGAGCGCGTGCGGCAGATCCAGCAGGAAGCGCTGGTGCGCCTCAAGCGGTTCTTCGCCTCCAATGGCGTGCGCAAGGACGCCGTTCTGTAACTGATGACTCCGATTCTCGTTTTTGACATCGAGACCATTCCCGATGTCGACGGCATTCGCCGTCTGGAAGACCTGCCCGCGACGCTCGACGATGCCGCGGTGGCCGAACATGCGTTCGCCGCGCGCCGCGAGAAGACCGGCAGCGATTTTCTGCCGCATCATCTGCAGCGCATCGCGGCAATCTCTTGCGTGTTCCGCGACAACAACGGTTTCCGCGTGCGTTCGCTGGGGACGCCGCAGGACAACGAGGCGGCACTGATCCAGTCGTTCTACCGCGTGATCGAGAAATACACGCCGCAGCTCGTGTCATGGAACGGCGGCGGCTTCGATCTGCCTGTGCTCCACTACCGTGCGCTCGTGCACGGGATCCCCGCGACCCGTTACTGGGATCTTGGCGAGGACGACCGCGACTTCAAGTGGAACAACTACATCGCGCGCTATCACTCGCGGCATACCGATCTGATGGATGTGCTCGCGATGTATCAGGCACGCGCGAATGCGCCGCTCGACGCGTTGGCGAAGCTGTGCGGCTTCCCGGGCAAGCTCGGGATGGACGGCAGCCAGGTGTGGCCGGCATTCCAGGACGGGCGGATCGAGGAAATCCGCAACTACTGCGAAACCGACGTCGTCAATACCTATCTGCTCTATTGCCGCTTCCAGCTGATGCGCGGCGGCCTGACGCCGAGTGAATATGCGGACGAGATCCTGCTCGTGAAAAATTCGCTTGCGCAGGAGCCCGCGGCGCATTGGGCCGAATATCTGGCCGGTTTCGACGCTTGACGCGGACGGCCGGCGTCGAAACCGTGCTCAATCGAGTTCGAGCACGACCGGCTGGTGATCCGACGCGCGCGCGTCGCCGTCAATCTCGCAGCGCGTGACGCGCGGCAGCAGCGTATCGGTCACGAACACGAAATCGCATGCGAGCGGCCCCTCCGACCACTGCACCGTGTCGTAAACGCCGGCGGTCGGCGGCGGCGTGCGGCCCGGGTGTCGGGCGACCCACGCATCGACGAACGGCGGCGCGTCGGCGACCGGCTCCAGCAGGCGCCGGTACGCGTCGCTGCCGAACGCGCTGTTGAAATCGCCGCAGACGATCGCGTCGCGCGGCTGGCCGGTTGCGCTGAACGGCCCCGTCGCATTCTCGGCCGGCGCGGGCCGGTCCGCGTGTGCGCACGCCTCTTGGTGCCGAGCGCGCAGCGCGTCGACTTGCGCGAGTCGCTGGCGCGCCGAATAGTATTCGAGGTGCGTCGTGACGACCCGCAGCGGGCCTGACGGCGTCGCCAGTTCGACCTCCAGCGCGACGCGCGGCATCGACGGCGTGCCGGCGTCGGCCGGCCACGGCAGCAACTGGCGCAGCACGCGCCCGACCGGCAGCCGCGTCGCGATCGCATTGCCGAACTGACGGCGTGGCGCGCCGGGTTCGAGCGCCGGCAGGTCGGCGCCGATCACATCGACGATCGTATAGCCGGGCAGCAGCGCCGCCAGTTCGGCGAATTGGTCGGGGCCCGGCTGGCCGGGCAATGCGCCGAAGCCGCGCGTGACTTCCTGCAGGCACAGCACGTCGAAGTCGTCGAGCAGGCGGGCGGCGGCGATGGTGCGCGGGAGGTCGACGACGCCGTCCGCGTCCCGACCCCATTGAATGTTCCAGTCGATCAGTCGCATGGTCGAGTCTCCTGCGAGCCGAAGTTGTACCGCCGCTTGGCGCGACGAGGCGCCGCGCATGTGGTTGGGCGGCTTGGGGCGCATGCCTTCAGGCCGTTTTCCGCATTGCGTGGCGCGATCGGTGCGTCAGTCTCGATGCTTGCGCGACGAAAGCGGGCGATGCGGGCTTTCGTCGTCTACAATCTCGCCTTCTTCAACGTTTTGTCAGGAAAAGCTGGTGTCCGAAGCCGTCCCCACTTCTGCGCGCAAATCGAAAAATGCGCCCGTCGCGCCCGGGCCTGCCCCGGTTCTCGAGATCGAATCGCTCGACATGGAAGCGCGCGGTGTCGGCCGCACGGCGACCGAGGACGGCACGCCGGGCAAGGTCATCTTCGTCGAGGGCGCGCTGCCCGGCGAACGCGTGACGTATTCGAGCTACCGTCGCAAGCCGAGCTATGAGCAGGCGACCGTTGTCGACATTCTGCGCCCGAGCGTGCTGCGCACGCAGCCGAAATGCAAATTCTTCGGCACCTGCGGTGGCTGCTCGATGCAGCATCTCGAGATGCGCGCGCAGGTCGCGATCAAGCAGCGCGTGCTCGAGGACAACCTGTGGCACCTGTCGAAGCTGCGCGCCGAGACGATGTTCGCGCCGATCCACGGCCCGTCGTGGGGCTACCGCTACCGTGCGCGCCTGACCGTGCGCAACGTTGCGAAGAAGGGCGGCGTGCTGGTCGGCTTCCATGAGAAGAAGAGCAGCTACGTCGCCGACATGACGAGCTGCGAAGTGCTGCCGCCGCACGTGTCGGCAATGCTCGTGCCGCTGCGCCGGCTCGTCGAGGGGCTGTCGATCCGCGACCGGATGCCGCAGATCGAGCTCGCGGTCGGTTCGGAAGTCACGGCGCTCGTGCTGCGCGTGCTGGAGCCGATCAATGCGGACGACGAAGCACTGCTGCGCGCGTTCGCGGACGAGCACAAGGTGCAGTTCTGGTTGCAGCCGAAGGGCCCGGACACGGTGACGCCGTTCTATCCGCTCGACGTGCCGCTCGACTACACGCTGCCGGAGTTCGGCATCCGCATGCCGTTCAAGCCGACCGACTTCACGCAGGTCAATCATCAGATCAACCGCGTGCTGGTGGGCCGCGCGCTGCGCCTGCTCGCGCCGTCGCGCGACGATCGCGTGCTCGACCTGTTCTGCGGGATCGGCAACTTCACGCTGCCGCTCGCGCGCCTGTCGCGCGAGGTGATGGGCATCGAAGGCAGCGAAACGCTGACGACGCGCGCGCTCGCGAATGCGCGCGAAAACGACGTCGACGGCCACACGACGTTCGCGTGCCGGAACTTGTTCGAAGTGACGGGCGACGACATCCGTGCGCTCGGCGCATTCGACAAGTTCCTGATCGACCCGCCGCGCGAAGGCGCGCTCGCCGTGTCGAAGGCGCTGGCCGAAATCGCGCAGAGCGGCGAAGGTCCGCTGCCGAAGCGCATCGTCTACGTGTCGTGCAACCCGTCCACGCTCGCGCGCGATGCAGGCCTGCTCGTGCACGAGGCCGGCTACCGCCTGAAGGGCGCCGGGGTCGTGAACATGTTCCCGAATACGTCGCACGTCGAATCGATCGCGCTGTTCGAGCGCGACTGAGCGGGCGGCGGACGTAAAAAAACCGGCCCTCGGGCCGGTTTTTTCATGGGATGCGGCGAACGTCAGTTGCGGTTGCCGCCGAAGATGCCGAGCAGCGCGAGCAGGTTCGTGAACACGTTGTACAGGTCGAGGTAGATCGCGAGCGTGGCCGAGATGTAGTTCGTTTCGCCACCGTTCACGACGCGCTGGACGTCGAACAGCATGTAGGCCGAGAAGATCGCGATCGCGAGCACCGACACGGTGAGCATCAGCGCCGG
Organism: Burkholderia sp. Bp9031; assembly: GCF_003857965.1. NCBI lineage: Bacteria > Pseudomonadati > Pseudomonadota > Betaproteobacteria > Burkholderiales > Burkholderiaceae > Burkholderia > Burkholderia sp. Bp9031. The sequence goes on from NZ_QTPW01000006.1 coordinate 277,228, forward strand.
CAGCTGCAGGAAGATGTTCGCGACCGAGGCCAGCAGGATCACGATCACGCCCATGAACAGCCACTTGCCGAGCCCCGAGAAATCGCGCTTGCTGACGGTGGCGATCGTCGCCATCGCGGCGAAGATGATGCCGGTGCCGCCGAACGCGAGCATGATCAGCGACGGGCCGTTCGAGAAGCCGAGGATGAAGCTCAGCAGGCGCGACAGCATCAGGCCCATGAAGAACGTGAAGCCGAGCAGCACGAATACGCCGGCCGCGCTGTTTTTCGTCCGCTCGATCGCGAACATGAAGCCGAACGCGATCGCGAAGAACGCGAGCAGGCTCATCATCGGGCTCGTGGCCGCGAACAGCGAGAAGCCCGTAGCGACGCCGACCCATGCACCGAGCACCGTCGGAACCATCGACAGCGCGAGCAGCCAGTACGTGTTCCGCAGCACGCGATTGCGAACCTCCGCGGTGCTGACGGAGCCGCCGCGGCCGAAATTGTACGGATAGTCGTTCATGGTTTCTCCTAACATTGAACGCGTGGGCGTCCGGGGACGGTTCGGCGCGCGCGATGTGCGGCGCAGCAAACCGGAGCAGCTATGGCTAAGATACGTTCCGCGCCGCGAGGTTTCAATGGCCGGGCGGCGCAAAAACATATCGATTCTGAACCTTTCGGCTGTGTAAGGGTTCAATCGCAATGATACACGGGATCGTGCTACAATAGCGGATTCATTTGAACCTGTAACTTCTTAATTTTTTGGAGTTTTTATGGCAATCGAGCGCACCCTGTCGATCATCAAGCCGGATGCGGTGGCAAAGAACGTGATCGGCCAGATCTACAGCCGTTTCGAAGGCGCCGGCCTGAAGATCGTCGCATCGCGCATGGCACACCTGTCGCGTGCTGACGCAGAGAAGTTCTACGCGGTTCACGCAGCGCGTCCGTTCTTCAAGGATCTCGTCGATTTCATGATCTCGGGCCCGGTGATGATCCAGGTTCTGGAAGGCGAAGGCGCGATCCTGAAGAACCGCGACCTGATGGGTGCGACGGATCCGAAGAAGGCGGAAAAGGGCACGATCCGCGCCGACTTCGCCGACAGCATCGACGCGAATGCAGTGCATGGCTCGGACGCTGCAGAAACGGCAGCGGTCGAAGTCGCATTCTTCTTCCCGGAAATGAACGTTTACTCGCGCTAAGCCCTGGCTGGCAGCAAGTAGGCAGGATTCAGCGCACGCGGCAAGGCAGCACATCATGACGAGCGAAACTTCCGTCAATCTTCTCGACTTCGATGCCGAGGGTCTTGTCGCGTACTGCGGCAGCCTCGGCGAGAAGCCGTTCCGCGCCAAGCAGTTGCAGCGCTGGATCCACCAGTACAACGCTGGCGACTTCGACGGCATGACCGATCTCGCGAAGTCCTTGAGAGAGAAACTCAAGGGCCGCGCGTCGATCGTGATGCCCGAGATCGCCAGCGATCACGTTTCCACCGATGGCACGCGCAAGTGGCTGATCGACGTCGGAAACGGCAATGCGGTCGAAACCGTGTTCATCCCGGAAGAAACGCGCGGCACGCTGTGCGTGTCGTCGCAGGCCGGGTGTGCGGTGAACTGCCGCTTCTGCTCGACGGGCAAGCAGGGTTTTTCCCGTAACCTGTCGACAGCCGAAATCATCGGCCAGCTCCGGATGGCCGAATTTGCATTGCGTGCGTCGCTCGGTCGCGCGCCCGGTCCGAACGGCAAGGCCGAGCGGGTCGTCACCAACGTGGTGATGATGGGCATGGGCGAGCCGTTGCTGAACTACAGCGCGGTCGTGCCCGCGATGCGGCTGATGCTTGACGACAACGCGTACGGCCTGTCGCGCCGCCGCGTCACGCTGTCGACGTCCGGCGTGGTGCCGATGATGGACCGCCTCGGCGCCGAGTTGCCGGTCGCGCTCGCCGTTTCGCTGCACGCGCCGAACGATGCGCTGCGCGACGAGCTGGTGCCCCTCAACAAGAAGCATCCGCTTCGCGAGTTGATGGCTGCGTGCCAGCGCTATCTGAAGGTCGCACCGCGCGACTTCATTACTTTCGAATATTGCATGCTCGACGGCGTCAACGACACCGAGGCGCATGCGCGCGAACTGCTGGCCGTCACGCGTGACGTGCCGTGCAAGTTCAATCTGATCCCGTTCAATCCGTTTCCGGAATCGGGCCTCATCCGCTCGAAGCCGGAGCAGATCAAGCGCTTTGCACAGGTCCTCATCGACGCGGGTGTCGTCACGACCGTGCGCAAGACGCGTGGCGACGACATTGACGCCGCGTGCGGCCAGCTGGCCGGCGCCGTGAAGGACCGCACGCGCCTGGCGGAGCGAACGGGCGCAACAGCAAAAATCATCGAAGTTCGGGCGATTTGACGGGGGGCTGGTCGGGGACGCCCAATCGGGGTGGCCTGGCCGCGAATGCCCGAACCTTTTTGGCGGTACAGCACGCGAATAGCGATCGGTCGCGGCGCCTTGGCGCCGCGCATGAAATGGACAGTTGCGGGTGCCGGCCGGCGGGAGCCGGCGGTGCTCGCCAGTGAAGAAGAATCGACGCGAGGACAAGGATGAGTGAGCCGCAGCCGACAAACGGCGCAGAGACCAATGCCGCGAAGCCGGCACCGGCGGGGCTTGAAACGCTGGTAGCCGTCGGCGGCCGGCTGGCGCAGCTCCGGGAGGCGAAGGGCTGGACGGTTGACGACGTGTCGGCGCGGCTCAAGGTCGCCCCGCAGAAGCTGCGTGCGCTCGAGGCAGGCGACATCAGTCATTTGCCCGGCGTGACGTTCGCGCTCGGCGTTGTGCGCAGCTATGCGAAGATGCTCGGCGTCGATCCGGAACCGTTTGCGCAGGCATTGCGGCGTGAGCGCGGCGTGCCGGAAGTCGATCTGTCGATGCCCGCGTCGTCGGGGACGGATTTGCCGCGCGGCCGCGTATCGATCCCGCTCGGCAGCTCGTCGCGCCACCATCCGTGGCTGTGGGGGACGGCGATCGTCGTCGTCGCGGTAATCGCGGTACTCATGTGGCACACTGGCGGCGATTCGTCGAGTTGGCTCGCGCGCTTCAAGGGCGGCGATGCAGAACATGCGTCGGCAGCCAGCGCACCGGCGGCGTCTTCCGTCGCAGAGGCGGCTGCGGGCGGCGCGTCGACGGCAGCCGGCAACGATGCTCCGGCGCAGGTTGTAGCATCCGCCGTGGCGCCGCAGGCTGCCGCGTCGGCTGCGCCAGTACCGGCTCCGGCGGTCGCAGCAGCGCCTGCGTCGCAACCCGCCGTCGTGACGGCCGTGGCGAACGGTACGGTCGTACCGGCCCAGCCCGCGAGCGTCGTGGTGGCGGCAGGCCAGTCGCTGGTCGAACTGAAGGTCAAGCAGGATTGCTGGTTCAGCGTGCGCGACAAGAACGGCAAGGAGCTGTTCTCGGCGCTGGTGCGGGCCGGCGAGACGAAGCAGGTCGCCGGCACCGGGCCGTTCAAGGTCACGATCGGCAACAAGGCAGGCCTCGACGCGGTCGCGTTCGACGGAAAACCTGTCGATCCGGCAAAATATTCGGCAGCGCGGGGTAACGTGGCGCGGTTCACGTTGCCCTGACGTCAAGCGCCGTGGCGAAGGCCCGTCCTGGACAGGCCGCGAGGGCACGGCGCTTTTTCAATTCATGCGCCGCCTCGCGGCGCATTCCGCGTAAATGGATCTATCGATGCAATCCGAAGCTCAATCCCCACGCAGCAGTCAGATTTGTTCAACCGAGCCGGTGTTCGGCGGGCATCAGCCGCGTCGCGTGTCGCATGCGGTGGATGTTCGTTGGGGCGGGCAGCTCGTGACGATCGGCGGCGATGCGCCGGTGCGCGTGCAGTCGATGACGAATACCGACACGGCCGATGCGATCGGCACGGCGATCCAGATCAAGGAACTCGCGAATGCGGGTTCCGAGCTGGTACGTATCACCGTCAACACGCCGGAGGCCGCGGCCGCCGTGCCGGCGATCCGCGAGCAACTCGACCGGATGGGCGTGACCGTTCCGCTCGTCGGCGACTTCCATTACAACGGCCATCTGCTGCTGCGCGACTACCCGGGCTGTGCGGAGTCGCTGTCGAAGTACCGGATCAACCCGGGCAACGTCGGCCAGGGCGCGAAGCGCGACACGCAGTTCGCGCAGATGATCGAAGCCGCGGCCAAGTACGACAAGCCGGTTCGGATCGGCGTGAACTGGGGCAGCCTCGACCAGGACCTGCTCGCGCGCATGATGGACGAGAATGGCGCGCGTTCGCAGCCGTGGGATGCGCAGAGCGTGATGTACGAAGCGCTGATCCAGTCGGCGATCGGCTCGGCCGAGCGTGCGGTCGAACTGGGCCTCGGCCGCGACCGCATCGTGCTGTCGTGCAAGGTCAGCGGCGTGCAGGACCTGATCGCCGTGTACCGGGAACTCGGCCGCCGCTGCGGCTTCGCGCTGCATCTTGGCCTGACCGAGGCCGGCATGGGCTCGAAGGGCATCGTCGCGTCGACGGCCGCGCTCGGCGTGCTGCTGCAGGAAGGGATTGGCGACACGATCCGCATCTCGCTGACGCCGGAACCGGGCGCGTCGCGCACGGGTGAGGTGATCGTCGGCCAGGAAATCCTGCAGACGATGGGCCTGCGCTCGTTCGCGCCGATGGTGATCGCGTGTCCCGGCTGCGGCCGCACGACGAGCACGCTGTTCCAGGAGCTCGCGATGCAGATCCAGACCTACCTGCGCGAGCAGATGCCGGTCTGGCGCAAGGAGTATCCGGGTGTCGAGAAGATGAACGTCGCGGTGATGGGTTGCATCGTCAACGGCCCCGGCGAATCGAAGCACGCGAACATCGGCATCAGCCTGCCGGGCTCGGGCGAGAACCCGGCCGCGCCCGTCTTCATCGACGGCGAGAAGGTCAAGACGCTGCGCGGCGAGCGGATCGCCGAGGAATTCCAGCAGATCGTCAGCGACTACGTCGCACGCAATTACGGCCGCACCGAGGCCTTGAACTAATTCGTCCACACACACGAACGATGACTGAACAGAAACGCAAGATCGAGAAGCTCACGGGCGTCAAAGGCATGAACGACATCCTTCCGCAGGATGCCGGCCTGTGGGAGTTCTTCGAAGCTACCGTGAAATCGCTGCTGCGCGCGTACGGCTACCAGAACATCCGCACGCCGATCGTTGAACACACGCAGCTGTTCACGCGCGGCATCGGCGAAGTCACGGACATCGTCGAGAAGGAGATGTACAGCTTCACCGACGCGCTGAACGGCGAGAACCTGACGATGCGCCCGGAAAACACCGCGGCCGTCGTGCGCGCGTCGATCGAGCACAACATGCTGTACGACGGCCCGAAGCGCCTGTGGTACATCGGCCCGATGTTCCGTCACGAGCGTCCGCAGCGCGGCCGCTACCGCCAGTTCCACCAGGTCGGCGTCGAGGCGCTCGGCTTCGCGGGCCCGGATGCGGATGCCGAGATCATCATGATGTGCCAGCGCCTGTGGGACGACCTCGGGCTGACCGGCATCAAGCTCGAAATCAACTCGCTCGGCCTCGCCGAAGAGCGCGCCGCGCACCGTGTCGAGCTGATCAAGTACCTCGAGCAATTCGCCGATGTACTGGACGAGGACGCGAAGCGCCGCCTGTATACGAACCCGCTGCGCGTGCTCGACACGAAGAACCCCGCGCTGCAGGAAATCGCGCAGAACGCGCCGAAGCTGATCGACTTCCTCGGCGACGAATCGCGTGCGCACTTCGAAGGGGTGCAGCGCCTGCTGCTCGCGAACAACATTCCGTTCAAGATCAATCCGCGTCTTGTGCGCGGCCTCGACTACTACAACCTGACCGTGTTCGAGTGGGTGACCGACAAGCTCGGCGCGCAGGGCACGGTCGCGGCAGGCGGCCGCTACGATCCCCTGATCGAGCAGCTCGGCGGCAAGCCGACCGCTGCGTGCGGCTGGGCGATGGGCATCGAGCGCATCCTCGAACTGCTGAAGGAAGAGGATCTCGCGCCCGAGCAGGAAGGTGTCGACGTGTACGTGGTGCACCAGGGCGAGACGGCGCGCGAACAGGCGTTCATCGCGGCCGAGCGTCTGCGCGATACGGGCCTCGACGTGATTTTCCACTGCAGCGCCGACGGCGCGCCGGCAAGCTTCAAGTCGCAGATGAAGCGCGCCGATGCAAGCGGTGCGGCGTTCGCGGTGATCTTCGGCGAAGAAGAGGTCGCGAACGGTACGGTGGGCGTGAAAGCGCTGCGCGGTGCGGGCCAGGAAGGGGAAAAGAACGTTCAGCAGACCGTACCGGTCGAAAGCTTGACCGAATTCCTAATCAATGCGATGGTTGCATCCGCCGAAGACGGCGACGACTGATCGCGCTAGCATTCGCTCGACAAGAAAGGCCTGAACAGGAAGGAATCGCTCGCCGATGAGTTATCACGACGAACAAGAATCGATTGAAAGTCTCAAGGCGTGGTGGGCCCGCTGGGGCAACCTCACCACGTGGATCGTGCTCGCGGCGCTGGTCGTCGCGGCCGGCTTCAACGGCTGGAATTACTGGCAGCGCCGTCAGGCCGCCGAGGCTTCCGGGTTGTACGAGCAGGTCCAGAAGGCCGCCGCCGCAAACGACAAGGCGACGATGGTCCGTGCGGCCGCCGACATGGAAGACAAGTTCGGCAGCACGCCGTATGCGCAGATGACGGCGCTCGCGGCCGCGAAGACGCTGTACGCGGCCGGCGACGCCGCCGGCGCGAAGGCGCAGCTGCAATGGGCCGTCGATCATGCCAAGGACGACGAGTACAAGCAGATCGCGAAGCTGCGTCTCGCATCGCTGCTGCTCGACGAGAAGGCGTACGATGCGGGCCTCGCGCTGCTCTCCGGCACGCCGGTCGATGCATTCAAGGGCCTCGTGGCAGATCGTCGCGGCGATCTGCTTGCCGCGCAAGGCAAGACCGACGATGCGCGCGCCGCGTACAAGCTCGCGCTCGACGGCCTGTCGCAGGACGACCAGTCCGCGCGCCAGCTCGTGCAGTTCAAGCTCGACGCGCTCGGCGGCTGATCGCGGCCCCCTCAACCTCTTAACTCTGCTTCGCTAACCGATGAATTTGCTGAAACGTTACGCTGTGCCCGTAGCCTGCGCGGCGGCTGTCCTGGCATTGGCGGCCTGCTCGTCGTCGAAGGACGCGCGCCGCGTGCCGACTCCGCTCACCGAGTTCAAGCCCGTCATGGACGTGCAAGAGGTCTGGAAGGCGAGCGTCGGCAAGGGCGGGCGCTACCTGTTCTCGCCGGTGGCCGTGGGCGACGCCGTCTACGCGGCGGGCGAGAACGGTTCGGTCGAGAAGATCGACGCGAAGACGGGCCAGACGCTGTGGCGCTCGAAGGTCGGTTCGGACCTGTCGGCCGGTGTCGGCAGCGATGGCAACCTGACCGCGGTCGGTGCGCTGAAGGGCGGCGTGTTCGTACTCGGCCCCGACGGCAAGCAGCTGTGGAAGACGAGCGTGCAGGGCGAGATCTTCTCGCCGCCGCTGGTCGGCAACGGCCTCGTGATCGTGCGCACGATCGACGGCCAGGTGATCGCGTTCAACGCGCAGACGGGCGAGCAGAAGTGGAACTACCGCAACCGCGCGGTGCCGCTGAACCTGCGCGTGTCGGCCGGCATGACGTTCGCGGGCGATGCGGCCGTGCTGGCGGGCTTCCCCGGCGGCGGTCTCGTCGCGATCAACCTGCAGACGGGCGAGCCGTTCTGGCAGACGCCCGTATCGTTCCCGAAGGGCGTGACCGAAGTGGAGCGCATCAACGACGTCAGCGGTCCGCCGACGCTCGTGGGTGCCGAAGCGTGCGCGGTCACGTTCCAGGGGCAGCTTGGCTGCTTCGACGCGAACTCGGGCCGTCCGCTGTGGGAAAAGGCGTTCTCGAGCCGCAGCGGCCTCGCGCAGGACGATTCGGTCGTCGCCGGCGGCGACGACTGGTCGGTCGTGACGGCCTACGACGCGGCGAGCGGCAACCAGCTCTGGCGCAACGACAAGCTGAAGAGCCGTGACGTCGGCGTGCCTTACTTGCTCGGCCATGCGGTCGTGATGGGCGACTACAAGGGCTTCGTGCACTTCCTGTCGCGCGAGGACGGCAGCTTCATTGCGCGGATGAAGACCGACGGCAGCGCGATTACGGCGGCGCCGGTCCTGGCGGGCAATACGCTCGTCGTGCAGACGAAGGACGGCGGCCTGTACGGGTTCCGCCCGCGCTGACGCGCACGCAACAGGCGCAATCGCGGCGCTGCGGGTTTGTCCCGCGCGCTGCGGTCGCGCGCACGAAGGCGGCCGGTGTCCCCGGCCGCTCGGTATTTGAAAGGCAGTTCGAAACGAAAGACGACGGCGCGCAACGCGCGCCCGGCGCGCGCATCCGGCGCGGCGCGAATTCGTGATATTTTCATTCAGCGCAGCCGCCCGCAGCAGCGGGCCTCCCGCTGCTGCGCATCACCGTAGAAAACACAGATGAAACCGGTCATTGCCCTCGTTGGGCGCCCCAATGTGGGGAAATCCACGCTGTTCAACCGGCTCACGCGCTCGCGCGATGCGCTGGTCGCCGACTTGCCGGGCCTGACGCGCGATCGCCATTACGGCGAAGGGCGCGTCGGCGAGCGGCCGTACCTGGTTGTCGACACCGGCGGCTTCGAGCCCGTCGCGAAGGACGGCATCCTGCACGAGATGGCGCGCCAGACGCGGCAGGCGGTCGAGGAAGCCGACGTCGTCGTGTTCATCGTCGACGGCCGTAACGGGCTCGCGCCGCAGGACAAGTCGATTGCCGACTACCTGCGCAAGACCGGCCGGCCGATCTTCCTGGTCGTCAACAAGGCTGAGGGGATGAAGTACACGGCGGTCGCGACGGACTTCTATGAACTCGGGCTCGGCGATCCGCGCGCGATCTCGGCCGCGCACGGCGACGGCGTGACCGACATGATCAACGAGGCGCTGGAAGTCGCGTACGCGGGCCAGCCGGAGGAAGCGGACGAGGACGATCCGTCGCGCGGCATCAAGATCGCGATCGTCGGCCGGCCGAACGTCGGCAAGTCGACGCTCGTAAACGCGCTGATCGGCGAAGATCGCGTCATTGCGTTCGACATGCCGGGCACGACGCGCGATTCGATCTACGTCGACTTCGAGCGTAACGGCAAGAAATACACGCTGATCGACACCGCGGGCCTGCGGCGCCGCGGCAAGGTGTTCGAGGCGATCGAGAAGTTCTCGGTCGTGAAGACGTTGCAATCGATCTCCGATGCGAATGTCGTCATTCTTCTGCTGGATGCGCAGCAGGACATTTCCGACCAGGACGCGCACATTGCCGGCTTCGTCGTCGAACAGGGCCGCGCGCTCGTGATCGGCGTCAACAAGTGGGATGGCCTCGACGACCACGCGCGCGATCGCGCGAAAGCGGATTTGACCCGTAAGCTGAAATTCCTCGACTTCGCGAAATCGCACTACATTTCGGCCGCGAAGAAGACGGGCATCGGTGCGCTGATGCGCTCGGTCGACGACGCGTACGCGGCGGCCATGGCGAAACTGCCGACGCCGAAGCTCACGCGCGCGCTGATCGAGGCAGTCGAGTTCCAGCAGCCGCGCCGTCGTGGTCCGGTGCGTCCGAAGCTGCGCTACGCGCACCAGGGCGGCCAGAATCCGCCGCTGATCGTCATCCACGGCAACGCGCTCGACGCGGTGACCGAAACGTACAAGCGCTACCTCGAAAACCGATTCCGCGAAACTTTCTCCCTGACCGGGACTCCATTGCGCATAGAGTTCCGTTCGTCGAACAACCCGTACGCGGACAAGGGCTGAAGCATGCCTGCCACGCACGTCCCGCAAGGGATAGGCCGCATGGCCTACCGCCGGGCGGGGCAGGCAAAATCGGCTATAGTGTAGCGATTGGCGCCGGATCTCTTTTTCTTCGCCGCCAATCCAGATCAACCTGCAAAAAAAGATGGAGTACGCCATGAGCAACAAAGGGCAATTGTTACAAGACCCGTTTTTGAACGCACTGCGCAAAGAGCACGTTCCCGTTTCGATCTATCTCGTCAACGGCATCAAGCTCCAAGGGAACATCGAATCGTTCGACCAGTACGTCGTGTTGCTCCGTAATACGGTGACCCAGATGGTCTACAAGCACGCCATCTCGACGGTCGTGCCGGCGCGCCCGGTGAATTTCCACCCGGACGCGGAAGCCTCGTCCTAACCTATCGCAGCGGCCGGCATCCGGTCGCCGCGAGCGACCGATGCCAGCCGCCTTATCTTGACACCCGATAATTTGATCAACGCAGCGCTCGTCGGCATCGACTTCGGCAAGACCGATTTCGAAGCCAGTCTCGAAGAACTCAGTCTTCTCGCCTCCAGTGCGGGGGCCCGTCCCGCCGTCACCCTCACGGGTCGTCGCGCCAGTCCCGATGCCAAGATGTTCATCGGTAGCGGCAAAGCCGAAGAACTGCGGCTTGCCTGTGACGCACACAACGTCGAAATCGTCATCTTCAACCACGCACTGGCACCGGCCCAGCAACGCAATCTGGAGCAGGCGCTTAACAGGCGGGTGGTCGATCGTACGAGCCTCATTCTCGATATCTTCGCGCAGCGCGCCCGCAGCCACGAAGGCAAGCTGCAGGTCGAGCTCGCGCAGCTGCAATACCTGTCGACCCGCCTGATTCGCGCGTGGACCCATCTCGAGCGGCAAAAGGGTGGTATCGGCCTGCGCGGTCCCGGTGAAACCCAGCTGGAAACCGACCGCCGGCTGATCGGCGAACGCATCAAGATGCTGAAGTCGCGGCTTGACCGGCTGCGCCGGCAGCACAGCACGCAGCGTCGCCAGCGTGCGCGCAGCGGCACGATGTCGGTGTCGCTCGTCGGCTATACGAACGCGGGCAAGTCGACGCTGTTCAATGCGCTGACGAAAGCGCAGGCCTATGCGGCCGACCAGCTGTTCGCCACGCTCGACACGACGTCGCGGCGCGTGTATCTCGGCGACGAGGTCGGCCAGATCGTCGTGTCCGATACGGTCGGGTTCATCCGCGAACTGCCTCACCAGCTGGTTGCCGCGTTCCGCGCGACCCTCGAGGAAACGATCCACGCGGATCTGCTGCTGCACGTGGTCGATGCGTCGAGCGCGGTCAGGCTCGAACAGATCGAGCAGGTGAACGGCGTGCTGCACGAGATCGGCGCGGACACGATCCGGCAGGTGCTGGTGTTCAACAAGATCGATGCCGTACCCGAGCTGGCGGCCCGCGGCGACGCGGTCGAGCGGGACGAATATGGTAATATTTCGCGCGTCTTTTTGAGCGCACGCACCGGTCAGGGTCTCGACGCGTTGCGTGCCGCCATCGCCGAGATCGCCTCCGCGGAACACCTTTCCGGCGCGACGTTACCCGACGGCGCGCTCGACGGCGCCCCCGCAGAACCACACGAAGACCACACGATTTCCGAACAGGGGCGCTAACCGGTCCCGGCCGGTTCGCCGGCGTCTAATCTGGTGAACAAACTCTGGTGAACGAATACAACGAGCGGAGTACCTGGCGGCGGATGCGCGCCTTGCTGTCGATCAACGATCCCCGTTGGGGGCGCGGTGACGGCAAGGGCAACGACGGATCCCGTCCGCGTGCGAACGAATCGAAGCGTCCGCCCGGCGGCGACGGTGACGGTCCGCCCGATCTCGACGAGATGTGGCGCAACTTCAACCGGCGTCTGAGCGGCCTGTTCGGCGGCAAGGGCGGCAACGGCTTCCGGCCCGACAACGGCCGGGCCGCGCGTGTCGGTGTCGGCATCGTGATCGGCGTGCTGGTCGCGGTCTACGCGGGCAGCGGGCTGTTCGTCGTGCAGGACGGCCAGACGGGCGTCCTGCTGCAGTTCGGCAAGCTGTCCGGCACGGTCGGTCAGGGCGTGCACTGGCGCGCGCCGTATCCGTTCGCGTCGCACGAGATCGTCGACACGTCGCAGGTCCGTTCGATCGAGATCGGCCGGAACAATGTCGTGCGTCTCGCGAACGTGAAGGAAGCGGCGATGCTGACGCGCGACGCCGACATCGTCGACGTGCGTTTCGTCGTCCAATACCGCATCCGTTCGGCAACCGATTACCTGTTCCGCAGCGTCGATCCCGAGCGCAGCGTGTCGCAGGCCGCCCAGGCTGCGGTGCGTGCGATCGTCGGCACGCGCAGCGCGGCCGACATGCTGAACCAGGACCGCGACGCGCTGCGCGAGCAGCTGTCCGCCGCGATCCAGCGCGATCTCGATCGCTACCAGTCAGGGCTCGAGGTGACGGCCGTCACGATGCAGAGCGTCGCGGCGCCCGAGCAGACGCAAGCCGCGTACGCCGAAGTCGCGAAGGCGCGTGACGAGCGTGAGGCCGCCAAGCGTGCCGCGCAGGCCTATGCGAACGACCTGCTGCCGAAGGCGCAGGGCAATGCCGCGAAACTCGTCGACGAAGCGAAGGCGTATGCCGATCGCGTGGTCACGGAGGCAGAAGGCGACGCCGATCGGTTCAAGCAGGTCTATGCGCAGTATTCGAAGGCGCCCGCGGTGATTCGCGAGCGGATGTACCTCGAGACGATGCAGGAAATCTATTCGAACGCGACGAAGGTGTTCGTCGGCAACAAGGGTGGCAATAGCGTCGTGTACCTGCCGCTCGACAAACTCGTCGAGCAGGGGCGGCAAAATGCCACGAACGCCGCGACGTCCGCCGGCGCATCCGCGCCCGATGCAGCGTCGGCTCCGGCCGCCGCGGCGGCGAGCGCACCCGCGAGCGCGGCTTCGGCCGCGGCGGCCCCCGCACCGGGCAGCGACGTGCTGCGGTCGCGCGAAGCGTTCCGCAGTCGCTCGCGCGAAGACGATACGAAGTAACGGGGAGCGCAGAACATGAACCGAATCATTGCGCTCGTCGTCGCAATCGTGATCGTTGCCTTCGCGGCGTCGTCGACCGTCCTGACCGTCGATCCGCGCCATGCGGTCGTGCTGTCGGGCCGAGACGGCACGCAGCCCGAACTCGCGGGCCCCGGCATCCATTTCAAGCTGCCGCCGCCGCTGCAGACGGCGACGCTGATCGATACGCGCCTGCAATCGCTCGAATCGCAGGATTCGCTGCAACTGGCGACCGAAGACAAGCATGATCTGCTCGTCGCGTATGCGGTCAAGTACCGGATCAGCGATCCGATGAAGTATTTCACGGCAACGGGCGGCGACCCGACGGCTGCCACCGAGCGTCTGACCGGCGCGCTGAAGAGCGCACTCGGCGACGCGTTCGGCAAGCGCGCGCTCGATGATGCGCTCGGCGGGCAGCGCGACATCGCCCATGCCGCTCGCGATGCGGTGCGCGCGAAGGCATCCGGCTTCGGCGTCGACGTGGTCGATGTGCAGTTGACGCGCGTCGACCTGCCGGCTGCGCAGACGGACGCCGTCTATCAGCGGATGATTGCCGCGCTGCGCGACCAGGCCGCGCAGGTGCGCGCGGATGGCGCCGCCGATGTCGAGCAGATCAAGGCCGATGCGGAACGCGAACAGCAGGCGGTGCTCGCGAATGCTTACAAGTCCGCGCAGACGATCAAGGGCGAGGGCGACGCGAAGGCCGCGTCGATTGCCGCCGACGCGTTCGGCAGCGATCCCCAGTTCTACCAGTTCTACGCGAGCCTGCAGGCTTACCGGAATACCTTCAAGCGCAACGACATCATCGTCGTCGATCCCGACAGCGAGTTTTTCCGTTTCATGCGCAGCCCGACGGGCGGTACCGCACCGGCGGCACCCGCTCCCCGCAAACACTGACCTTGGGGCGCCGCGTCGAGCGGCGCCGTCGCTCGCATGGATCTGGCTGGCTCGTTGTTGCTCGCGGTAGCACTGATGCTGATCATCGAGGGGGCGTTCCCCTTCGTGTTTCCCGTCGCCTGGCGCGACACGTTTCGTAGAATAGCGGAGCGGCCGCCGCATCATATCCGGATCGGCGGGCTCATCGTGATGGCGCTCGGGCTCGTCCTGCTGCTGCTTGCCACCTGACCGGAGAGCTGATCCAGACGGCGCACCCGCCGTTCGTTCCGCCCGATTCCGATTTCCGATTCATCTCGCGGCGCGCGAGTCGCGCCCTGTTTCCCGTCGTAGGACCGTACCGATGTCGACCTGGTTACTTCCCGAGAATATCGCCGACGTACTGCCGTCGGAAGCGCGCAAGATCGAGGAGCTGCGCCGCAGGCTGCTCGACCGCTTCCGTTCGTATGGCTACGAAATGGTGATGCCGCCGCTGCTCGAATACCTCGAGTCGCTGCTGACGAGCGGCGGCGCCGACCTGCGCCTGCGCACCTTCAAGCTGGTCGACCAGTTGTCGGGCCGCACGCTCGGCCTGCGCGCGGACATCACGCCGCAGGTCGCGCGCATCGACGCGCACCTGCTGAACCGCCAGGGCGTCACGCGCCTCTGCTATGCGGGCCACGTGATGCATACGCGTCCGCGCGGCCTGCACGCGACGCGCGAACAGATCCAGATCGGCGCCGAAATCTACGGGCACGCCGGGCTGGAAGCCGATCTCGAGATTCAGCAGCTGATGCTCGACGCGCTGCACCTCGCGGGGCTGTCGCGGATCCGTCTGGACCTCTGCCACGCGGGCGTGCTCGCGGCGTTGCTCGCGCGCGATGCGCAGGCCGCCGAGCGCGGCGAGGCGCTGTACGACGCGCTGTCGGGCAAGGACGTGCCGCTGCTGAACGAACTTACCGATGATCTCGGCGCCGACACGCGCGCGGCGCTGCGTGCGCTGCCGCATCTGTACGGCGACGCAAGCGTGCTCGACGAGGCGCGCGCACGGCTGCCGGTGCTGCCCGAGATCACGCGCGCGCTCGACGATCTCGCGCAGCTCGCGGCCCAGGCGAAGGGCGTCGAGGTGGCGATCGATCTGGCCGATCTGCGCGGCTATGCGTACCACAGCGGCGCGATGTTTACGGCGTACATCGACGGCGTGCCGAACGCGATCGCGCGCGGCGGTCGTTACGACCACGTAGGCCAGGCCTACGGTCGCGCCCGCCCGGCAACCGGCTTCTCGCTCGACCTGCGCGAACTCGCGCGGATTTCGCCGATCGAGGCGCGCGGCGCAGCGATTCTCGCGCCGTGGGCGCAGGACGACGCACTGAACGCGGCCGTCGGGGCGCTGCGCGATGCGGGCGAGGTTGTGATCCAGGCGTTGCCGGGGCACGACCACGTGCTCGACGAGTTCGCCTGCGACCGTTCGCTCGTCGAGCGTAACGGCGCGTGGGTGGTCGAACCCCGTTAAACAGGCGTTCGCGGGCCGTCGTTTGGCGTGCATATCGTTGAAGCGAAACGGAAAAATTCGGAATCGCCCGCGAACATAGGTAGAATACGTTTTTAACCAGCTAACGAATCAACATGTCTGCCAGCGCAGTGAACGTGACTCCCGGGCGCAATGTCGTCGTCGTGGGAACGCAGTGGGGTGATGAAGGCAAGGGTAAGATCGTCGACTGGCTGACGGACCACGCTCAGGGCGTCGTGCGTTTCCAGGGCGGCCACAACGCCGGCCACACCCTCATCATCGGCGGCAAGAAGACCATCTTGCGCCTCATCCCGTCGGGCATCATGCGTGAAGGCGTCGCCTGCTACATCGGCAACGGCGTCGTCCTGTCCCCCGAGGCACTGTTCAAGGAAATCGGCGAGCTGGAAGAAGCCGGCGTGAACGTGCGCGATCGCCTGTTCATTTCCGAAGCCACGACGCTGATCCTGCCGTACCACATCGCGATCGACCAGGCGCGCGAAGCGCGCAAGGGCGCGGGCAAGATCGGTACGACCGGCCGCGGCATCGGCCCCGCATACGAAGACAAGGTCGGCCGCCGCGCGCTGCGCGTGCAGGACCTGTTCGACGCGAAGACCTTCGCCGACCGCCTGCGCGAAAACCTCGATTTCCACAACTTCGTGCTGACCCAGTACCTGGGTGGCGCGGCCGTCGATTTCCAGGCCACGCTCGACACGATGCTCGGCTACGCCGATCGCCTGAAGCCGATGGTGGCCGACGTGTCGCGCCGTCTGTACGACGCGAACAATGCCGGTCAGAACCTGCTGTTCGAAGGCGCGCAAGGCACGCTGCTCGACATCGACCATGGCACCTATCCGTTCGTCACGTCGAGCAACTGCGTCGCGGGTGCGGCTTCGGCCGGCGCCGGCGTCGGTCCGCAGAAGCTGAACTACATCCTTGGCATCACGAAGGCATACTGCACGCGCGTCGGTTCGGGCCCGTTCCCGAGCGAACTGTACGATGCGGACAATCCGCAGCGTCAGGACCAGGTCGGCGTCACGCTGGCGAACGTCGGCAAGGAATTCGGCTCGGTCACCGGCCGTCCGCGCCGCACCGGCTGGCTCGACGCAGCCGCACTGCGCCGCTCGATCCAGATCAACGGCGTGTCGGGCCTCTGCATGACGAAGCTCGACGTGCTCGACGGCCTCGATGAAGTCAAGCTGTGCGTCGGCTACAAGATCGACGGCAAGGACGTGGACATCCTGCCGCGCGGTGCGGCAGACGTCGCGCGTTGCGAACCCGTGTACGAAACGTTCGCCGGCTGGAAGGAAAGCACCGTCGGCATCAAGACGTGGGACGCGCTGCCGGCGAATGCGCAGGCATACCTGACCCGTGTCCAGGAAGTGGCCGGCGTGCCGGTCGACATGGTTTCGACGGGGCCTGATCGCGACGAAACGATCCTGCTTCGCCATCCGTTCAAGGTGTAACTTTCAGCATGACGCAGCAAATCACGATGACGGCGGCAGACTTGATGACCGATCCGCGCAACGACGACAAGAACCTGTGGGTAGGCTGGGACGAATACCATCGTCTGATCGAGCTGCTCGCACTGCAGGTGCATGAATCGGGCTGGAAGTTCGACCAGATCCTGTGCCTCGCGCGCGGCGGTCTGCGCGTCGGCGATCAACTGTCGCGCATCTATGACGTCCCGCTCGCGATTCTCGCGACGAGTTCGTACCGCGAAGCAGCCGGCACCGAGCAGGGTGAGCTCGACATCGCGCAGTACATCACGATGACGCGTGGCAACCTCGAGGGCAACGTGCTGCTGGTCGACGATCTCGTCGATTCGGGCGTCACGCTCGCGCGCGTGCAGGAGCACCTGAAGGAGCGTTATCCGTCCGTCACGGCCGTGCGTTCGGCCGTGCTCTGGTACAAGGGTTGCTCGAAGGTGAAGCCCGACTACCACGCGCAGTATCTGCCGACGAATCCGTGGATTCATCAGCCGTTCGAAGAGTGGGATACGGTTCGTCCGCACAACCTCGAGGCGTGGATCAAGCGCGGTCGCACGCAGCGCGACGGTTCGGGCGCGTAAGCGGCCGGCAAATTGAAGGAAAGCCTTGTACGGCGCCGCTCGCGGCGCCGTTTTTTATTGGGTGCGCCGAACCGGTGGGCGCGGCGACCGGCGTACACGGTAGGCAGACGGCGCGGCCCCGGCTATGATGGCAGCCCTGCCACAGCTTGCGCAGGATTGCATGCGCGGCGTGGATCACGTGGTTTCAGGGCAACACGGCAGGACGGTGTTTAAGGGGGGCGCGAGTAGAATAGCGCTCGTTTTGTCCGAACCGGACCCGATTATTACGCTTCATATGAACGACACGATCCAGGCGACCGACGCAGCCCATGCGCATTCGACGCACCAACACTCGATGCGGGCGCTTGCGATAGCGGCCATCGGCGTCGTGTTCGGCGACATCGGCACGAGCCCGCTGTATTCGCTGAAGGAGGCGTTCAGCCCCGCACACGGCATCCCGCTGACCGAAGGCTCGATTCTCGGGGTGATCTCGCTGCTGTTCTGGGCCATCATCCTGGTGGTCGGCATCAAATACCTGCTGTTCGTGATGCGAGCCGACAACAACGGCGAAGGCGGCGTGCTCGCGCTGATGGCGCTGTCGCTGCGGCCGCTCGACTCGAAAACACGTGTCGCGGGCGCACTGATGGCGCTCGGCATCTTCGGCGCGTGCATGTTCTATGGCGATGCGGTGATCACGCCGGCGATCTCCGTGATGTCGGCGGTCGAAGGTCTCGAGATCGCGACGCCGCACCTGGCCCACCTCGTGCTGCCGATCACGATCGTGATCCTGATCGCGCTGTTCTGGATCCAGCGCCACGGCACCGCGCTGGTCGGCAAGCTGTTCGGGCCGATCATGGTGCTGTGGTTCGTCGCAATCGCGGCACTCGGCGTGTATCACATCGTGCGCGTGCCGGGCATCATCGCAGCGGTCAATCCGTACTACGCGGCGTCGTTCATGGCGGATCACCTGCTGCAGGCCTATGTCGTGCTGGGTTCGGTCGTGCTGGTGCTGACCGGTGCGGAAGCGCTCTATGCGGACATGGGCCACTTCGGTGCGAAGCCGATCCGCCTCGCTGCGTACGGGCTCGTGATGCCGTCGCTCGTGCTGAACTACTTCGGCCAGGGCGCGCTGCTGATCCAGAATTCGAAGGCGATCGAGAACCCGTTCTTCCTGATGGCGCCCGATTGGGCGCTGCTGCCGCTCGTCGTGCTGTCGACGGTCGCGACCGTGATCGCTTCGCAGGCCGTGATCTCGGGCGCGTATTCGCTGACGTCGCAGGCCATCCAGCTTGGCTACGTGCCGCGCATGAAGGTGCTGCATACGTCCGAGCTGGCGATCGGCCAGATTTACGTGCCGGTCGTGAACTGGCTGTTGCTGTTCGTGATTCTCTGCATCGTGATCGGCTTCAAGAGCTCCGACAACCTCGCTGCCGCATACGGCATCGCGGTGACGGCGACGATGGTGATCACGACCGTGCTGGCGTGCGTCGTGATGGTGAAGGTGTGGAACTGGAACCGGCTGCTCGTCGGCGCGATCATCGCGGTGTTCCTCGCGATCGACCTCGGCTTCTTCGGCGCGAACCTGCTGAAGGTCGCGCAGGGCGGCTGGCTGCCGCTCGGCATCGGCGCGCTGCTGTTCTTCCTGCTGATGACCTGGTACAAGGGCCGCCACATCGTCAAGGAGCGCACGGCCGCCGACGGTATCCCGCTCGAGCCGTTCCTGCAGGGGCTGCTCGCGCATCCGCCGCACCGCGTGTCGGGCACCGCGATCTACCTGACCGGCAACGACAAGCTCGTGCCCGTCAGCCTGCTGCACAACCTGAAGCACAACAAGGTGCTGCACGAGCGGACCATCTTCCTGACGTTCGTCACGCGCGACATTCCGTATGTGCGCGACGACAAGCGCCTGAGTTCGCGCGATGCGGGCGGCGGCCTGTACATCGTCAAGGCCGAGTACGGCTTCAACGAGACGCCGGACGTGAAGGCCGTGCTCGAGGAATTCGGCCGCACGCACGACATGACGTTCGAGCTGATGGACACGTCGTTCTTCCTCGCGCGCGAAACGGTCGTGCCGACGCATCTGCCCGGCATGTCGATCTGGCGCGAACGCGTGTTCGCATGGATGCACCAGAACGCGGCGAAGCCGACCGACTTCTTCTCGATCCCGGCGAACCGCGTCGTCGAGCTCGGCACCAAGATCGAGATCTGACCGGCGCGCGCAGGGTCGTGGATACGGCCCATGCCTATCGGCAGCGCGTTCGCGAGAGCAATAAAAAACCCGCCTTTCGGCGGGTTTTTTATTACGTCGACAGCCTTCGCGTGCTCAGCACTTCAGCTTCGCGAACGCCGCGGCCATCGCGCCGGCCGGTTCCGGCTCGCGCGAACGCTGCGGGCGGGCCGTGCCGCGGCCGGCATTGCCGCGATCCTGGCCGCCGCGCGGCGCCATGCCGGGCGCGGCTGCTTCGTCGTCGAGGCGCATCGTCAGCGCAATGCGCTGGCGCTTCACGTCGACGTCGAGCACCTTGACCTTGACGACCTGGCCGGCCTTCACGACTTCGTGCGGATCCTTGATGAACTTGGTCGACATCGCCGACACGTGGACGAGGCCGTCCTGGTGCACGCCGACATCCACGAACGCGCCGAATGCCGCGACGTTCGTCACGACGCCTTCGAGCAGCATGCCCGGCATCAGGTCGGACACCTTCTCCACACCGTCGCGGAACGTTGCGGTCTTGAATTCCGGGCGCGGGTCACGACCCGGTTTTTCGAGTTCGGACAGGATGTCGCGCACGGTCGGCAGGCCGAAACGTTCGTCAACAAATTCCGTCGGCGACAGGCCGGACAGCGCGTCGCGGCTGCCGAGCACGTCGTCGATCCGCTTGCTGATCTTCGCAAGGATCCGTTCGACGACCGGGTAGGCTTCCGGGTGGACCGACGAGCGGTCGAGCGGATTCTCGCCGCCGTTGATGCGCAGGAAGCCGGCTGCCTGTTCGAAGGTCTTGTCGCCGAGGCGCGGCACCTTGCGCAGGTGGTCGCGCGACGGGAACGGCCCGTTCGCGTCGCGGTAGTCGACGATGTTGCGCGCGAGCGTGGCGTTCAGGCCCGATACGCGCGCGAGCAGCGCAACCGACGCGGTGTTCGCGTCGACGCCGACCGCGTTCACGCAATCCTCGACCACCGCGTCGAGCGAGCGGGCGAGTTCGCGCTGGTTCACGTCGTGCTGGTACTGGCCGACGCCGATCGCCTTCGGCTCGATCTTCACGAGTTCGGCGAGCGGGTCCTGCAGGCGGCGGGCAATCGACACGGCACCGCGCAGCGATACGTCGAGTTCCGGGAATTCCTTCGCGGCCAGTTCGGACGCCGAGTAGACCGACGCGCCGGCTTCCGACACGACGATCTTCTGCAGCCGCAGTTCGGGGTGCTTCGAGATCAGCTCGCTCGCGAGCTTGTCGGTTTCGCGGGATGCGGTGCCGTTGCCGATGCTGATCAGCTCGGCCTGCGTCTGCGCGGCGATGCGCGCGAGCTTCGCGAGCGAGCCGGCCCAGTCGCGGCGCGGCTCGTGCGGGTAGATCGTGTCGGTCGCGAGCAGCTTGCCGGTGCGGTCGACCACGGCGACCTTCACGCCCGTGCGCAGGCCGGGGTCGAGACCGATCACGGCCTTCGGGCCGGCCGGCGCGGCCAGCAGCAGGTCCTTCAGGTTGCGCGCGAACACGCGGATCGCCTCGGCTTCCGCCGTTTCACGCAGTTGCGTGAGCAATTCGTTCTCGATATGCGGCTGCACCTTCACGCGCCAGCACCAGCGGCACACGTCGGACAGCCACTTGTCGGCCGGGCGGCTTTGGTTTGCGATCCCGAAATGGCGTGCGATCATCGCTTCGCCGGGATGCGGGACCTGCGCGTCGAGTTCCTCGCCAAGGCCGAGCTTGACGGTCAGCACGCCGGCATTGCGGCCACGGAACAGCGCGAGCGCGCGGTGCGACGGCACGGTCCGGATCGTTTCCGCATAGTCGTAGTAGTCGCGGAACTTCTCGCCTTCCTCGTTTTCCTTGCCTTCGACCACGGCCGACGACACGACGCCCTGGCTGTGCAGGTAGTCGCGCAGCTTGCCGAGCAGTTCGGCGGTTTCGCCGAACTGCTCGGACAGGATGTCGCGCGCGCCGTCGAGCGCGGCTTTCACGTCGGCAACGCCCTTGTCGGCATCGACGTACGCGGCTGCTTCCGTCTGCGGGTCGAGCAGCGGATTCGCGAGCAGCGCCTGCGCGAGCGGCTCGAGGCCGGCTTCTCGGGCGATCTGCGCGCGCGTGCGGCGCTTCGGCTTGTACGGCAGATAAAGGTCTTCGAGCACCTGCTTGCTGTCGGCCGCGTCGATCGCGGCGCGCAGTTCGTCGGTCAGCTTGCCCTGTTCGTCGATGCTCGACAGGATCGCCGCGCGGCGATCCTCGAGTTCGCGCAGATACAGGAGGCGCTCCTCCAACTGGCGCAACTGCGTGTCGTCCAGGTTGCCGGTCACTTCCTTGCGGTACCGGGCAATGAACGGAACGGTCGAGCCTTCGTCGAGGAGTTGCACTGCCGCCGCGACCTGGCGCGGCTGGACGGACAGTTCGGTGGCGATGCGCTGTACGATCTTGAGTGCTACGGTTTCCGTCATGTCGTGGATGATCTGCCTGCTGAAATCGCGGTGCGGGCCGGCAGACCGCGCGCGGCGGGCTGCGAGACGGGCCCGCCGGACCAGATGCCGCGGGTGAGTGAAGCGGGGCATTTTGCCATAAATGGCGGAGCGTCCAGCCGGGGGTGATAGAATTTGACACATGTCCCGCAGCTTTCCTACGACGTTGCCAACTTCCCGCATTTCTCTCGTCGCGCTCGGCGCAGCGCTTGCCGCGGCTTTGTCCGCAGGGTCTGCCGTCGCGTACGCGCAGGCATCGGGCGCAACCGCGCCGGATGCCGCTGCCGCCGCGCCCGTCGCGGCCTCCGCCACGCAGGATTTTGACGCCCGTCAAAAAGTGCTCAATCAACGTTCCGCGGAAAACGATTATCGTTATGCCGTGGCGGAGCACGACTGCTACAGCAAGTTCTTCGTCAATCACTGTCTCGGCAATGCGCGCGACCGGATGCGCGAGGAGCGGGCAAGCATCCGTCAGGAGCAGCTCGCGCTCGACGACGAACAGCGCGCGGTGCGGGCGCAGCAGCGCGACCAGCAGCAGGCGCTGAAGCAGGTGCAGAACGCGGCGGAAGCGCCGCAGCGCGCGGCGAACGAGGCGGCGAACGCGGCTGCGTTCCGCGACAAGCAGGAGCAGAATGCACTGAAGCAGGCGCAGCGCGGCGCGGAAGGGCCGCAGCACGCTGCGAACAAGCAGGCATACGACCAGAAGCAGGCGGACTTCCAGCGCAAGCTCGACCAGGCGCACCAGCAGGCCGCGCAGAAGGCGCGGGAGCGGGCGGACAACGCCGCGCGCTACGAGCAGAAGCAGAAGGAAGCCGCCCAGCACCAGGCCGATGTCGAGCGGCGTCAGCGGGAAGCGGCCGAAAAGGCCAAGCAGCAACAGCAGGGGCAGTAACGTGTTGGATTGATCCGGAATCAGTCTCGTGCGTGCCGGCACGCCAGTCGGCGCGCTGCTTCGATGAGGAGGCGCATATGCAAAACCGTCCCACGGAACAGCAGCAGGAATTGCACAACCGTTTGGCTGCATTGCAGGAGCAGCACCAGCAGCTCGCTCGGGAGATCGAGCTGAAGGAAGGACACTCCGACATCGACGACATCACGCTGCACCGGCTGAAGAAGGAAAAGCTGGCGGCCAAGGACAAAATCATTTTGCTGCAATCGCAGCTGGAACCGGATAAGCGCGCCTGAGCGCGGCCTGGCAAGCGCCGGCGCCGCTCGGGCGCTGGACACAGGAACGCTTGCCTTGAATTCACCGCTTGAAGCCAACCCCGATGCCCGGCGTGACGCGTCGTCCGCCGGGCGCGTTCGTGCGCCCGAAGGCACCTTCGAGCTGAGCCGCAAGCGCGTCGACGAACTCGACACGATCTTCGGTGAAGGCGGACTGCTTGCGCGCGCGCTCGACGGCTATCACCCGCGTCTGTCGCAGATCGAGATGGCGCGCGCGGTCGCGTCCGCGATGGAGGCGTCCGCGCGCCGGATGCCCGAACCGGAGATCTTCGAAACTCGCAAGCGGCCGGCGCGCCGCCTCGGCGAAGGCGACAAGGCGGCTGAGTCCGCCGCGGGCGATGCAGCGGCCGACACCAACAGCGACGCCGGCGACAACACGCTGATCGTCGAGGCCGGCACCGGTACCGGCAAGACCTATGCGTACCTGGTGCCCGCGATGCTGTGGGGCGGCAAGGTGATCGTGTCGACCGGCACGAAGCACTTGCAGGACCAGCTGTTCCAGCGCGACATCCCGACCGTGCGCAACGCGCTCGCGGTGCCGGTGACGGTCGCGATGCTCAAGGGCCGCTCGAACTACCTGTGCCATTACTACCTGCAGCGCACGGCCGACAACGGCCGCCTGCCGTCGCGACAGGACACCGCGTACCTGCAGGAAATCGTCCGGTTCGCGAAGATCACGAAGAGCGGCGACAAGGCCGAGCTCGCGAGCGTGCCGGAGACGGCGCCGGTGTGGGCGATGGTCACGTCGACGCGCGACAACTGCCTCGGCCAGGAGTGCCCGCATTACAAGGAATGCTTCGTGATGCAGGCGCGGCGCGAGGCGCAGCAGGCGGACATCGTCGTCGTCAACCATCACCTGTTCTTCGCGGACATCATGCTGCGCGACACCGGGATGGCCGAACTGCTGCCGAACGCGAACACGGTGATCTTCGACGAAGCGCATCAGTTGCCGGAGACGGCCACGCTGTTCTTCGGCGAGACGCTGTCGACCACACAGATCCTCGAACTCGCGCGCGACACGGTCGCCGAAGGGCTGAGCCATGCGCGCGATGCGGTCGAGTGGGTGAAGCTCGGCGGCGATCTCGAACGCGCGGCGCGCGACTTGCGCCTGGCGTTCGCGAACGACCAGATCGTGCGCATGTCGCTCGCGCAACTGGGCGACGATCACCCGATGTTCGGCGCGCTCGACGCGCTCGAGGCGGCGCTCGATGCGCTCGCATCGGCGCTCGCGAGCCAGGCCGAGCGGGCGGAATCGCTCGGCGCGTGCTTGCGGCGAGCGCGCGAATTGCAGGACCTGCTCGCGGGCTGGGTCGCGCCCGGTGCGGCGCAAGCGGCCGAAAAAGCCGATGCCGCGGCAGCCGGCGACAAGGCGGCTGCCGACGACCCGAACGAGAAGGTGCGCTGGGTGGAAGTGTTCGCACATACCGTCCAGCTGCACGAAACGCCGCTGTCGGTGGCGCCGATTTTCGCGAAGCAGCGCGCCGGTGTGCCGCGCGCGTGGGTCTTCACGTCGGCGACGCTGTCGGTGCGCGGCGACTTCACGCACTACGCGGCCCAGATGGGCCTCAGCTCGCGGCGCTCGATGACGCTCGCGAGCCCGTTCGACTATCAGTCGCAAGGCCTGCTGTACGTGCCGCGCAACCTGCCGCAGCCTTCGTCGCCGGCGTTCACCGACGCCGTGTTCGATGCCGCGCTGCCGGCGATCGAGGCATCGGGCGGCGGCGTCTTCATGCTGTGCACGACGCTGCGCGCGGTTGACCGGATCGCGTCGAAGCTGCGCGACGTGATCGAGTCGCGCGGCTGGAATACGCCGCTGCTGGTGCAGGGTGATGCCAGCCGCACCGAGTTGCTCGATCGCTTCCGTTCGTACGGCAATGCGATCCTTGTCGGCAGCCAGAGCTTCTGGGAAGGCGTCGACGTGCGCGGCGATGCGCTGTCGCTCGTCGTGATCGACAAGCTGCCGTTCGCGCCGCCCGACGATCCGGTGCTGGCCGCGCGACTCGATGCGCTGACCAAGAAGGGCTTGAGCCCGTTCGCGGTTCACCAGCTGCCGCAGGCCGTGATCACGCTGAAGCAGGGCGCGGGCCGCCTGATTCGCGCGGAGACGGATCGCGGCGTGCTGATGATCTGCGACACGCGGCTCGTCGACAAGCCGTACGGTCGCCGCATCTGGCAGAGCCTGCCGCCGTTCAAGCGCACGCGCGAGATCGCGGTCGTGCAGGATTTCTTCGACGAACATCGCGCGGAGAAACGCGCGTAACCGCACCGCCGCCTGTTACGGGCGGCGCCAATAAAAAACCCGGCTCGATGGCCGGGTTTTTTATTGTGCAGCGAGTGTCGCTCAGAACTGCCACCACGACTTCTTCGTGCCGGGACGCGAGTGGCCGGTGATGTACGGGCTGTCCGGGAAGGTCCCCGCGAGCACGCGCTTCGTGTCTTCCGCGAGTTGCGGCTGGTTCAGCTTGCCGTACGACAGGATCATGATGTGCAGCGCGTCCTCGATCGCCGGCGCGCCCTTGTAGTCCTTGATCGCGAGCTGCGCGCGGTTGATTGCCGCGACATAGGCGCCGCGCCGATAGTAGTAGTCGGCCGCGTGCACTTCGTGCGACGCGAGCGCATTGACGATGTAGCGCATCCGCGCTGCGGCGTCGGGCGCGTACTTGCTCTTCGGGTAGCGGTCGACGACGACCTTGAACGCATCGTACGATTCGCGCAGTGCCTGCGGATCGCGTTCGCTCATGTCCTGGCCGGAGAAGCGGCCGAACAGGCCGAGATCGTCGTTGAAGTGGATCATCCCCTTCAGGTAGTACGCGTACGGGATATCCGGGTGATCCGGGTGGAGCTGGATGAAGCGGTCGACGGCCTGGTCGGCGGCTGCCGCTTCGTTGTCCTTCCAGTTGCAGTACGCGACGTTGATCTGCGCCTGTTGCGCGAAATGGCCGAACGGATCGCGGCCTTGCAGCGATTCGAAATATTTCGCGCACTTGCCCCAGTCGCCGCCGGACAGTGCGTCCTGGGCCTCTGAGTATAATTTGTTGTTCGACCAGGTAGCCGTCTCGTCCTGCTTCTGCGGCAAGCCGTGGCAGCCGGCGATGAGGGCCGCGGCCGCTACCACCGCAGCTCGGGCGGCGACGGTCTTGGCCGTACGTTTGGTCGAATTCATCATGCTCGCATGTCCTAGCTTCAAGTCTCGGTGACCCAGTCTAAATGACCCGTTCAAGTTCGCAGAATGCCCCGCGGGGCAAGTCAAATCGCGAAGATTATAGCCCAAGCGATCGGCCCGCCGACGCTGCGTCGGGGGATTCCCCCGATGACGATCTGGCTGCAGACGCGATGCAGCCGCCTGTCGTGCCGTCCGCCGCGGTCGACGAGGCGCCGCGCATCGTCGAAGTGCCGCTGTCGCTCGCGGGAGAACGCCTCGACAAGGCGCTTGCCCAGCTGTTCCCCGAATTCTCGCGCAGCCGCCTGCAAAGCTGGATCGAGGCGCAGCGCGTGCTGGTCGACGGCGCGCCCGCGAAGATCCGCCAGCCGGTGCCGCTCGGCGCGAGGATCGAGCTCGTGCCCGACCTGCTTCCCGAGCAGCTCGCGTTCACGCCGGAGCCCGTGCCGCTCGACGTGATCTACGAGGACGACGCGCTCGTCGTCATCAACAAGCCGGCGGGCGTCGTCGTCCATCCGGCCGCCGGCAACTGGAGCGGCACGATCCTGAACGGGCTGCTGCACCGCTACGGCGACGCGGCGGCCGGCCTGCCGCGTGCCGGGATCGTGCACCGGCTCGACAAGGAAACGTCCGGCCTGATGGTGGTCGCCCGCACGCTCGCCGCGCAGACCGACCTCGTGCGCCAGCTACAGGCGCGCACGGTCAAGCGCCGCTATTTTGCGCTCGTGTGGGGCACGATGCCCGAAGACGGCACGATCGACGCACCGATCGGCCGCGATCCGCGCGAGCGCACGCGCATGGCCGTCGTCACAGGCGCGTCGGGCAAGCCCGCGCGCACGCATTTCCGCACGGTTGACACATGCATGTGGCAACGTCAGCCGGTGTCCGCGATCCAGTGCGACCTCGAAACCGGCCGCACGCACCAGATCCGCGTGCACTGCTCGCATGTCGGGCATCCGTTGCTCGGCGATCCGGTGTACGGCCGCGCGCGCGGCAAGCGCTCGGTCGCGCCGCTGCCGGACGGGTTCGCGCGGCAGGCGCTGCACGCCTGGCGGCTCGGCCTCGTGCATCCGGTCACGGGCAAGACGATGCAGTGGCGCTGCCCGTTGCCGGACGACATGAACGCGCTCGTCGCGGCGCTCGGTTTCGGGCAGGGTGACGAGGAATTCGACGATGAAGACGGCATCTACGACGATGACGATTTCGCCGGCGAGTATCAGGATCACGACGAGGATTACGACGACGAGTCGGAGCCGGACGATGAGGAGGAGTGAGTGCCGATGACGAACCTGGCGCCGTTGACGTGGCAGGACTGCATACAGCCCGACTGGCAGGTGTCGCCGCG
Organism: Burkholderia sp. Bp9031; assembly: GCF_003857965.1. NCBI lineage: Bacteria > Pseudomonadati > Pseudomonadota > Betaproteobacteria > Burkholderiales > Burkholderiaceae > Burkholderia > Burkholderia sp. Bp9031. The sequence continues at coordinate 304,920 of NZ_QTPW01000006.1, forward strand.
CGTACGCGCGCTGATCACGACGCGCGCCGGCGGCGTGAGCGAGGGCCCGTACGGGCGCTGGCAGGACGGTGCCGCGTTGCCGGGCGGAATGAATCTCGGCCTGCATACCGGTGACGATCCCGATCACGTTGCCGCGAATCGCGCGCGCTTGCTCGCGCTGGCAGGACAGTCGCGCGCGGCATGGCTCGAACAGGTTCACGGCGCGCAGATCGTGCGCGCCGATGAGGTGATCGAGGCCGCGCCGGGTGCCGCGGCGCCCGTGCGGGCCGACGCGAGTGTGACGGACCGCGCGGGCGCCGTCTGCGTCGTGATGGTCGCGGATTGCCTGCCAGTGCTGCTGTGCGACGCGCAGGGCCGGGCGGTGGGCGCCGCGCATGCAGGCTGGCGCGGGCTCGCGGCCGGCATCGTCGAGCAGACCGCGGCCCGCGTCGCGGCGCTCGCCGGCGGCGCGACGAATGAACTCCGTGCGTACCTCGGCCCCGCGATCGGGCCGCGGGCGTTCGAAGTCGGCGCCGACGTGCGTGACGCGTTTCTCGACACGGCTCCGCAGTCGGAGCATGATGAGACGCGGCAAGCGTTCGTCGCGATCGACGGCGCGCCCGGCAAGTTCCTCGCCGACCTCCACGCGCTCGCGCGCCTGCGCCTCGCCCGTGCGGGCGTTGCGCACGTGAGTGGCGGGTCCGCCTGCACGGTCACCGAACACGCGCGCTTCTATTCGTACCGGCGCGACCGCGTGACCGGTCGCATGGCGGCGGCGATCTGGCTGGCCGATTGACGGCTGAGCGCGCGCTTGCGCGCGCGGGTTGTTGCGCTGCAAAATCGGGTTATCTCGATATTGACGCGTCAACGCGGTGTTGTATGGACAGCCGAATGAATAATCGCGAAGTCAAGTCAATCAAAATGTTTCATGTTTCGCCGGAAGCCTTGTCCCGTCTGTTGCGCGTGGATTATCTCCGAGCGGAAATGTTCAGTGGTTTGACGCAGTGCTTCACATGGGGAAAACGATAATGATAAAAATACCGCACTGCGGCAGAATCTGGAGACGCCTCTCCAGAGCATGACGGCCCGGCTCGCAGCCGGCACGCCGCGCGCGAGCAGGATTTCACGATTGACGCTCACGAATCACCGGTAAGGCAGGTAATGACAGCATCGAAAAATTCGTCGACGTCCGCTCAGACGGACACTTCCGCAGGCAGCACCGGATTCGGCCAGGCTACCCAGCCGATGCAGCAGATGTTCGAGGCATGGCTGAACGCATGGCGCGGTTTCGCCGATCCGGCACGTGCCGCCACGGCGGCAACCCCCGCGAATCCGTTCGCCGCATTCCAGTTCCCGACATCGATTCCGTTCCAGATGCCGTCGATGCCCGACCTGGGCAGCTTTGGCGGCCTGGCATCGCCGTTCGCGGGGCTGAAGCTGCCGGTCGCCGCGATCCCGCCCGAACGGCTCCAGAAGTTGCAGGCCGACTATGCGCGCGACTGCATGACGCTGATGCAGCAGTCCGCGGCCGCGAAGCTCGAGTCGCCCGAACTGAAGGACCGCCGCTTCAGCGCGGATGCGTGGAAGGCGTCGCCCGCGCATGCGTTCGCGGCTGCGTGGTATCTGCTCAACGCGCGCTACCTGCAGGAACTGGCCGACGCGCTCGAGACCGATCCGAAGACGCGCGAACGCATCCGTTTCTCCGTCCAGCAATGGACGGCCGCCGCCGCGCCGAGCAACTTCCTCGCGCTCAATCCCGATGCCCAGAAATCGATCCTCGAGACGCAGGGCGAAAGCCTGCGGCAGGGGATGATGAACCTGCTCGGCGACATGCAGCGCGGCAAAATTTCGCAGACCGACGAATCGCAGTTCGTGGTCGGCAAGAACCTCGGGTGTACCGAAGGCGCGGTCGTCTACGAGAACGACCTGATCCAGCTGATCCAGTACACGCCGAAGACGGACAAGGTGTTCGAGCGGCCGCTCCTGATCGTGCCGCCGTGCATCAACAAGTTCTACATCCTCGACCTGCAGCCCGAGAATTCGCTCGTCGCACATGCGCTGTCGAACGGCCATCAGGTGTTCCTCGTGTCGTGGCGCAACGCCGATGCGTCGGTGGCGCACAAGACGTGGGACGACTACATGAACGAAGGGCTGCTCGCGGCGATCGACGCCGTGCAGCAGGTCAGCGGCCGCGAGCAGATCAACACGCTCGGCTTCTGCGTCGGCGGCACGATGCTCGCGACCGCGTTGTCGGTGCTCGCCGCGCGCGGCGAACATCCGGCCGCGTCGATGACGCTGCTGACCGCGATGCTCGACTTCTCCGACACCGGCATCCTCGACGTGTTCGTCGACGAGGCGCACGTGCAGATGCGCGAGCAGACCATCGGCGGCAAGAACGGCGCGGCACCGGGGCTGATGCGCGGCGTCGAGTTCGCGAACACGTTCTCGTTCCTGCGGCCGAACGATCTCGTGTGGAACTACGTCGTCGACAACTACCTGAAGGGCCGCACGCCTGCCGCGTTCGACCTGCTGTACTGGAACAGCGACTCGACAAGCCTGCCGGGTCCGATGTACGCGTGGTACCTGCGCAATACCTATCTCGAGAACAAGCTCCGCGTCCCGGGCGCGCTGACCGTGTGCGGCGAATCCGTCGACCTGTCGCGCATCGACGTGCCGACCTTCATCTACGGGTCGCGCGAGGATCACATCGTGCCGTGGCAGACGGCCTACGCGTCGACGTCGATCCTGACGGGCCCGCTGAAGTTCGTGCTCGGCGCGTCGGGTCACATCGCGGGCGTGATCAATCCGCCGGCGAAGAAGAAGCGCAGCTACTGGGTCAACGACAACGACCTGCCCGAATCCGCGGACGCCTGGTTTGCCGGCGCGTCCGAGCAGCCGGGCAGCTGGTGGACGACGTGGGTCGAGTGGCTCGATCAATATGGCGGCCGCAAGGTGGCGCCGCCCGCCAAGGCCGGTTCCGCGCAGTTCCCTGTGATCGAGCCGGCGCCGGGCCGCTACGTGTTGCAGCGCGATTGACGAAAACCGGACAGCGGCGCACGCTGTCCGGTGCACCGCAGTTTTTTTAACAGGGCCGGTAGCGATGCGCCGTGTCGTGCGGGCCCGGAGGAAACGGAAATGACGGACGTAGTGATCGTATCGGCCGCGCGGACCGCGGTCGGCAAATTCGGCGGCTCGCTCGCGAAGGTCGCGGC